>RFGU01000245.1 GCA_003696955.1 Deltaproteobacteria bacterium | reverse complement strand
GTGTCGGTACCGGTCGTCGCGTCGGTCCGGTAGGGATCGGTCCCGGGGGCGGGAGCCGCGGCTGCCCCCGCGAGGCCGTTGACGGGATGGGCGATATCGCCCATCATGGGCCCGAACCGGAGGTGCGAGCATGACGGCGGGGATCGGCGGCACACGGGGAGGGGTGGAGGATCCGAGATATCCGCGGGTGGATGGGGGGAGCGTGCGGCGGCTGCGACTCGCGCAGGGGTGGACGCAGGAGGAGTTGGCCCATCGCTCGGGACTCGCCGTCCGAACGGTGCGCAACGCCGAGGCGGGGCGGCGGGTCTCGGTCTCGACCGTGGGAATCCTCGCGGCCACCTTCGGTTGCGACGTGGCGGCCCTCCTCGGCCGCGGACCCGGCCCTTGGCCGACCGGTCAGGCGTAGATCGTAAGGGCGCCGGGAAGCACCCCAAGGCGCCGGGGCGAAAGGCGCACCGCCTCGCCGTCGACCATCAGGGCCTGGCGGCGCGGCATCTCGAAGACGACCTCGCGGGCCCGGTGGACGGACACCTCGGGAAGCTCCACGTGGGTGCCGCGGAAGATCCGGGGGAACGCGGCCAGGAGCCTTCGCCGGGGCAGGGCACGGACGACGACCACCTCGATGAAGCCGTCGGCCGGATCGGCCGAGGGGGCCATCATCATCTTGCCCCCCGTGAACTTGCTGTTGTTGAAGGAGCAGAAGGCGAGGTCGTCGTCGATCCGCAGCTCGCCGTCGAGCAGGATCGGCATGCGCTCGGCGGCAAGACCCGCCACCTGGGCCACGACCGCCGCCACGTACCCGAACTCGCCCAAACGCCGCAGCCTGAACTGCCGCAGGTCGTTGACCTTGGCCACGAAACCCGTGGACAACAGGTTGATGAAGTAGAGGGTGCCGCCTTCGTGCTCGCAGGCCAGCACGTCGCAGGGCCGGGTACGCCCCTCGGCGAGGCAGCGCTCGGCGTAGGGCGCCCCTTCGTCCGAGAAGTCCCGCAGGAAGGAGTTGCCCGTCCCGAGCGGCAGAAACCCCAGGTGCACGCCCGCCTCGGGCGCCGTCGGGTGGCGGAAGATCCCGTTGACCACCTCGTGGGCCGTGCCGTCCCCGCCGACGGCGACGAAGTGTCGGCGGCCCGCCTCGAAGGCCCGCGATGCGATCTCCACCGCCTCCCCCGGCGCGTGGGTGTGGGTCTCGTCCACCGCAAGGCCCCGGGCACGCAGGCGTTCGAGGACCTGCCCGGCGGCGCGGCCGCAGCGACCGCCGCCGGCCTCCGGGTTCACGATGGCAAGCAGTGGGGGACGGTCGGCCATGGTCGCGGACGGGTCAAAGGGGGCGGATCGCGTCGTCGGGATCGAGGCTTCGCAGCCGGTCCGCGAGGAGGTTGCGCTTGACCTTCATGGATGCCGTGCGCGGAAACTCCTCGTCGGTCGGGACGAAGCCGGCAAGGCGCTTGAAGTCGGGCAGGCGACGGTTGCGGGCCGCAAGGGCCTCGGCGATCCGCTCGACCGAAGCATCCTTCGTAGGCCGAAGAACGGCGACGAGGGTCTCGCCGGTCAGGGTGCGCTTCGGCCAGACGTAGTTGCGCGCGAAGACGCAGATCTCCTCGCAGTCCGGCACGTCCTCGAAGTGGGCCTCGATGTCCTCGGGATAGACGTTCTTGCCGCCCTCGGTCACGATCATGTTCTTGGCGCGGCCCACCAGGTGCAGGTGCCCCGAGGCGTCGATGTAGCCCAGGTCCCCCGTTCGCAACCATCCGTCCACGATGGTCTCGGCCGTAAGCTCCGGCTCCTTGAAGTAGCCCTTCATGACGGTGGGGCCGCGGACCCACACCTCGCCGACGCCGTCGGCGGCCGGGTTGCGGATCTCGATCTCGGTGCCCGGTACGGGCCGGCCGACGGTGTCCGGCCGAAACGGCTTCAGGTCGTTGACGGCGACGACCGTGCCCGCCTCCGTCAATCCGTATCCGATGGCGACCGGAAGGCCGAGCGAGTAGAAGTACGATGCCATCTTCGGATCGACGAAGGTGCCCCCGGCGAAGATGACCTCGAGGTGCCCGCCGAACTCGTCGTGGATCGGCTTGAGCAGGGCGCGGGAGAGCTTCGGGCGCGGCTTGGCCAAGGTGGCCGCCTCGTTGGCGCGCAGGGCCGCATCGAAGGCCAGTCGCGCAAGGCCCGTAAGACCGTCGATCCGCTCCCGCAGGCGCTTTTCGATGTTCTTGAGGATCGTCGGCACGAGGGCGATGTGGGTGACCTCGTAGCGCTTCATCGTCGAGGCCAGATACTGCGGTCGAAGGGTGCGCTGGTGGATCACCGTGGAGCCGAGCAAGAACGACAGCACGTAGCCCGCCATGAAGTCGATGGCGTGGTTCGTGGGCAGCACCGAGAAGAACCGTGCCCCCTCGTCGAAGTCGAAGACCTCCGAGAGCACCTGGGCCTGGGCGAGATAGTTGCCGTGGGTGAGCATGCAGCCCTTGGGCGTCCCCCCCGTGCCCGAGGAGTAGACGATACAGGCCACGTCGTCGCGGCCGCGCGGGACGAAGCGAAACGTCCCCTCCTCCGCGTGGTCGTCCCACGGGATCGCCTCGGCGGGTGCGGCCTCGGCCGGGCCCACCGAGAAGGCCCCGATCTCGCCGAGGGCGAGCCCGGCGTCGGCGAGCTGGCGCAGGGTGTGGGGCTCGGCCACCAGGAAGCGGGCCTCGCTGTGTTCGACGAGCCGGGCCTGTTCGGGTGCGGTGAGTTTGTAGTCGATGGGCACGACGACCGCGCCCGCCCAGAAGGCACCCGTGGCGGCGACGAGCCATCGGGCCTGGTTCTGCATGCAGATGGCGACCTTGTCACCGCTCTCGAGGCCCCGATGCAGCAGCCGGGCGGCGAAACGTTCGGCGTCGCGTCGCAGATCGCCGTAGGTCCACCGACCGTTCTCGCGGTGCCGGTCGGCCTCGATGAGGGCGGTCTTCGACTTGAACGTGACGGTCGTATCCCGCAGGGCCTCGCCGAGCGAGGAGATCCGGTCGAGATGGAGCATCAGCGCCTCTTGTCGATGACCGCGGCCAGCTCGGCAAAGGTGCGGACGGGTTGCAGTTCGTAGTCGGGGATCTCCACGTCGAAGGCCAGTTCGACCTCGCTGGTGAGTTCGACGGCCTGAAAGCTGTCGATCCCCAAGGCTTCGAAGATGTCGGCGTCCGGGGCGAGCTTCGACCGGTCCACGCCGAAGTGCTTGGCGGCAAGATCGAGGACTTTGTCGACGGTATCGCTCATCGTGGTCTTCTTGTCAGGGCAGGTAGGGGCGGATGTCGTCGCTCGTGACGAACCGTTCGAGGGCGCGGACGAGGACGTCCCGCTGGGCGAGTTCGAGGAAGAGTGCCTTCTCCTCGGCGAGCCGTTCCACGGGCAGGCGCTTGGCGAAGAGCTTGGCGCGGGCGCGGGTCTCGGCGTCGAACTTGGTGACCTGCCGCGCGGCGGCCATGGCCGCGTCGAGTCCGCTGCCCCGCGGCACCACCTCGCGCACGATCCCGGCGTCGAGTGCCCGCTTGGCGTTGATGCTGCGGCCCGTGAACAACAGATCCCGCACCACGGAGGCGTGGGTGTCCCGTTCGAGCCGTGGGATCCCACCGAAGCCCGGTACGAGTCCGAGGCGCAGCTCGGGAAAGCAGAAGCGCGCCGACCGTTCGGCGACGATGAGATCGCAGGCCAGCGCCAGCTCGAAGCCACCGCCGAAGCAGATCCCGTGGACGACGGCGATCGTCGTCTGCGGCAGCATGTCGAGGGTGTCCATGACCGTGTGGATCCGATCCAGGAACGAGCGCAGCAGGCTCTCGTGCCGATCGGCGGGCTCGCGACGAAGGCCCTCGTAGAGTTCCCGCAGGTCGGCACCGGCGGAGAAGCCGCCCCGTTGTGCGCTCGAGATCACCACCGCGGCGACGTCGTCCTCCCGGTCCGCCACGTCCGCAAGGAAGCGCTCGAGGTCCGCGAGCATCGCCGTGCCGATCTCGTTGCACGGCGGCCGATCGAGGACGAGGTGGGCGATGCCCGCGTCGATGGTCCAGTGGGTCACGCGGCGCCTTTCTGCCCGTAGAGGGCGTCGATCTGCTCGGCGTACCGCGCTTCGATGGCGCGGCGCTTGAGCTTTTGGTTGGCGGTGAGCAGTCCGTTGTCGGGGCTGAACGGCTCGTCGAGCACCAGGAAGTGCCGGATCTTCTTGTAGTGGGGCACCGTCTGGTTGAAGCGTTCCACGGCCGCCGCCACCTCCTCGGGGGCGACGTCTCCGGTGACGAGGAGCGCCAGCGCCGGTTTGCCGTGGCCGACGAGGACGGCCTGCTCGGCCTTGGGACACAGCTCGCGGAACTTCTCCTCGAGGGGTTCGGGGGCGATGTTGTGGCCGCTCTCGGGGATGATGAGGTTCTTGATCCGCCCGATGATCCGGAGGTTGCCCCCTTCGAGGTCCACCTGGTCGCCGGTGTGGAACCAGCCGTCGTCGTCGATGGCCTTCTTCGTCTCCTCCGGCTTTTCGTGGTAGCCGGCAAAGAGGTTCGGTCCGCGCACGAGCAGCTCGCCCGCGTCGGTGACGTGGAGTTCGACGCCTGCGATGGCGTAGCCCACCCGTCCGGGGACGGTGCGCGCCGGATCGTCCAAGGTGACGATCCCGGTGGTCTCGGTCAGTCCGTAGGCCTGGTAGACGGGCACGCCGAGCAACCCGAACCAGTCTTGCGTCTCCTCGGACAGCGGCGCCGAGCCGCTGATGAGAAACTCGAGGGCAGGTCCCACCTGCCGCCGGATCGCCTGGTAGACGACGGCTCGTGAAAGGGAGAGCACGAGCCGGTCGACGAAGCCCGCCCGGCCCTCCCGCATGCGCCGATAGGCCTCGAACCCGGCGTCGTAGAGCCTCGCGACGAGGCCACCGCGCTCGCGCACCTTCGCGCCCACGCCGTGACGGATCCGTTCGAGCACGGCGGGCACGGTCAGGAAGTAGTTGGGTGCCGCCGTCCCCATCTCCTCGACCAGGTTCTTGAGGTCGGTCGAGATCATCAAGGGGTTGGGACGGGAGAGCTGCGTCCAGAGCATCAGGCGTGCCGCCGCGAAGCAGAACGGCAGGAAATGGAAGACGCGCTCGGGCTCGTTGCGCGGCCCCACGACCTTCGACAACCGGTCGATGGTCTTGGGGATCATGAAGTCGAAGTTGGCGCGGGTCAGCATGACCCCCTTGGGCTCGCCGCTCGTGCCCGACGTATAGATGATGGCGACGGTGTGGTCGGCTTCGAGCGCGCGGCGGCCGGGATCGGATGCCGGATCCGTGGCGAAGACGGCGTCGAAGACCGCCACCTCGCACTCTCCGTCGTAGGCTGCCGAGATCGCGTCGGCGAGTTCGCGGGTCGCCGCCAGGATCGCTTTCGGCCGTGCGTTGGCGAGCATGACGGCAAGCTCCTTGGGATCCTGTCGGTCGTAGAGGGGCACGACCGTCGCGCCGAAGGAGAGGATCGCGAGATCGGCGCCGACCCAACGGGCCGAGTTGGGTGCGAGCAGCCCCACCTTGTCCCCCGGCTGCACGCCGGCGTCGGCGAGGAACGCCCGCGTGCGCGCGGCGAGGTCCGCGATGGCCTTGCCGTCGAAGGTCTCGATGCGCTTGCCGTGGACCTCGGCGATGGCGGCGCGACTCGGATCGCGTTCGAGGTTGTCGAAGATGGCGTCGAGGAAGCTCATGCGTAGGTCTCCATCAGGGCCCGCAGCTCGGGCGCGAGGGGGGGCAGGTGGGCCAGGGGGTCGCGTGGGCGCCGTGGCGGCTCGAACGCCGGGTAGACGCGGCGCACCTCGTCGAGGAAGTCGATGCCCATCCGCCCCATCGTTTCGAACTGCTGCGGGATCGTGCGGCCGATGGCGTCGCGGATCCGGTCGCGGTCGCGCGCGAGCGTCTCGAGGACGTCGATCACCTTGTCCGTCAGATCGTCCTCGTCCACCTCGAGGAAGAGTTCCGGCGTGCCCCGGTCGTTCATGAGGTTGCGGATCCGCTCGTCCATCGTGACCCCCGCCGACACCACGAGGCCGGGCATGGACGTGACGATGGCGTGGAACCGGGAGCTGAGCATGTACGTGCAGCACCGCAGCAGGCTGACGAGTTCGTACATGTCGTAGGTGTCGCTGACGAAGACGGGGGCCCCGCCGGGCAGGCGTGCGGCGACGTCCTCGCACGCGTGCCGGTCGAGCTTCTCCATCCCCACGCAGACGATCTGCGCCCCATGGCGCTCGGCGAAGGCCCGGGCCCCGTCGGCATAGGCATCGACGTAACGCAGGTAGGCGTCCTCGTCCTCGGGCCGGTAGTCGTGGAAGTAGATCGAACGATAGTGCTCCCGCCGGTACTGGCCGCCGAGGCCGTGGGCGAGGGCTTTGACGAGATCGGGGCGCACCGGCCACCAGAAGGGATTGATCGGGCAGAGCACGAGGATCGGCCGGTCGCCGTCCACGCCGTGCTCGGCCAGGATCCGTCGGCCCACGTCGAGGGGCGCCGGTTCGAAGGTCCATGCGGTGTCGGTGCCGCTGGTGGTACGGATCCCCAGGCGGCCGAGGACGTCCCGGGACGGCTCGTTGCGGCAGATGACCAGGGAGTCACGGCAGACGTCCCGCACGAACTCCTGCAGGCTCTCGGTCATGGCGCCCGCCTCGGCGCCGTAGCCGACGCTCAGCTTGTTCTCGGCGTTCGCCATGCCGAGGGCGCCGGCCATCATGCAGGTCAGGGCGCTCGAGAACTTGCTCTTGAACATCGAGCCCTCGCAGGCCACCACCCCGTGGTGCTTGCGGCACTCGTCGAAGAGGAACTTGGGAAAGAGCAGCGGCACCTCGACCTGCCGCACCGTGCGAAAGTACCCGGCCGATCCCTTGGGGTCGGTCGTCATGATCGTAAGCTCGATGTTGTCGTCGCCGAGGATGTGCCGAAACTGGCGGATCATCTCCTCGACGCGCACGTCGGCCCCGGTGTTGCGGCTGCCCGTGTAGCCGGCGAGCAGGAGCTTGAGGGGCTTTTGCGGCGACCAACTCTCACGGTCGAGGTCGAGAGCGTGGCGCGTGGCCTGGGCCTCGATGAAGCCGCGCACCGTGTCCTGCAGCAGGCGGTCGGGGTCGAGGCGATCCTTGATCCGTCGAATCAGTCCCGGCATCGGTCCTCCTCATGCGGGTTCGGGGGCCGCCGTCGTCGACGCCGGTACCGCTACGGGCCGGGCGGCGCCGAAGGGCTCGGCCGGTCGGGCGATCGCGAGGTCCGCCGGCAACGGCCGATGCGGATACGTAAACCCCGAGGAGACGGCGAAGCGCAACAGCGAGTAGCAATACTCGGTGAACGGGCGCGGCGCCTTGCCGAGGGCCTCGACCACGCGGCGATTGTCGAAGACCGTGTTGTAGGTCAGGTAGGGCAGGAAGACCTTGAGCAACGAGGCGGGCCGGGAGATCCCGAGCTTCCTCGGCGTGGACATCAGGCGGTCCACGAGCCGGTCGGTCGGCCCGGAGAGCCGCGGGACGAAGACCGGCCGCATGGGATGGCCCTGGGCGCGCAGGGCGTCGACGATCTCGCGGAAGGTGGGCGATGCCGTGCCGCTCGACAGGCTGTAGGCGTCGTGGGCGGGCTCGCCGAGGTGCAGGCGGGCGATGGCCTCGCCCACGTAGTCGGCCGGCACGATGTCCATGCGCCAGTCCGGGTCGAGGGGCACGACCGGCGCGTAGGCCAGCACCGCGAAGGCGTAGACCATGTCGAACTGGGTCGTCTCCGGGAAGCGGCTGTCCCCGAGCACGGTCGTGGGCCGAAAGACGGTCTTGGGCACGTCCGGCAGCAGCTCGTGCACCATGTGCTCGCAGAACTTCTTGGTGCGGGCGTAGGGGTCGTAGTCGCTGCGATCCCAGTCGATGGTCTCGTCCTCGGTGACGACCTCGTCCTTGCGGACGCCGGCCACGGCCGCGGTCGAGACGTCCGAGAAGCGGGAGAGGCCGTGGTGATCGGCCGCATCCCGGGCCAGGCGGATCACCGACAGGGTGCCGCGCAGGTTGACGTTGAAGCAGGCCTTGGCCGACTTGCGGTTCAAGGAAGCGGCGATGTGGAGCACCGAGGAGATCCCCCGCGCCAGCCGACCCCACGTCTCGTCGTCGAGGCCGAGGTTCGGGGCGGTCAGGTCGCCGTGGACCAGGTGCACGCGGCCCATGACCTCGGCGAAGCGCTCGGCGTCCATGTGGAGCTGCCACCCCTTCCACAGGCGCTCGATGGCGGCGCGCTCGTCGTCCGCCCGCACGAGCAGGACGAGTTCGGCATCCGAGCGCGAGAGGATCTCGGCGCAGACGTAGCCGCCGAGGTAGCCCGTGGCGCCGGTCAGGAACACGGTCATGACGTTCTCTCCTTGGCCGCGGGCAACTCGACGACGCCGAAGCGCTCGGCCTCGCCCACCAGCGACACGGCGTGGGGCGCCTCGTAGCTCTCCCGCTCCCTGCCCTCGTACTCGGGGAAGCACCACCTGCGCAGCCCCGGCATGTGCACGTCCATCCAGTAGGTGCGCCAATCGATGGAGGCCGGGTCGAAACGAAACTCCGGGTCTTCGATGGGCACCTCCCGCAGGGCCCGGCACTCGAAGGTGAAGTCGTGGTCGTGGATGAACGGCTGGAACAGGTCCATCACGTCCTCGATCTGTCGCAGGCGGCGCTCGGCGTTCTCGCCGTCGTGGGCCAGCTCGTCGGCCTTGTCCCGCACCTCGTGGGGGATCTTGGTGGGCAGGCCGTGGCGCAGGAACCGGTTGACCTGGTGCACCACGCGGCGGATGTTGCGGACGCTCAGCAGGCCCTCGGGCGAGCTGACCTTGATGTCCCAGCGCGACAGCAGCACCCGCCGGGCCTTGGTGCTGCCGTGCAGCCGCAGGTGCCTGCGGTGGGCGAGCGCCGACAGCTCGAAGATCCGATCCATGGTCAGCGGCCGCAGGTCGGACGTGCCGCACTGGTAGACCAGGCGGTGTTCGCGGTGCAGCAGGGCGACGGCCGCGGTGGTCAGCCCCTTGCAGACGTGATCGACGGGGATCACGTCGAGCTTGTTGTGGTGCTTGGCCGGGATGTGCCGCAGCCAGGTGCCCGCGAGGTAGACGAGCGGGCCCGAGGTGTTGAAGCCTTCGTTCCAGCCGGGAAAGGGGAAGGTCTCGGCGCTCTCGACGATGGCCGGCCGGAAGAGCGCGACGGGGATCCGCTCGGCACGGGCGGCGAGCAGTGCCTCGGCGAGCGCCTTGGTATAGGTATAGGTGTTCGGCCAGCCCAGTTCCTCGGCGCGCTTCGTACCGGCCTCGATGAGGGCCTCCTTCACCCGCCGCCGGTGCAGCCGGGAGGCCATGGCACGGATCCGGCTCTCCTTGGCGTCGAGGCCCCGGCGTTCGAGGCGTTCGACGATCTGTTCCCGGATCTCGTCGTGCACCTCGGGCGCGTCCTGCTCGACGACGGTGCGCGCCACCAGGTCGTGCAGGAACGCCACCTCGGCCTCGGCGTCGAAGGCGGTGCCGTTCGGCGTGCGCGTGGGGTCGAGGGTCTCGGGGATCCGTCCTTCGCGGTGCCCGGCGACGTAACAGGTGGATACGTGCAGCAGGGCGGCTTGCCGGCACGACTCCACGAAGTCGGCGGTGTGGATCGCCCCCTCCACGTTCGATGCGATGGCGTCCCGCAGGTCCGGGTTGAAGTCCACGAGGCCGGCGAAGTTGACCACCAGGTCCACCTCGTCGCGCAGGCGGCGGGCGGTGGCGGGATCGAGTCCGAGGCCGGGCTTGGAGACGTCGCCCTCGACCACCGTGAGCCGAGGACGCAAGAACTCCGTGAGATCGGGACCGTGGCGTTCGTGCAGCGGTCGAAACGCGGGCGAAGTGTTGAAGATCCGCTCGAGACGCTCGTGGGCGGGCCGCCCCTTGCTGCGGATCAGCACGTACACGTGCTCGATCTCGGGCAGCTTGTCGAGCAGCATGGCGAGCCACACCTTCCCCACGAAGCCGGTCGCTCCGGTCATGAGGATCCGGCGGCCGGAGAGGGTGGAGCGGACGTCGAAGGTCTCCATGGCGGTGCCCTCAGGCGGGGTAGTCCATCACGGGCCAATCGGCCTCGCGCGCCGCCTTGCGCAGGGTGTAGTCGGGGTTTACGGCGCAGGGCTCCCCCACGGCCGACAAGAGGACGATGTCCGGTCCCTTCGAGGCGTAGGCCCGACAACGCGCGAGGTCGAGGCCGCGTTCGGCCGCGTAGTCCCGCACGAAACGTCCGCCCTCGTAGCCGCCGAGCACCGGGTCCTCGAGCTTGCCGGTGGCGCGGCCGTTCTTGTACTCGAGGCGATTGGCGTGAACGTCGTCGGCCACCTCGAGGGAGCGGACCAGGCGCCCCATGACCTCGTCGATCCCCTCGCAGAGCACGACCACGTGGAATCCCTCGCGCCGCAGCCGTCGAAGCAGCTCCACCCCCGTGTCGAGGACCTTGTCCCGCAGGATGTCCTCGACGTACTCCTCGGCCAGCACGGCGATCCGATCCTCGCTCATGTCCCGAAGGGGCAGGTGGGCGATCCGGTTGCCGAGGGCGCGGTCGCGCTGCCCGAGGGCGGCGAACAAGGGCGCGGCCGTGGCGGTCTGCAGGAGGCGCAGGCCCCGTTCGCGGAAGCCGGGTCGGTGGGCCGCCATGTAGGCCACCGCCGAGAGGACGCCCCGGGAGACCAGGACCCCTTCGGCGCGCACGAAGGCGGCACGCTCGGGTTGTTCGGCGGACGTGCTCATGATGTCGGTTCGCGGCAGGTGCGGCCGCGGGCGCGGACGCCGGAGTCTATCGGCCCTGCCCATGGTCACAAGGGGGCCGCCGCGCCGTGTGCGCGTGTCGTGGACGCCTCGGTGCCGCGCGAATTCGGCTTCGGCTGCCGGCGCAGCGCCCTCGGGCGGGTGGCGCGCGAGTGGGGGCCGGCGCACACGGTGCCGCGGCCGGCGCGGTTCGTCGGCGGCAGCCGGCGACGGGTCCGGGTCCGGGCCACCCCGGGAGCGCCCGATGCCGAACGCGAGGTTTCGGCGTCTTGCGGGCGGCAACCACACTTGCCAGGGCTTCGTCGCGTGCTGGCGAGGGTGGTTGCCACTTGTCGGTCCCCACCGACCGTCCCGGGCCCGCTGCCAACCGCCACGGTTTGCGAAGGTCGACGGTCAAGGTCCGCGTCCTGCCGGTGCCGACACGCGGGTCGGAGGGCGCCTCGAAGTTGGCACGGTTCTCGCTTGTGAAGCGGCGCCCGACTCGAAGGAGAGCAACCGACCATGAGTACATTCTTGACCGTAGCCGCCGCGGCCTGCCTCGTCCTCGCGATCTTCGTGGCGGGCAGCGAACTCGGCGACGCCGCCCGCCGCCTGCGGGACTTCCGTCGCTGACCGGTCCCGAGCCGCATACCTTCCCTTGCTCGGCCCCGCGTTCCGGGCGCTCCGGCCGCCGCAGCCATGGAGGCGGCCTCCACCATCCGCGGCGAAGCTGCGCCAGGAGGGACGCCACGTCGCAGGCACGACACCGCAGGTCCCGCGGCCCCGGTCGGTCGCCACCTCACGGGCGTGCCCTCGGCGGGATGCACGCCTCGGCAAGCGCGGGAGGCCGGCGCCCCGCCTGCGGCC
>RFGU01000244.1 GCA_003696955.1 Deltaproteobacteria bacterium | reverse complement strand
TTCGATGTTGGAGTTCGTCCGGGGCTTGCCTGTGACCGCCCGTGGGCTCTCACCCGGGCGACCGTGTCGCACGAGTTCTCGGGGTTGGTATGCACCACCTCTCCGCGCCAGCCTCGGCGAGGTCGGAGCGCCCGCCTACGTCATCGGATCGCTTCTGCCGAACCGAGGACGTCCGGCTTTGCCGAGCCGGCCAGTGGGCAGCTCTGCCGAACCGGAACCGGTGGCAGCCCTACGCCGCTTCCAAGGTGGCCGAATCGACATCTGTACGCGGCCGGCGACACGACCGAGCGCCCTCGCGATCCGGAGTGGTACCTACGCATTCTTCGACGCAGGTCGCAATAGGGGCCAGGGGGCCTGCACATGACAAGCTCCCATCGGGCTCATGGCCCGATGGGAGGGTATCCGGGACGGCTGGGGGATCAGGGATTCGACACGAGAATGCGGATTGCGTCCCAAGACTGCTCTGCGACGACGATGTCCATATAGGAGTCCGCATTGAGGTCGCCGGCCGCGAGGAATCGCGGGTCGTTGCTGGGGCCGGCACCAAGGGGAAAGTGGATCGCGGGGCCAAAGGTACCGTCACCGCGGCCACGCAACACGCTGACGTCGTCCGAGACGCTATTCGCGGTTACGAGATCGAGATTTCCGTCGGCGTTTACATCTACCGCCAAGATCGCCTGCGGCTGTTTGCCGGTCACGAATTCCACACTGCTCTTGAACGAAAACGACATGTCCGTCTCTGGCGCCGCGGGGTCACCGAAGAAGACCTGGATCCGCGACAGCATGCAGGCGTCGGGTTGCAGGGGATCACAGGAGGGAACCGCTCCGACCACGGCCACGTCATCGGCGGCGTCTCCATCGAAGTCACCCGCGGCCACCCCAGTTGGAGTCGAGCCGAGAGCGGGGATGTTCGGGCTCACGCTCAGGGCTACGAGCGATCCTCCCATGATTCGGTACACGCCCAGTTTTGCCCCCGGCTGTCCGACAATTACGACCTCGTGTGCGCCGACGCCGTTGACATTGGCCAATGTGAGGGCCCCGGGGGAGGCGATCTCCGCGACCACGCCTTGGCCACATAACGCGGGAGTAGCCGGATCATACCAAGAGAGCCTGCCTTCGCCCCCACTCGACGAAGCGAGCAGCGGCGAAACGGTTCCCTCGCTCCAGGCTTCTCCAGCGGCGACGGCGAGTCCATCACCCATGTTGCAGGAGACGTACTCGGCCACCGATCCAAAGGGATCATTCGCATTTCCGGTTACAGGGATGCGAAGGAGCTTTCCATCTCCCGTGGCGGTGAGAAAACTGAAGTCGCCTTGCGGCGGAGTGAAGTCCACCAGCGCGAGGCCCCGAAGCGAGGAACCCAGCGTCGGGGAAGTGGTGACGTCGTCGACGGATCCGGTTCCGTCCCCAACATGGGCCACGAGACGGTTACCAGCCTGACGTAGCACAATGACGTCCGCGTTGTCGTCCCCCGTCACGTCATGGATCGCGACCCCGATCGGCTGCGATGAGAGGACCGTGGTGGCCTGTCCTAGACAAATCTCTGGTGGATCGATTTGCCCGTTTTCACAGGTGGAAAACATCGTGATGGAACATGATGCGCATGCGTCATCGTCCACCATGTTCCCATCATCGCACTCCTCGACCCCTTCCTGGACGATACCGTCGCCACAGACTGCATCGAGACATGCGTTGGTGCATGCATCGGTGTCGATCATGTTTCCATCATCGCACTCTTCACCTTGTTGTAAGATGCCATCGCCGCAGGAGGGTAAGGCGCATTCGGAGGTGCAATCGTCACCATCGACGGTGTTTCCGTCATCGCAGGCTTCGCCCGGCCCCACGAAGCCGTCACCGCACGTGGCCAGTGTGCAATCGAGTTTGCAAGCGCCGCTGTTGGAGTTGTTCGATCCAAGATCGCATTCTTCACCAGGATCGAGGTTGCCATCTCCGCACGTGGCACCGCCAGAGGGTTTGCAGACGTTGGCCATGCATACCAAGCCCGGGTCACACAACTGACCAGGCCTGCATGCGCAACCTTGAGTCCCGGTAGAGCAGTCGCCCGTCGTCCCATCGGTCGCTCCGTCAGTTGCTCCGTCGGTATCGCCTTGGTTGTTCGGGATCGTACAGGACAAGGATGCGGCGAATAGGGGGAGTGGAAGGAGCTGGAGATTTCGATGGAGCATCGTGGAGCCGTCCGTGGGTAGGTGTTGTCGGTTTTGCGGATACGATCCAGGGGGCGATCCTTCAGGGGTTCGAGAGGAAGATCGACGCGCCGTTGGTCGTGGCATTGGAGGTGATGATGTCGGGAAGACCGTCCCCGTTGAGGTCTCCAATGACGACCTTCGAGGGGCGAAGCCCCGTCACAGGTAGTTCTACGGGCGACGCGAAGGTTGCGTCACCATTGTTGAGTATGATCGCGATGGCGTCTCCCGTAAGCTCCGTTACGACGATATCGTTGTCGCCATCGCCGTCCAAGTCACCGATCGAGAGCCCACCCGGCGCATTCGGGACTGCGACCGCGAACAACTCCTGTATGGCCTTGCCGACGGGGTCGATCGTCAACACGACGACCTCACCTCCCGCGGAGGCCACGATTTCGTCGTTGCCATCACCCCAGAGATCCCCGGTCGCAACATCGTTGGGGGCCTCGTCGAGGTTGCGCGCGGCCAGCACCTGGTGGCACGGCTCACCGATCATGTAGGACGCGGGTTCGAGGACCGTAATTCCGGGGCTACCGGTGCGGCCGACCACGATCCGTGCGATGCTCTCGCCCTCGAGGGTGGCGAATGCCAGGTGAGACGGGCCATCTCCCGCTTGGAACGGGAACGGAGTACAGAGGACAGCGACCGTACATCCTTCTCCGGAATAGCAGGAGGTGTCCTGGCCCTCGTGCAACGTCACTGTGCCAGGTGGACCCGCAATGGTGGGGCGTTGGACGTAGGCGGTATCGGCTTTGCCGTCCGGGCTGGGGCCCGTCACCGCTACGTCACGCAGCGGGTGGTCATGGGCGGAGCTCAGGTAAGGAGCGGCGAAGGGCGCGGCCGCCATGCCGGTACCCAGGAGGTAGCTCAGATCCTTGGATCCTGCGTGGACTGCGACGAGGTCGGCCCGTCCATCACCGTCGATGTCTCCCGCGGCGAGGGCGGTGGGCTCCATGCCTCCCGACGACAGCGACAGACCCATGGTCAGACCACCTACGCCGTCTCCCGGGAGGATACGCAGGACCCCAGTCTCGTCGTTTGGAGCTTGGTGGTGTAGCACGATGAGGTCGAGATGCTCGTCTCCGGAGATCTCGGCGAGAACGAGATCGACGGGGCGTTCGCCGGTCTGGACGCCGTTGGGCGGCGCATAACACAGTTCTCCCTGCTCTTGCTTTCCGTCCCCGCATACGGGTTGGACCTCACAGGAGTTGCTGCAGGCATCGCCGTCGATCATGTTGCCGTCGTCGCAGGCCTCTACGCCTTCTTGAATGATTCCATCCCCGCACTGCGCGACTTTGCAGAGATTCGTGCATGCATCGGTGTCGACATCGTTGGCGTCATCGCATTCTTCCATCGGCTGGACCACCCCATCGCCACAGCTGGGGAGCGTGCAATCCATTCGGCATTCGTCGTCATCGATCATGTTGCCGTCATCGCAAGCTTCGCCTGGGCCAACGAAGCCGTCCCCGCACACGCCGAGCGTGCAATCTTCCTTGCAGATTGCATCATTTGCGTTGTTCTCGCCTTGGTCGCACTCTTCGCCGTCATCGAGGATGCCGTCCCCACAGGTTCCCGGCCCACCCGTGCCATCGTCCGGGGGCACACAAACTCCCCCCTCACAGCTCAGTCCGGTTTCGCAACGACCGTCAGTCGTACATGAGCACCCCTCCGCCCCAACGCGGCAGTCGTCCGTTCCGCCGCCGGAACCGGAGGTACCATCGGTGTCGGCCCCTGGATTCGGGGCCGTGCATCCCACGACGCCCATTGCAATGAAGATGGCGGAGAAAATGTGCCCGTCCAGTCCCGGAACGATCTCTTTGAGCATGGCGCGGAACCTACAGGAGCTCCAGTAGGGGAGTCAAGGATTATGGGACCTCCCGATGTCGTGTCGGGGGGATAGGATCGGCGGGACGTAGGCGACGATGATCGCTTCGCAACGATCCTCGGCGTGATGGCACCTTGGGCCGTTCGGATTGTGGATCTGTGAATGACGCGCTGGGAGGTCACAGGGTTCGTCGAACACACGGCACCGAAGCCCTCGTTCGTCCGGAATGCGGCCCAATCTGCCCACGATATGATACGCGGCGGCGTTCGTGGCGTTATCTCGAGGTTTGCCCGTACTGCACGCTTTTGACGGCAGACGTAGAGCGAGTGAAGTGCCTTGAGCACGGCGTTCGCCAGCTGGCCGTGCCGTGGTCGGAGCCGAACTGGCGCGTTACGGCCGTGATCGCGGAATCGGCCATCGATCGGCTGCACAAGGCCAGCGTGCGAGCGGTGGCTCGGCGGCTCGGGACGAGTTGAGACGAACTCGACGGCATCGTGCAGCGGGGGGGGGCGCCCGGGGCTCGAGCGCCGAAAGGCCGAGCCCGATCGTGGGCTCGATATGGGCGAAACGTCGTTCTGGCGATCTCATGAGTACGTGCCCCGTGGTCTGCGACCTCGAGCGTGGTGGGCGCCGAAGGAGGCGGTCCGCGGGCCGTGGGGATCCGGGCGGCGCAGGTGGGCGCGGACGGCTCGGAAGCAACGGATGAGCTAGGCGACGCACTCGTGGCTCGAGCCGAAGGGGTACGTTCTCCGTGTGGTCGAGGAGCATCTGTGGGGATTGTGAACGACGTCCTGCAAGGGGAGATGAACGTAACGGCCGAAAATCTGAACGCAAAGATCCGAAAGAAGACCGCCTGCGGTTATCGCAACTGGGATCGATTCCGTATGGCGATTCCGTTCCACCGTGGCGGCCTCGACGTGTAGCCGAGACCTGCTGCCCGAACGAATTCCTGAAGCGCCTTTTGGGTTGACATCGGGGATACGCCCGCGGTATTTACCTCCAACTCACATTTTGAACTTCTCCGGGGAGTCGGCCGCATGTGCATCTTCACGTTGTCGCAACGAATTGCCTTGTCCGTCCTTTCGCTCGTCCCGCTGGCCGTCGGATGCCAAAGGGGCCGAACCGGTGGCGGCGATTCTCCGGAGGATCGCGTGCATTTGAACGGAGCTTGCCAAGTCGATGGAGACTGTGGGCCCGCCCACGCATGCGTCCTCGGCGAATGCGAGCTCGGCTGCGAGTCGGACGCTGAATGCCTTCGGGGCGAGACGTGCGACCCTCACGGGATTTGCCGGGATGAAGACGGCAACGCGGCCCGCCCCCCGAATCTGGCGGCTTCCGGACTGACCCTGTCGGAGTCCCGGACGATCATTCCGGCTGGCGCCGACACGGCCACGGTGACGCTTCGTAACGAAGGGGTGAGCCCTGCCCTCTACCGACTGAAGTCCTTGAATCCGGCCGTGACGGTGGACCCCGCGCCGGTAGAGATCGCCCCGGGGGAAGAGGTCGAACTCAGCGCCAGCATCGATCTTGCAGCCCTCCCTTCGAGCGAGATAACGGTACCAATCACGGTTCTCACGGAGGAAGGTGCCTTGCAGTGGAACCTGCAGATGGCGGCGCCGCGTACGGGCTACTACGTCGGAGCTCTCAGCCTGGGTAGCGGTGGGAGGTTCTTGGGGATCTCCAGCTTGGCCGTGAATCTGGAGTTCAACGACGATTTCACGATTTCCGGGCAGACGTTTCGCGATGAGAGTCTGTTGTGGCCGAACGACGTGCTGATCCGGGGAACGTGGGACGAGGAGGGGAATGTCGTGTTGCACATCGACGATGTGCTACCCGCGGACAATCCGGGTGGAAGCGACGTGGTGAATCCACTGGGGCGGGAGGTTGGACGCCAGGTCACGCTGACGGGTACGGCGGATTTCGAGCTGGGAACGGTCTCGGGATCGGTGTCCCAGACCTTGACCGGGTTGACCGATCTAGTCATCGAACTCCCCGGCTCTTTTCAGCTCACGCGAGGCCAAGCCCTGCGTGAGCCCTCCGGTTCCGCCCAGGACTACGGGGCTTCACTTCCGTTGTCCGCGCCGAAGGACGCCTTCCCCCCGGACCTGGACGTGGGCGCGTGTGAGAATCTGGGTACGACGTTTGGGACGGCGGAGACCATGGATGCAATGGGGCCCGTTGCAGAATGCGCAGCTTGTGCGGGTGGCCTCGATTGCTCGCCAAACGACGCGAAAGCGTGTGCGATGGGGTTGCTGGATGCGGGCTTTCTGCTGGACGATCCCACCGTCTTGTCGAGCGCGGCACTGGTGGGAGCCGGAGGGCAAGTCGAGCCTCCGGATGTCGATTTTTGGGCCCAGTGCACGTCGGACGGTGCGCCCACCTACGTCAATGGGCGAACTTGCGTAGACCGCGAGGCAGTAACCTGTGCAGCGGCACTCACACGCCGCGCGGCGGAGCTTGGCGCTCCCATGGATCCCAAGGCGTTTGGTGGGGCTGCGCTGGACGCAATGATGGCCGAGGCATCCATCGGTACGGTCATCGGAATGCAGAAGATGGTGGATGCGGTGTTTGCGTTCCAGGAGGGGGCGCTCGGCGACGTGTTGACGGCCGAACTGACGTATCTCGAGTCCGCCCTCGATCTTCGGACGCGCCCGTTGATGGTGGCCGCGTCTCCGGGCTTCCTCGACATATTGGATCTGGTGGGAAAGCAGGATCTTCTCGGCGCTCGCGGGGGAGCAGACCTCGAGACGGGTCTCGCCGTGGCGACGCAGTGGGCGGACACTTTGGGGCTGTGGATGAGGGTGCGGAGCCGTAGCGAGACCGGTGGTGATGAAGCTCTTCAGATCCAAGCGCAGTACGCCGCTGCCTGGATGAATGCCGTAGGGGCGATGTGGACGGTGATCGTCGACCTCTACGAACTCGAGGACGAGGCACTCGAAGTGAATCTCTTCGGAGACTCCATGCGTGAGCTCTCGGCGGCCTTCGAACGGCTGCGGCCGGGTACCAATGCGTTCGGGTACCCCGATAGTTACGTGCCCATCGTGCTCACACCGGAGCAAGCGGCCATGGGGGCGTCGAATTTCTTGCTGGTGGCCGAACAGGCGAGTTCCAGCATCGCGTTCTACAAGAGCCGCCTGGAGGAGGCGGATGCTGCGCGCATGGCGTTCGAAGAGGCATCGTGGAGCATCTCGCAAGAGGCGAAGAATGTCGCGCAGCGCTTCGACGACGAACTGGGGGACCTGTGCGGGTGGAAGGGGGACGTGCCGGACTACGAAGCCTGTGGAACGACTTCGGGGATGTTGTTTCAGTACAAGAAGGATGCGGAGAGTGCGGCGGTGGCGGTGCAGCAGGCGGCGATCAACGCGCGAAACAACGATTGGGCCATGGAGACCGAGGAGTGGCGTTGGAGTGAGATCCTCGCGAACTTTGCGGACTTGCAGAACTTCATCGAGGTGAAGAACGGCGAGGCGACGAAGGTCAAGCAGGAGGCCGGAGAGGCGCGAAGCGCCAAGCGGCGGGAGTATGCCCGGTTTACATGTACCCAGATTTTCGAGGCCCTCGAGGAACAGATGGAGATCCACGAACGGAGGTGTGCGGAGGAGATCACGACCAAGCTGAAGCCCAATCCCGGATACTTTTTTGGACCGGACGACCCCGCTGGAGCCGCCATCGTGATCGATCGTTGCAAGAAAGAAAAGGCCGCCATGCGCGCTCAGGCGGAGCGAGATTGCAAGGCAGCGCATGCGCAAGCCGATGTGGAAAACGATCTCGACGAGATCAATACGCAAGAAGCCATCGAGCTGATGTCGATCAACGCCGAGATCGATGCCCAAATTCGGCAAAGTCAGATCAATGAACAGGGTATCGAGCATGAGGTGAGGATTCGTGAGTTCCTCAGAACGGCAGACGCGCTGGTTCTGGAGTCGAATCAGGCGTCGATTCGCTCTCAGGCCGCGCAGGGGCAGCTCTTCGACGGCTTCAATCGGGTCCTCTCGCTCATGCAGCGACGACAGAAGGCTCTGCAGCGTTTGGAGCAGTCCCCTGCGAATCCTTTGACGAACCCCAAGTTTCTGCAGGCCCAGCTCGAGTATGGACGTAATCTCTTGCGGTGGCGCGAGCAAGCGGCGCGAGCGGCTTATCTGGCGGGGCGGGCGCTGGAGTATCACATCAATCAGGACGTGGCGCAGATCGAGATGGAGTTGGTTCCGGCGCGCTCCGCGACCGAGATGGAAGATGCGCTTCAGTGTTTCATAACCATGTATCAGGATTACTCTCTCCAGGCGGGTACACCTCAACAGTTCGTGACCGATGTCAGCGTGCGTGACGATCTGTTGCGCATGGGCTACGAGTCGACGGACGAGGTGCTCGGGCAGCCCATCACTCCTGCCGAGCGTTTTCGGGCGTTTTTATTTTCTCCCGATCACTTCATGCCGGACGGTTCTCTGGAGTTCCCGATCGCCATCACGCTCACGGAGAACTCGGTATTCTCATCACTTGCATGCAACGATGTGATCGAGTCCCTGCAGATCAAGGTTGTGGGAGACTTCTTGGGAGACAACGAGATAGACTTCTTCCTCTCCCATGGTGGAGAAGGCGCGCTGAGACGCTGCGATGCGGCGAGTTTGGCGCCGCCGGAGCAGATCGTGCGGTATTCGTTCGGACCGCGGACGTCTCTGTTACAGGCCGGGGCGAACGACTTTGGACTGGCACAAGCCAATGCCGCCTACGCGGGTTGGCCCGTGGGTGGCGCGGAGTGGAAGATCCGGATCCCGTCCGGTTCCGTATCGCCTGCCAACGAAGATCTAAACCTGGAAGCTATCTCCGATATCGTGTTGCGTGTGACCCACAGGGCAGCCTCCGTCGGAGCGCTGGCTTCTCCAAGCTGCAACTGAACCATCGGCTCGCTCGTAGGCTTCCATGATGGGTCGTGTGTCCACTGCTAGGCTACGTTGCCTTCGTCTGGGCCTGGTCGGAATGTTGCCGCTCCTCTCCGCCGTGGCTATGTGGCCGGGACGGGCGGGGGCGGAGGGATCGTCCACGCTGGAGACGGCGATCAACGTGCCCAAGGGGGCCGGGTCGCTCGAGGGCTTCGGGCAGGGGTACGACGTCTCTCCGGGGACGGGGCTCCCCGGCCTCTCCTACGAGTTCTCCTTGCCACCCGGACGAGTGGGGCTGGCGCCGAAGCTGGCGCTGCGCTACGAGGCGGGCAAGGGGATGGGGCTGGCGGGCCTGGGGTGGAGCTTCGAACTGCCGCGGATCGAGCGCTCCACGCGGCGGGGGATCCCGGCCTATGGGGCGAGCGACGCCCTGGCGGTGCGGGGCCTGGGCAGCAGCGAGGAGCTGGTGGACGTGGGGGGCGGCCTGTTGCGCGAGCGGATCGAGGGGGGCGCGCCGATCCTCGTACGGGCCGATGGCGAGGGCTTCGTGGCGGTCACCATGGCCGGGCAGCGCTTTTTCTTCGGCCAGGATGCAAGCGCGCGCCACGGCGGCCCGGACGGCACCTTCCGCTGGGAGCTTTCGGCCATCGAGGATGCCTTCGGCAACCGGGTGGAGCTGCGCTACGAAAAGTTGGCGGGGACGGACCGCCCGCTGCTCGCGGAGATCACCTGGAACGACGGGGCCGCCGGCGTGCGGCTGTCCTACGAGGAGCGACCGGACCAGGTGGTGTCGCGCGCGGCGGGGTTTACGGATCGCCTGGTGCATCGCCTGGCGAGCCTGGAGTCCTTCGTCGAGGGCGAGACGGTCCAGACGTGGGCGTTGACCTACGAGAACACCCCCGAAGCCCCGAGCTCGCGGCTGGTGGCGATCGCCTCGAGCGCGGCGGACGGCACGGCGCTGCCGACGTGGACCCTCTCCTATGGCGCCATGCTGGGGGGGCAGGTCGAGCCGGTGGTGCTGGCCGGGGGGCCGCAGCTCGACCCCCAGGCGGGGAGCTTCTCCTGGGTGGACGTAAACGGCGACGGCCTGCCCGACCTTTTGTCGGGGGAGACGGGGAGCTGGCGCTACCGTCGCAACCAAGGCGGGGTGCAGCTCGCGCCATGGGAGGACTTGCCCAAGAGCCCGTCGGTGACGGTGGGCGAGGCGTCTCGCTTCGCGGACGTGGACGGCGACGGCGTGGCGGACCTGCTCTACCAGTCGGCGCCGGGGAGCCCGGACATCTGGGGCTACCTGGGAGGCGGCGACGAGCCGTTCGGGACCACCGAGAGCGTGCAGCTGGCCACGAGCTTCGACCTGACGGCGCCCAACGTGGCGCTGGTGGACCTCAACCTCGACGGCCGCGTGGACGTGCTGGCGAGCGAGGCGGCGCAGACCTACGTGTGGCAGCGGGAGTTCGAGGTGGCGGGGTACCAGGAGGCGGAGGTGGCCGCGCCCTTGCCCGAGGGGATGCGCCCCGGGCAGCCGGGGGTGCAACTCGCGGACATGGACGGTGACCGCCTGCCCGACCTGGTGCGGGTGATCCCCGAGGACGGGCGCGTGCTGGTGGCGCCCTCCGAGGGGCGAGGATGGTTCGGTGAGGTGTACGAGCTCGGCGGGGTGCCGGTCATGGGCCCGTCGGAGCGCTGGGAACTGCGGGACGTCAACGGTGATGGGGCGGCGGACCTGGTGCGGGTGGGGTCGATGGCGGTGGAGCTGTGGGTGCACCAGCTCGACGGCCTCTACGAGATGGTGCAGGGCGTGTCGTGGCCGGAGCTCGAGGCGGACGAGCGGGTGCTCTTCGCCGACGTCAACGGCAACGGGACGGTGGACGTACTGCGGGTGGATACGACGGGTCCGGGCGGCTGGCGCTACTGGGATCTGCTGGGGGTGCGGCCCGGGCTGCTTACGCGGCTGGACAACGGGATGGGGTACACGCTGGACTTCGAGTACAGCAGCGCGGCGGAGCAGGCCTACGTGGCCGAGCAGGCGGGCGCGCCGTGGTCGAGCCACGCGCCCCGGCCCCAGCCGGTGCTGCGGCGCACGGTGGAGGACGACGGCGCGGGCTGGCTGCGAGAGGTGGAGCACGAGTTTCGTGACGGCTGGTACGACCCGCGCCAGGGAGAGTTTCGCGGTTTCCGGTGGGTGCGCAAGGTGGTGGACGGTGCGGGGTTGCGGGAGACGGCGGTGACGGAGACGGAGTACGACCTCGGCCAGGAGGACGAGGCGACGAAGCAGCAGGTCCGCCAGGTGCGGGTGTCGGGTGAGTCCGGGCTGCTTACGCGGACCGAGCACACGCTAAAGGTGGAGGAGCCGGCGCCGGGGGTGAAGGCGGCGCGGGTGGTGGCGACGGACACCTACGCGGTGGAAGGTGGCGACGAGGCCGAGGCGGCGCGGGTGCGGGTGGAGCGGGATTACGACGAGTGGGGGCAGGTGGTGGAGGAGCGTCAGCTCGGCCGGGTGGACCTGCAGACGGGGGCGGACGTGCCGGGAGACGAGCGGACGACGGTCACGACCTACGCCGAGGGGACGAGCTGGCGGGCGCCCCGCAACCGGGTGGCCGAAGCGCTGCTGCTCGACGCCGGCGGCGAGGTGGTGCAGGGGACGCGCTACTACTACGACGGGTCGCCGCTCGAAGGGCTGGCGCTGGGGCAGGTGAGCGAGGTCGGGGCCATGCACCGGACGAGCGCCTACGTGGCGCAAGGGGAGTGGCTGGACGTGGAGCGGCGGCGCTACGACGTCTACGGCAACATCCTGGAGCTGCGAGACGCGGCTGGGGGGAGCTTGCAGCGGACCTACGACGAGCTTGGGCGCTTCGTGGTCGAGGAGCGCACGCAGCTCGACGAGAGCTCGAAGCTCGAGGCGCTGGTGGTGACGGCGCAGTGGGACGCGCGCTTCGGGACGCCGACGCGGGTGACGAGCGCGGCGGGCGGGGTGACCGAGGTGGCCTACGACGGGCTCGGCCGCCCGGTGGCGCTGGCCCGGCCCGGGGACAGCCTGGATCGGCCGACGGTGGCCTACGCCTACCACCTCGACGGGAATCTGGAGCACCCGGCGGTGGAGGTGCGGTTGCTGCGGGATCGGGGAAGCGGCGAGGTGGAGCGGAGTGTGGACCAACTGGATGGGTTGGGGCGCCTACGCCAGCGGGTGACGCAAGACGACGAGGGGACGGCCGCGGTGCTAGCCGAGGCACTCGTCTACGACCCGGAGGGCGAGATTGCGTGGCGCGTTGAGGGGCAGCTCGTGGGGCCAGAGGCGCTGGAGCCGGGGACGCACCTGAGCCTGAGCCCGACGTGGCCCACCTCGGTGACCTTTCGCGACGCAGCGGGGCGCGTGACGAGTTCGCGCGATGCGGACGGCTACCTCACGCAGGTGAGCTACGCCCCCCTGGAGGAGGTGACGCGGAACAACGAGGACCTCGCGGGGAGCGGGGCCTACGCAGACACGCCGACGGTGCGGGTGTCGGACGGCCTCGGGCGCGTGGTGCGGGTGGAGGAGCGGCTGACCGACCGGACGCTGACCCACGAATACGCCTACGATGCGGCCGACCGGCTGCTTGCGCACGTCGACCCCGAGGGATGGGAGACCCGATACGAGTATGGGGGCGACGGACGCCTGCTGCGGGTGGAGTCTCCGGATGCAGGGGTGGTCCTGCAGCGCTACGACGCTGCGGGACGGGTGGTGGAGCGGGAGGACGCGCGGGGGGCGAAGGTGGTGTGGAGCTACGACGTGCTCGGGCGCGTCTTGACGGAGGTGGGATACACGGCCGACGGCGAGGAGGACTCGCGGGTGACCTACACCTACGACGTGGGCGAGGGCGAGCCGACGACCGGTGCGGACGGGCGGCCGCTGGCGGCCGGGCAGGTGGTGCGGGTCGAGGACGACGCGGGGAGCGTGACGTTCGAGTACGACACGCGTGGTAGGGTAGTGCGCAAGACGAGGGAGTTCGAGACGCGGACGAAGGGGCGAGCGCAGATGAGCCTGGCCTGGAGCTACGACCCGCAAGACCGGGTGGTGCAGGAGGTGTACCCGGACGGGACGGCGGTGACGCACGCCTATGGGTACCGGGGCATCGAGGTGCGCACGGGGGAGTTTGGGCGTGCGCTGGCGGTCGATGGACTGGGTCGGGTGACGAAGCTGGGGTACGGCCCCGGAGGGGAGGTGGTGCAGGAGGAGCTGGAGTACGACCGCGGGGGCCGGTGGCTGAGCCAGAAGGTGACGGGTGCCGGGCGCGTTGCCTACCACGTCAACCATCTCTACGACGAGGCAGGACTGCTGGCCGTGACGACCGACCGTCTCGGGGGCACGGTGGACACGCCGGCGGTCGACCAGAGCTTCGGCTACGACGGGCTGCGGCGGCTGGTGTGGGCGAAGGGGGCCTATGGTGAACGCAGTTACGTCTACGGAGACGACGGCAACCTGCTGGAGAAGGGGGGCGAGAGCCTGCGCTACGAGGGGCCGCAGCCCCACGCGGCGACGGGGCTGGGGGGCCAGGAGCTGGGCTATGACGAGGCGGGGAACCTGTCGCAGGTGACGGGGGAGGGTGAGCTGGCGCGCGGGAGGTGGCGCTTCGACAGCCACGGGCGGGTGGTGCGCTTCGAGACCGAGGGGGGGCGCGTGCTGGAGCAGGTGTACGACTACCAGGGGCAGCGGGTGGTGCGGCGAGAGCTTGGGGCCGGCGGCGCGGTGGAGAGCGAGACGCTCTACTTCGGGAGCGCGGAGCTGCGAGACGGGAAGCTGGTGAAATGGGTAAGGGGCATGGGGCGGCGGCTTGCGGAGGTGTCGGTCGAGTTTCCGGAGGGCGGCTTCCCGCCGGTGCCGTTGCCGGCGCTGGCCCTTGGGGGGCTCGCGGTGGCGGGGCGGCGCCGGAGCCGGCGGCGGCTTCGGAGGGAGCGGCGGCTGAGGCAGCCGGTGGACGCGCGGTGGCGCCGGGTGCTCGTGCGGCTGGGTGCGCTGGTGGGGGTGATGATGCTGATGGTGCTGGGGTCGTGCCGTTGCGGTGTGGAGCCGTCGTACGAGGAGCTGCGCTGGACGAAGTCGACGCGGGTCCACGTGGCGGACCGCCTGGGTTCGGCGGCGCTGGTGCTCGGCGGCGAGGGCGAGGTGGTGGCCCGCGCAGCGCACCTGCCCTACGGGGAGCGCTGGGTGGACTGGCAGCGCGA
>RFGU01000243.1 GCA_003696955.1 Deltaproteobacteria bacterium | reverse complement strand
GGCCTGCGCGCGGGCCGGGGTCGGGGCTTGGGGGCGGCTTGGGGAGGCGGTTCGGGTTCGGGCTCGGGTTTCGGCGCGGGTCTCGGCTCGGGCTCGGGTTCGGGCTCGGGCGGTGGCGGGGGCTCGACCTCCACGATCTCGACGGGGCGAAGGTCCAGTCGGGGCGGCTCGGCAGGTCGTGGTGCGACGAGGGCCCAGGCGAACAGCGCCCCATGGAGGGCGAGGGACAGCGCAAGGGCGACGAGCTTGCGGGGCGGCATGGGTGGCGGCCGCACGGTAGGGCGTCATCCGGCGGCCGCGGGCGCCGGCTCCGGCGGCCGCTCGGTGGCGACGCCGTACTTCTTGATCCCTGCTTGGCGCATGAGGTCGATGACGCGGATCATGCTGCCGGCCGGGGCCTGTTCCTCGCATACCACCACGCCCTGGGCGTCGGGGGCCTTGGCGGCCTCGGCGAGTGCGGCCGCGAGTTCGGCCTCGTCGAGCCGGGCGTCACTGCCCGCGATCGCGAAGGTACCGTCCCGGTAGCACTTGACCACCACCTGGTTCGTCTCCTTGGAGAGCGGCTGACCCGTCTTGGCGTCGGGCTTGTCGATCTCGATGCCCTCGGGGTTGGCGATCACGCTCGTCGTCACCATGAAGATGATGAGCAACACCAGGGTGATGTCGACGAGCGGCGTGACGTTGATCGTCGTGATCTCGTCGTCGTCGTCGATCTGGGCCCCCATCAGGACGCATCCTCCGGCAACAGGCCCACGGCGGCGCCCGCAAGGGCCTCCGCACCCGCCATGAGGTTCTTGACCCGCCGTTGGAAGTAGTTGTAGGCGACGACGGCGGGGATCGCCACGAGCAGGCCGATGGCCGTGGCGACGAGGGCTTCCGAGATCCCGGCCATGACCACGGCCGTGGAGTCCCCGCCGGGTTTGATCCCGGCTTCGGCGAGGTCGTGGAAGGCCTTGATGATGCCGAGCACCGTGCCGAACAACCCGATGAAGGGAGCGTTGGCACCGACGGTACCGAGGTAGCTGAGGTTCCGTTCGAGGCGCAGTTTCTCCGCGGGGCGGGCGGCGTCGAGGAAGGCCTCGAGGGCGTCACGGTCGTGGCGCCCGTGACGCAGCATCTCGGCCAGCAGCCGGCCGGCGGGGCCCTCGGCGTCCTTGACGGCGGCCTTCGCACCGTCGAGGTCGCCGCGTTCGAGGGCTTCGAGCACCTTCGGGCGCACCGCCAGGTCCGATCGTCGAGCCGCTCCGAGGGCGAGCGCGCGCTCGATCATGACGTAGACGCTGAAGACCGAGAGCGCCACGAGCAACCACATGACCCATTCGGCCCCGAGGAGGGAGAACTGCAGAAACCGTTCCGTGAGACTCATGGCGGCGCCCGCAAGATACCCGAAGGTCGTGGGGGCGCAAGTCGCCGCGCGTGCCGGGGGCGCTTGCGTTCACGGGGGATCGGGGGGCGGGTGCATCAACTCGTCGAGGAGCACGGTGGCGTAGCTGCCGGCAGGCAGTACGAACGTGATGCGTACGACGCTTCGGTCCTGCTCGGTGCCGACGCTCCAAGCCAGTTCACCGGGGGCGACGAGCAGACGTCGCCGGGTTCCGGGCACCGCCCGTCCGAGACCCGCGATGCGTTCGGGTGGGATCGATCCCCATGCCAGCGTTCTGGCCTCGCGCTCGGCGGCGGGCGTTCCCGCAGGGGGGGCACGCATCCGGCTGCCGAACATGGGGCCGGTCAATACCGCATCGCCCCGCTCGAGGCGGGGCGTCACCTCGCCGGGGTCTTCACAGACGAACATGCCGCCCGTGTCGGTCTTCTGCACGATGTCCCCCGACTCGGCGCGGCGTAACGTTCCGTCGAGGCGCCGCCCGAGAAGGTAGTGATTGAAGAGGACGGACTGGCCGGCGGACACCACGATGTCGCCCTTGCGCAGCCGACCTTCGCGCAGCCGGGCGAGACCCTTGGCGGCGTTGGAGGCGTCCTTGCCGAAGCGTTGGGCGCCGTAACGGTTTTCGAGACCTCCGCGATCGCGCAGGTCGTCGCGCTTGCGCTCGAGTCGGCGCTCGACCTCGTCGGCGGGAAGGTGCACGTCGCGGACGGTCACGGTGAAGCGATTGCCCCGCAGATGTCCGATGCGCAGCTTGTTGCGGTGGGGCCGAGGCGTCGAGACGACCCCGAGGTCCGGCGCGTCGAGGCGGGCGAGGGCCGCCGCCGCTTCCCGCGGGACGCTGAGCTGCTGGCGCGTGACGGCATGCCGGTCCTTCTTGCCCGCGACGCCCACCGCACCCACGGGGATTCCGCACACGCGGGCGATCTCCCGCACGGCGTCGTCGGTGGTGCGGCCGCGCTTTTCGATCCAGAAGAGTACGTGGGCGCCATCGGGCGCCCCGTCGGCCTCGTAGGCGGGGATCTCCTCGACGACGAAGTCCTCGGGGCGCGCGCGAATCCGGCCGCCGATCCCCGGGACGCCGGCCGTCGCCGGGGCGGGGGCGACGACGTCAGGAAGCCGAAGCGTCGCCGTCACCGTCCTCGGTCATCTTCAGATACACGTGGCAGCTCTTGTTGTTCGGGTCCCGGGCCACGACGTAGCGCCACTCGGCTCGGGCGTCGTCCACCCGTCCGGCTCGCCACAGGGTGACGCCGAGCTGGATCCGTGCGGGCAGGTACTCGGGATTGGATTCGCGGATGGCGAGCAACTCGTCGAGGGCTTCGTCGATGCGCCCCATGTCCCGCAGGGTCGTCGCCAGCTTCGTGCGGATGTCGACGAAGGTGGGACACAGGTCGAGGGCCTTGCGGTACTCGGCGACGGCGTGGCGGTTCAGTCCCACGGCCTCGTAGGCGGAGCCGAGGTCGTAGTGGAGGTTGGCGATCTTGCCCCGGGCGTAGGCGTCGAGGCGCTCGATGGCGCCGCTGTCGCCGTCGGCGGTGCTGGTGGCCCGATCGTAGACGGCCTTGGCGTCCTCGTAGCGGCCGAGTTCGTTGTAGACCACGGCCAGGTTGAGTGCTGCCTCGGTGTAGTGCGGGTTCAAGGCGACGGCGCGCTCGAACGCCTCCTTGGCCTTCTGGGCTCGCCCCGTCGAGTAGTAGATGACGCCGAGCATGTTGTGGACGTCGGCGAAGCCGTCGTAGCTCTCGAGGACCTTCTCGAGATGGGGCTCGGCTTGTTCGTAGTCCCCCGCCACGTAGTGTTCGCGGCCGACGGTCAGATGATGCTTGATCGCGGGTTCCATGGATCACCTCGTGGGCTTGGCCCCGGCACGGGCCTCGGCCGGGCGATAGGGCTTGTCGGGATTCTTGGGCATGGGGGGGGAG
>RFGU01000242.1 GCA_003696955.1 Deltaproteobacteria bacterium | reverse complement strand
GTGTCGAGGCAGTCGACGGTCGTGTCGCAGTCGTCGTCCACGCCGTTTTCGCAGTTCTCGCCCCCAGGGGCCGGCGTGCAGCCGCAACCGGGGACGTCGAGGCACGCCGGGTCGAAGCAATCGGCGACCCCGTTGCAGTCGTTGTCGTCGCCGTCGAAGCAGTCCTCGGGTTGGGCCGGATTCGTGTTGGGGTTCAGGTCGTTGCAGTCGGCGCCGCCGCAAAACTCCGGCGGGAACGTGTCGTCGTCGAGGTCGAGGGGCGAGTACACGCACCGGCCGTCGATGCACCGGCCCTCGGTGCACGGATCGGAGATGCAGTCCTCGTGGATCGTGCACTCGGGGGGTGGCCCGGTGGTCTCCGTGGTGGGGCCCGTCGTCGGCCCGGTGGTGGTCGGTCCCGTGGTCTCCGTCGCCGCCGTGGTCGTCGGCACGACCCCCGTGGTGGCACTCCCCTCGAAGTCCATCTGGGTGCGCCCGCAGCCCGCCACCGCAAGAAGGGCCAGGCCGCCGAAGGACCAGGCTGCACGAATTGCCGGAGGACGGAGCACGAAGTCGAGCATACCGTGACGATACGTGCCCTACCAAGCGTCCGGCGCCGTCCACCCTGGAGCCACGCGCCTCCGACGTTGCGTCGCGGCGCCGTCCACGAAAACCGGCGTCGCAGGCGCCACTGCGCGTCCGCAACTTGCGTATCATGCCGCCGATGACGCCCGCACCGCTCCACACCGCGCTCCTCGTCGTACACGTGGCGAGCGCCGCGTTCTGGTTCGGTCTGACGGCCGGCGTACCGCGCCGGGTCCGCACCGCGCTCGATGCCCAGGACGCGACCCCGATTGCGGCCCTGCTCGCCCGTGACCGTGTCGGCGCCGTGCTCGCGCCCGTCGTCGGGTGGGGGACGGGCCTCGCCCTCGTGTTCGCGGCAGGAGGATTCCGGGCCGTGGCACCGCGCTACCACGCCGCCTTGGCCCTCGGGCTCGCCTGGATCGCCGTGGGGACGGCGCTCGCTCGGCTCCTGCGCAAGGTGGCGACGGCCGACCGCCTCGATGCGGCCACGCGGTCGCGCTTGCGGGCCCGCGTAGGTGCTACGACCGGCGTCGGCCACCTCTTGTGGGTGGTGTTGTTGACCACCATGGTCTACCGGGGCCGGTGACGTCGCCGAAGGGACACCGGGGTCGTCCCGCGCCTCATCCCTCGGGAGGCACCTGATCGGTGCACACCCCCACCTCGAGGATGCTGTAGAGCATGATGAGCTCCTGCGGGATCATCCCTTTGTGGGGGGCCCCCACCGTGTGGTAGCTCGTAAAGTGGAGGCGGCCGCAGCCGTACTGCCCCATCACCGCGAGCGGGGAGATGCCCCCGGGGCCGGGCCAGGGGCCTTCGATCCACGCCTTGTGGCCGACGTCGATCATCCCGCCCATCCCGTCGGGCACCTGGATCGAAGGCAGCGGATAGACGATCCCCGTGTAGTTGTCGATGATGCGAACCGTCGGCAGATCGAAGAGGGTCGGCCAGGTGGTGCCGCCGCCGTTGAGGGGGTTCACGTCCTTGAGGTCGTCGGGTAGGGCTTCGAGCCAGGCGAGGAGGTTGGCGTCGAGAACCGTCGCGTCCGAATCGTAGAAGCCCACGGGCACGGGATCCGGTGGTTCGCCGTTGAAGGTCTGATAGTCGGGAAAGAGGGCCTCGATGACGTCCTCGGCATAGTCGGTGGCGTAGATCCGACCGCCCGCCGCGACCCACTCGAGCACGGGCGTGGGATCGTTCTCGACGGCGAACTCCGCGGGGTCGCTGATGCACGGTGTGAAAATGATGTGGTACTGGGCCAGCTTCGTCGGATCGGACAGGAGGTTCTCGATGGGCCCTTGCGAGGTGAATCCGTAGGTCGCCGGGTCCAGTCCGTCGGCGTAGATGTCGAACTGTTCCGTGCCGGGGACGAGGTTGTCGTTGCCGTCCACCTGGCCGAGTCCGACTTTGCCCAGGATCAGCCAGAACGAGTCGGGGGAACTCATGCCCAGGGCGATCTTCGGGATGTAGAGGCCGTTGGCCGGATCGTTTTCCCCCGGAAGATCGGTGTAGCTGGCGTCGAGGGGCGTATCGCCAGGTGCGATGTCGATGGGCCGGATCCGCATGAACTGCCCCTTGACCACGGCCAGGTACTTGCCGGCCCCCGAGGAGGTCTTCAGGGTGAACGAGCCGTCGGGATTCGTCAGGGTGAAGGGCGTGCACGGTGGCAACGCCTCGCACTTGGCGCAGTAGACCTCCTGGGGGATCCCCGCCGGCGGCGTGTCCGAGACGTAGACCAGGGCGCCGCTGACCGGCACGGTGCCGTTGGGGGCATGGACGACGCCGGTGAGGGTCGCATCGTTCGTCGCACCGCACTCTCCGCCTCCCATGTCCGCCGAGACACCGAGATCGAATTTCGGCGGACCCGAGGTGGCGGACGTCGCGCCCGAACCGCTGCCCGCCGTCGCCGAGCCCACGGACGTCGCCCCCGAGGTCGGCCCCGTGGCGCCGGTATTCGAGGTCGGTCCCGTGAGGGTCGTGGACGTGTCCCCGGTCGTACGGTCCGACGTCCCCGACTGGCACCCGCACACGGCGAGCACGCCGGTCAACCAGACCGAAGGAAGCACTGCGCGACGACGTGAAGATGCGATCCCCTTCACCATGATCGCCACTTTACCGGGCCAACCGAGCGGCCGGCAAGGCGAATCGATGCCCGGCACGATCCGCCGGACGCCGAGACCCCGTCATCGCGGGGGCGCGGAGGCGAAAACGACGTTCGGTATCGGTGGACCGTTTACACGCTGGAGGGATCGTCCGCCGCGCTCTCGACCGCATCGGGCGCGACGTAGACCTCTGCGCCGGCGGCCCGAAACGCCTGTGCGCGCTCCCGAAGGCCCTCCTCCACCCGCTTCGCCTCGGCGTCGCCTGCGGCAAGGTCCCGCACCTCCTGGGAGATCTTC
>RFGU01000241.1 GCA_003696955.1 Deltaproteobacteria bacterium | reverse complement strand
TCGAGCACTTCGAGGGCCAAGGCGGTGCGTACCAGGTCGCCGAGCCGCAGCCGCTCCGGTTCGTCCACGCGGCCGAGCCACACGCCGTCCACGGCGAACCCCCTCGGATCGAAGGCGAGCCGACTCAGCAGGGCGCCTTGGGTCAGGTGGCGCGTCGCCTCGGCGAGGTCCGCCCGGGAGGCGATGGGGCGGGGGAGGGCCTTGGCACTTCCGGCCGGAAGCGCCGGGAGCAACGCAAGGGCCGCCGCAAGGTGGGCCCCGAGGGGCCGGTCGAGCAGCGAGCCCGGATGGGTCAGGGAGACCCGTCCCTCCCGGTGCAGCGCCACGGCCGCCCGCCGCAGGCGCTCCAGGGGAGCGTAGCCCACACGGAAGAACGGCCGCAGTCCGATGGCCGCGACGCGCTCGGCCAGTGCGCCCTCCGGGTCGTCGACGTCCGAGCGAGCGGCCAGGGCCAGCTCGAAGCCGAGTTCGAGGGTCGCCGTGGTCTGGCGCAGGGCCAGGGACTGCAACGTGGGATCGCCGGGTTCGAAGCGCTGGGCGGCGATGACGTGGTGCACCAGGTAAAGGAACTCGCGTGACCGCACGCCGTGTTCGCCCATCTCGAGACGGTCCAACACGCGGCCGAGGAGCCCGTCGCCCTCGGGCCGCACGAGGATGCCGTCGTCGATGGTGTCGTCTTCGGGGACGGCGACGGGTTGCTCGGGCGTCTCCCACACGCGGTTCGGCGCGAGGGGTTGCAACAGGCGCATGGCGTCCTCCCAGGGCACGAACCCGAGGTCGCAGAGTCTGCCCTCGCGCCACTTGTTGAGGTCCTCCTCGGCGACCGACGGCAAGAGGGCCTGGATCGAGCGGACGAGCCGAGCGCCGTCCCGCAGGGAGTCGCCATAGACCGCGGAGAGCACCTCGACGGCACGTTCGCCGTCGGGATCCTTGGGGGCACCGACGATGAACTGGCGGTCGGGGGTCTCGTAGACGATGTGGTCGGCCAGGGCGTCGAGGGCCCGGAACCTGCGCTCCTCGTCCTCGGGATCGATCTCCTCGATGACGAGTCCCGGGTGGAGGGCGAGGCTCCACATCTCGGGATCCATGCCGTACATCGTGCGAATCAGGCGACCGCGCGCGAGTTCTCCGCCCCGACGGTGGCGGCTGATCTCGCACAGCCACCTGCGGGCCTTGGGGATCTCGACCCGGTCCTTGTGCCAGACGTCGAGATCCATGAGGGCCACGAGCTGCTCCGGGGTTGCATGGGGCAGGACGAGGTCGAGGCGGCCTTCGGCGTCGAGGCGGCGCACCGTGGCGACGAACGTCTGGGGCGGCAGGGCGGGCACCAGGCGATCCGCGTCGTCGCGGCCTTCGAGCACCAAGGGATCGCGCGCCACCTCGGCGAGCACCGCCGGGGACGGCGCTTTCTGCGTTGCGGTCGAAGCCATGGCGCGCTCGGTTTAGCAGGCCCTCGCATGCGTCGCTCGCCCGGGGGCGGGCGTCCGTCGTCCGTCGCACCGGCCCGCGTTCCCGCCGCGCGGGACGCGGCGGCCGCGCCCGGGGGAAGCCACCGGCCTGCCGGCGGCGTACCATCCGAAGGTGGCGTCGAAGTCTCCCGGCATCGCCCGCCTCGTCGGCGACCTGCGCCGCGCCCTTGCGGGGGTGGGGGCCTGGCCTGCGGACCGGGTGGCGGTGGCCTATTCCGGCGGCCCGGACTCGGGTGCGCTGCTCGGCGGCCTGTTGGCCTGCGGGTGCCATCCATTGGTGATCCACGTGGACCACGGCCTGCGCCCCGAGAGTGCCGCGGAGGCGGCCGCCGTGGTGGCCTTCGCGCGGCGTGTCGGCCTTCCGTGGGCCGTGGCGCGGCTTTCCCTCGCGCCAGGTCCGAATCTCGCCGCGCGGGCGCGGGCCGCCCGCTATCGGCACTTGGTCACCCTGGCCAAGGTCCATGGCGTCGCCACGGTCCTCGTGGGCCACACCGCCACGGACCAGGCGGAGACGGTGTTGCTCAAGGCGATGCGTGGGGCCGGGCTGCGGGGGCTCGCCGGCATGGCACCGGCGTTCGAGCGGGACGGGGTGCGATTCGTGCGCCCGCTGCTCGCCGACTGGTCGCGCGCCGAGGTGGACGAAGTGGCCGGCCAACTGGCGGCGGACTTCGGGCTGCCCCTCGTACGTGACCCCACCAACGAGGACCGGCGAGCCGCCCGCGTGTTCGTTCGCGCCGAGGTGCTCGAGCGCCTGCGTCGCATCGCCCCCCGCTTGGACGCGTCCATCGCTCGCTCGGCGCAAGATGCGCGAGATGCCGCAGAGGCCATCGCCTCGTGGGCCGAAGGGGAGTGGAGCCGGCGCGCCTTCGGCGCGGGCGACCGGCTCGACGTCGCGGGATGGGACGGCCTGCCCCGCGCCGTGCGCCGGGAGATCCTGATCGCGTTCCTCGGGGCCCGGTCGGCCGAGGCGGGGCCCCGTCGCCATGGCAGGATTCGCCCCGTGATCGAGGCGATCGATGCGGCGGTGCTCGCCGGCCGGACCGGCACGCGCTTCGACGTCTTCGGCGGTCGTGCCGTCCACCTGCGGCATGGGGACGGGGGGAGGGTTCTCCAGCTCGAATCGACCTCGTCGGCCGGCACGTGCCCCGGGCCCGACCGTGGTCGGCCTCCGTCCGAACCCCGTGGCACCGGGGCCGCGGGCGGGGGGAACCATTGACCGGCCGATCCGCCGGAGCTATCCTCCGTCGGCGGCTCGCCGGCCGCGCCCATCCTTCGAATTCGGCCGCGAACCAGCCGTGAGACAGCAAACCAAGACGCTCCTGGTGTGGATCGGGCTCTTCGCCGCGGTCCTGTTGCTCGTTCGGTACTTGAACGGTGCGGGGCAGACCGAGCAGGTCAGCTACGCGCGGTTCATGGAGCAGGTCGACCAGGAATGGCACCGCTTCAAGAACACCACCTTGGAGATCGCGGTCCATCCCACCCACGTGGACATCGAGTACGAGGACGGAGGCAAGACGGTCCATGTGACGGGGCCCGTGACCGAGGGGCTCTACGACAAGCTGGCCGCCAAGGGCATCGACTACCGCATCGAACC
>RFGU01000240.1 GCA_003696955.1 Deltaproteobacteria bacterium | reverse complement strand
CGCCATGACCTGGGGCATGTCCTTGTCGCCGCGGCCCGAGGCGTTCAGGATCACGATCCCCGAAGGGCCCACGATCCGGGCCACGTCCCGCAGGCGTGCGGCGGCATGGGCCGTCTCGAGGGCGAGCACGACACCTTCGAGGCGCGCCACCTCGGCGAGGGCCGAAAGCGCCTCGTCGTCGGTGGCCTGGAGGTACGTGGCCCGCCCCGTGGCGGCGAGGTGGGCGTGCTCGGGCCCGACGCCCGGATAGTCCAGCCCGGCCGAGATCGAGTGGGCCTCGCGGATCTGGCCGTCTTCGTCCTGCAGCACCAGGCTGCGCATGCCGTGGAAGATCCCGGGGGCGCCTTCGGCCATGGTGGCCGCATGCCGGCCGGTCTCGATACCCTCGCCGGCTGCCTCCACGCCGAAGAGGCGCACGTCGGCATCGTCGAGGAAGCCCGAGAAGATCCCGATGGCGTTGCTGCCGCCGCCGACACAGGCCACCACCGCATCGGGCAGCCGGCCCTCGGCCGCGAGGATCTGCGCCCGTGCCTCGCGCCCGATGACCTCGTGGAAGGTGCGCACGAGGACGGGATACGGGTCGGGGCCCATCACGCTGCCGATGACGTAGTGGGTATCGTCCACGTTCGTCACCCAGTCGCGCAGGGCCTCGTTGATCGCGTCCTTCAAGGTGCCGCTGCCCGAGGCGACCGGCACGACCTCCGCCCCGAGCATGCGCATGCGAAAGACGTTGAGCTCCTGGCGTGCCACGTCCGTGGCGCCCATGTAGACGGTGCACGGCATCCCGAAGCGGGCGCAGACCGTCGCCGTGGCGACCCCGTGCTGGCCGGCGCCCGTTTCGGCGATGATCCGGCGCTTGCCCATGCGCCGGGCGAGCAACACCTGGCCCACGCAGTTGTTGATCTTGTGGGAGCCCGTGTGGGCGAGGTCCTCGCGCTTGAGGTAGACCGTGGCTCCAACGGCGGCCGAAAGCCGGGGCGCCGGCGAAAGGGGCGTCGGGCGGCCCACGTAGGTCTCGAGGATCCGATGGAACTCGTCGTGGAACGAGGGATCCGCCTGCGCCGCGGCGAACGCCTCGGCCAGGGCCTCGACGGCCGGCATGAGGGTCTCCGCCACGAAGCGGCCGCCGAAGTCACCGAAGGCGCCGGCAAGCGGGGCGCCGTCAGGGGCTCGTTCGCTCACGGTGCGTTCCTGCCACGTTCCCGAGGACTTTGCACGCCTCCACCAGCGCGGCGACGCGGGCGCGGTCCTTCGCGCCCTTGGGGCCGCCCGGCACCTCGGCCCCGGACGCCACGTCGATCCCGGCGGGCCCGACGGCCGCGATGGCGTCGCGAACGTTGTCCGGCGTGATTCCACCGGCCAGCACCACCGGGGTCGGTCTCGCCCACTCGACGATCCGGCGGGCGGCCTGCCAGTCGGCCACGACCCCGGCGCCGCCGTACCCCGGCACGTGGGCGTCCACGAGGATCCAGGCGGGGGGCGGGTCGGGCACGACGAGGCGGGACGGATCGCCGGCACCCCGCAGCACCCACACGTAGGGGCCGAGTTCCGCGAACCCGTCGGGCAGCCGGTCGCCGTGGTACTGCACCACGTCCAGCCGAAGCCTTCGGCGCGCCTCGGCAACCTGGGCGGGCTCGGGATCGACGAACACCCCCACCCGCATGGGCCCCGTCGGATCCCCCGCTTCGGCCAGCAGATCGGCGAGGGCCTCGACGGTGCGCCCCCGCGGGCTTTCCGGCCACAGGTTCAGCCCCACGGCATCGACCCCGAGTTCGGCGCAGACGACGAGGTCTTCGGGGCGGACGATGCCGCACACCTTGAGCCGCGGCACCCGGAGCGCGGTCATGGCCCGACCCGCCGAAGGTCCTCGAGGGCCGCCTGGGGGTCGTCGGCCCGCATGAGGGCCGTACCGACGAGGACGGCATCGACCCGCGCCCGCCGCAGGGCCCGCACGTCGTCGCGCCGCTCGACGCCGCTTTCGGCCACGTACACGAAGTCCGACGGCACGCGCTCCCGCAGCCGAAGGGGCAACTCGCGATCGATCTCGAAGGTCCGCAGGTCGCGGGCGTTGACCCCCACCACCCGGGCACCGGCGGCCATGGCCCGGTCGAGTTCGTGGGCGTCGTGGGCCTCGCAAAGCGGCTCGAGGCCGACCTCCCGGGCAAAGGCGACGAGCTGGGAGAGGTGGGGCGGCGGCAGGGCCGCGACGATGAGGAGCACCGCGTCGGCCCCGGCCTTGCGCGCCTCGAAGATCTGGCTGCGGTCGAGGACGAAGTCCTTGCGCAGGACCGGCAGGCTCACCGCGCTGCGCACCCGCCGAAGGTCGTCCACCGAGCCCTCGAAGTGCCGATCGGTCAGCACGCTCACCGCCGCCGCCCCGCCGAGGGCGTAGGCCGTGGCGTAGCGGGCCGGGTCGGCATCGGGGCGGATCGGACCGGCCGACGGCGAGGCGCGCTTGAACTCGGCGATGATGGATACGTCCCGCGGATCCGCCAGGGCCGCCGCGAAGTCCCGCGCAGGGCCGAGCCGCTCGAGCACGGCCTCCACCTCGCTCGGGCGGGGCAGCGGCGGTACGCGGCCGAGCTCGGCCCGTTTGGCCTCGAGGATCCGCCCGAGGTACGTCCCGTCGAGATCGGCCATGGCGAGGGTCTTCGTACCACGGCGAGCCGCGGGGCGACCACCTCGGCCGGCCTCGAGCGCTCGGCCGACGGTAGCATCGTCCCCATGCCCCACCGAACCGTCGACGACTACCTGAAGGCCCATGCAGAAGACGCCCCGATGCTCGAGCGACTGCGGCGGATCCTCCTCGACGAGGGGCTTTCGGAGACGATCAAGTGGAACGCCCCCTGCTACACCCACGTGGGCCGCAACGTCGTGGGGCTCGCCGCGTTCAAGAGCTACGTCGGGCTTTGGTTCTACGACGGGGCCCTGCTCGACGACCCCGATGGGGTCCTCGTCAACGCCCAGCCCGGGACCACCAGGGCACTTCGGCAATGGCGATTCGAGCGCGGGGCCCGGATCCCCGTGGGCAAGGTGCGCAAGATGGTCCGTGCCGCCCGGAAGCTGGCGGAAGGCACCAAGCGGGCGACAGGCCGGAAGACGGCACCGCGCGCCGCCCCCACGCGGATCCCGGTGGAGTTGGCCCGCGCTCTCGACGAAGCGGGACTACGCGCCGCCTTCGACGCCCTCACCCCCGGCCGGCGCCGCGAATTCGTCGCGCACGTGCGCTCCGCCAAGCGCCCGGAGACCAAGCGCAGGCGCATCGCAGCGTGCCTCCCCCTCATCGCCCGGGGCGAAGGGCTGTCGGACCGCTACCGCCGAAAGAAACCATCGTAGGACGAAGCCACCCCTAGACCGCCGCTTCCGCGGCGGCGGCCACGTTGCGCATGAGGCAGGCGATCGTCATGGGCCCCACGCCGCCGGGCACCGGCGTGATCCAGGCGGCCCGCTCGGCCGCCGCCGCGAATTCCACGTCGCCGACCAGCTTGCCGTCGACGCGATTGATCCCCACGTCCACCACCACGGCACCTTCCCGGATCCAGGCCCCCTTGACCAGCCCCGGCCGCCCCACGGCGGCCACGACCACGTCGGCCTCGCGCACGAGGCTGGGCAGGTCGCGCGTGCGCGAGTGGGCGATCGTCACCGTGGCATCGGCCGCGAGCAGCAGGTGGGCCATGGGTTTACCGACGATATTGGATCGACCGACGACGACCGCCCGCTTGCCCGCGAGATCGATCCCGGTGCGGTCGAGGAGGATCATGCACCCGGCGGGGGTGCACGGGACGAGCGCCGGGGGCCCGAGTACGAGCTGCCCCATGTTCTGCGGATGGAAGCCGTCCACGTCCTTCTCGGGCGGAATCGCACGGAGCACCCGTTGCGGGTCCACATGGGCGGGCAGCGGAAGCTGGACCAGGATCCCGTGGACCGACGGATCGCCCGCAAGCTCGCCGATCCGTCCGAGCAGGTCGGCCTCGGTGGTCTCGGCCGGCAGGCGCAGATCGACGGTGTCGATCCCGACCTCGGCGGCCCGGCGGCCCTTGTTGCGCACGTACACCGCCGAGGCCGGATCGTCCCCGACCAGGACCACCGCAAGGCGCGGCGCCACGCCCCGCGCCCGCAGCGCACGCACACGCTCGGCGACCTCGGCCAGCACCTCCCGGCCGACCGCGCGACCGTCGAGGATCCGGGCCGTCACGCGCTCGCAGCCTTCTCGCCCCCCGACGCCTTGCCGCCACTCGATCCGCTCTCGCCGGACTTCGGCTTGGGAGAGCTGTAGAGGTCCTTGTACCATCCGCCACCGACGAGCTTGAAGCTCGTACCCGTGATCTGCTTGACCAGCGGGCCGCCGCACGAGGCGCACTGCTCGACCGGCGGATCGCTCACCTTCTGCAGGTGCTCCTCTTCGGCCCCGCAGGCTTGGCACTTGTAGGCATAGATGGGCATGGGCTTCTCCTCGTGCGCAGGGTGCGTCCGGCCGGCCGGCCCGTCAAGGTCCGGATGGGGACCGGGCGGGGCTCGGCCGGCACCGGCTCAAAGCAGGAAGAGCGCCGCCGCGACGATCGCACCGACGACCACGACGCCGATCACCACGAGGGGTACCAGGTTCGAGCTCTTCTTGGCGAGGACCACGTCCTGCGGTCCGGTCAAGCTCGTGTCGCTCTCGTCCGCCGGCGCCATGCCCATGGAGGCCTCGGCGCTCGCAAGATCCGCTCCGACCGACTCCGAGCTGCGTTCGACGGCCACGTCGCTGGCCGGCGGAGCCACGCCCGGCTCGGTCACGGGGCGCGCCGGCGGCAGATTGCCCACCCGCTCGACCGCCTTGTCGGGCTTGGCGAAGTACATGGTGTCGGGTTGGCCGGACGCCGGAGCGCTGCCGCCTGCCGAGACCGACGGGACGCCGTGGGCGATGATCGTCTTGCCCCCGGTGGGTTGCTGCGGTACCGCCTCGGCTGCCGGCGAGGCCTCCCGCTCCCCGGAAACGGCCCCGGGCGGACGTCCTGCGTCCTCGGGCGTCGCCGGGCCGTCCATGAACACGGTCCAGCCCTTGGTGTCCGAAGCCGCCTCCTTGGCAGGCGCGGCGGGAGCCGTCTTCGCCTCCGGCGCCTCGGGAGCCTCCTGCTTGCCCGGGATCGGGGCTTCCATGAACATGGTCCAACCACGCGTGCTCGGCTTGCCTCCCGCCCCGGGCGCCCCACCCGCGGGCGCGGCCGACGGCTGGGAGGATGCAGCCGGTTGGGCAGGGGTTGCGGATGGGGACGTACCGGCTGCGTCCGACCCCGCCGGCGAGCCGGGCTGGGCCGGTTGGGCGGGTTCCATGAACATGGTCCAACCGCGGGTACTCGGTGTCTGGCCGGCGGCCGGTTGGGCCGGGCCCTGGGGCTGCGCCGACTGCGGTGTCGGAGCCGCCGGCTGCTGGGGCGCCTGGGGCTGCGCAGGCTGCGGCGTCGGAGCCGCCGGCCCTTGCGGGGATCCGGAACCCGCCGGCGCCGTACCTGCGTCTGCAGCGTCCATGAACATGGTCCAACCGCGCGTACTCGGCTTGCCCCCCGCCCCGGGCGCCTGGGGGACCTGGG
>RFGU01000239.1 GCA_003696955.1 Deltaproteobacteria bacterium | reverse complement strand
TCGCTTGCGGCACCCGAGTGCCCGGAGGGCACGGTCTGCACGAAAGTGCTCGAGCCGCATCCCGATCTTCCACCGGAGTTCGACGACCTGGGCCTATGCCTCTCTCCGTGACCCTCGCCGACCGCTGGCGCCGTTCGCCGCGGGCGTGGTTCTGGCCCTGAGCACGCGGCCACTCGTTGCTGCCGTGCGCCGTCCGCCGTGAAGAAGCCCCAGCGGGGACGCGACGTCCGAGGCGCGACGTTGCAGGGCCCGCGGGTCCTGTCGGTCGCCACCTCACGGACGTGCCCTCGGCGGGATGCACACCTCGTCGAGCGCAAGAGGCCGGCGCCCCGCCTGCGGCCACGCCCGCAAGGCCTCCGCCGCCCGTCACCCACGGTCCCGGAGCCACCACGGCGCATCGACGCCGTTGAGGGCGCAGCGTCCGGGGCCGTTCGCCGCTCGCCGCCCGCCGCCCGCCGCCCGCCGTCGCTGTTTGCCGCTCGCCGTTCGCCGCTCGCCGTTCGCCGCTCTCCGTTCACCGTTCACCGCCCCGGCCGCCGGATGAGCCCCCACGTCATGCGTCCGATCCGGTCGAACGCCGCAAGAAGATCCCGTGCGTCGCTTTCGGAGAACGCCCCGCTCGCCGCCAACAACCGCAGCGCGCACTTGACCTCCTGGCACGACCCGTGCGCCACCCTCCAGTGTTGGAGGCGGTTGCCGCCCCGTGCCGCATGCCCCTCCGCCAGGTTCAGCGCCACCGCCACGGCGGCACGCCGCGCCTGATCCCCCAGGTCCCCGCATCCTCGGACGCTCCTGGGCATCGCTCGCAACAACCGAATCGCCGCATCCTCGGCGAGTCGCAGCGCATCGAGTCGGCAGGAAGGGGCGCAGGGGCGGTTTGGACCGGGCATCTCACCCCAAGTGCGATGCCCGGCCCAAACCGCCTCCAAGCCCCGCAGCCTCGAGCCAGTGAAGTCGCTCGCCACGCCGCCGTCCGCCGTCCGCCGTCCGCTGTCCGCTGTCCGCCGTCCGCCGTCCGCCGTCCGCCGTCGCCGTGTCGCCGTCCGCCGTGTCGCCGTCCGCCGTCGCTGTTCACCGTCCGCCGTCGCCGTGTCGCCGTCCGCCGTCCGCCGTATGCCGTTCGCCCTGTGCCGCCCCCCGCCTACCGCCACGCCCGCAAGCCCTCCGCCGCTCGCCACCCGCCCTTCGCCGTCCGCCGTCGGCCGTCGCCGTCCGCCGTCCGCCGTCCCCGTGCGCCGTCCCCAGCAAAGCACCATCGGCGGCCACGCAACGGCGCCGACCCGCCGGGCCGCTCCCCCATCGGCGCCGTGGGGATCTTTGCTAGGGTCCGGCCGTGCCCACCGCACCGAGCAAGGACCTCGACACCTTCCCGAATCCCCGGCCGGGGCGGCGCTATTGGATCGCCTTCGACTGTCCGGAGTTTACGTGCCTTTGTCCGAAGACCGGGCAACCCGACTTCGCCGTGATGAGGATCCGCTACGTCCCGCGGGATCTGTGCGTCGAACTCAAGTCCCTCAAGCTCTACCTGTGGTCCTACCGGAACGAGGGTGCGTTCCACGAGGACGTCACGAACACGATCTTCGACGATCTCGTCGCGGCCATCGACCCGGTCGCCATCGTGGTCGAAGGGGACTTCTACGTCCGCGGGGGGATCCACACCGTGGTCCGTTGCGCCCGTCCGGAGCAACTCGTCGATCGGCCGCCCGAACTCGGTCCGCCTCCCTTCGGCGGCGGCCGTTGAACGGCCGAGTGCGCCGCGCCTAACGGCTGCGCCGGGGGCAGGCCGCGGCGGCGCGGCGTCAGTGGAGATAGGGCGTGGCCCCATCCACCGGCGCGACATCCGCCTGGGGGCGTGCGTCGTGGGCCTCCTGCCAGCCTAGGACGTAGCCCCCGAGGGCCGCCGCTTCACTGCGAACGGCCACGTCGCCCGCCGCCGTCGGCATACGGCCGGTGGAGAACGCGTGCGCGTAGGCGATGCGCTCGCGGACGACGACGGGCGCGACGGCCCAACCCGCCGCCTCGACGCCGCGTCGCCACGGCCCCGGGTCGAGCCGCGACGGTACCCGCCACGGCACGATCCGCACGGGGGCCCGGAACCCGTCACGTGCATCGGTCTCGGCAGCGCGCGGCGGCAGATGCCACGTGTCCGGGCCCACGGGACGGCATGGTACGAGCCACAGGTCGGGGGCAAGGTCGATGGGAGGCCGGCCACCGGTCGGAAGGCCCGGGAGATCCACGATCACGTGGTCGAACCCCTCGGCGAGTTCCGACGCGCGAACGGTCGCCGGTGGGCGAACCACCGTCACCAGTCGCTGCCCCGCGGCGCCGGCGATGGCCGCCCAGTGGGAGAGGGTCGCGCCCCGTCCGACGTCGAGGAGCAGCACCCGGTGTCGGGCCACGCCTCGCTCGACGAGTCCCGCTGCCACGGTGGCGGCGAGGGTGCTGGCGCCGCTGCCCGCCTTGGATCCTGCGCAGAAGACGATCACGGTGGCACCGTAGGCATTGCGCGGATCCGCACCAAGAAATCGGTGTAGCTGTGTGTCAACAATGTTTACAGCAATGTCAACGACCTTTTCGGTTTCTGGTACCGCGATGCCTCCGAAGGGCTCGAATCCCCGGGATTCCGCCTGTGGCCACCTTGGGCACGGTGCTTGCTACGCTATCGGGTGCCGTGCGGACCGCCATCCATCTGCTCGCTCGTTTCGGTGTGCTGACCGGTGCCTTGCTGGTCGCGGCTTCCGGCTGTGCGACCCACGACGTCTACAGCTTCTCCTTTCGAAAGGCCGAGGTGACCATCGGCGAGCGAGGGATCGCGATTCCGGTGCCGCCGCCGAGCCTGACCGACGCTCCGGTACAACCGAGCAACGTCGACGTCGACGTGGACTACGAACTCGAGGCTGCCGCTACGGACGAAGATGCGCCCATGGTGGAACTGCACGTGCGCGACCGGATCGGAGGCGAGCACGCGGTGGTCGACGTGGAGGCCAGCGTTCCGCAGATCGTCCGCGTCGAGGGACTCGTGCTCGACCACTCGCGCAACTGCCTCGAAGTCTGGCTCGAGACCGACGACGGTGCGCGCTCCGATGCGGCCTACTTCCACACGGTCATCGAGTCCGACGACGTCTCGGTGCGGGTCGAGGCGGGCTGCCCCGTGGCCGAGCGTTGACGGCGCTCGGGCTGCTGCGCTCCATCCGAGCCCTACGTCGTCCGGCTAGGCCCGTCCCACGCGGGCCCGTGCCCCGAACGAGCGAGCGGGCGTAGGTGGCGACCGACGCCCGCCCGGCGGTTGCGCGTCGCGAAGATCAGCGGCCGCGCTTGGCCTTGAACGGAATGTACACGCGGAACCCGAGCTGCAGCGTCACGTTGTGGAAGAAGTCGAGGTCGCGCTTGTTCACCACGGGCCCGCCTTCCTTGACGACGTCGTCGATGGTGGCGTTCAGACCCGTGAGGTTGTTCCGCGTGACGATGTCCTGCACCTCGACGTTGATCGCACCCCAGTCCGCGACGAAGAGGTTGAAGCCACCGCCGAAGCTGAAGCCCAGGTGCACCCGTTCGTCGGGCTTGACCGGGTGCAGGATGCACTCGTCGTTCTGCGCCCCGTTCATCTCGCGGCAGTAGTTGGGGTTCGGCATCCCGTCGACCTCGGGGTTGGTGTCGAGGCCGTTGAGCTCGGCGGTGCTCTTGATCTCGTCCCGGTGGAACTTGCCGTTGTAGAACTTCTGCCATCCCATGATACCGAGGCCGCCGAACACGTAGGCGTCGTACTCGGTGAAGATGGCCGAGAACAGGCCGAGCTTGCCGTTGAAGGGCGTGAAGACGATGTCCACGCTCGACTGCCACAGGGCGTGGGTCAGGCCCGCCTGGAAGTCGTGGAGCAGGGGCGCCGGGTTGTCGTTCTCGGCGATGGGCCGACAAGGCGCCGGGCCTTGGCACGTGGGACCCATGGTCACCGAGGTGTCCTGCTGTCCCGCCGGGATGCCCACCGGAAGACCGCCGTCCTCGAGATCCTTGAGGACCTTCGACTTGAGCTGGACGGCCCCCCACATGAAGCCGGCCCGAAAGCCCAGCCACTCCGTGGCGTGAAAGCCCAGCCGAAGCCCCGCATAACCCTCGTGGACGAAGGGCTGGGAAAGGCTCATCCCGATGACGGGCGTCATCTGGAACCTGAGCTTTCGAAGCAGGAGCTTCTTACGGACGATGGGTTCGCCTTCGAGCACGCCCTTCTTGCGGGCGTGGGCGGTGTCGGGCGAGAGGACCGCGGCGGCGGCGGCCACCGACAGACAGAGGGAGAGGAGCGTGCGAGTCCGGAGCATGACGAGGCGGGCCTAGCGAGGAGTCGTGTACTCGAAGGAGGTGGGGAAGTAGAAGCTCAAACCGAGGAAGAGCACGGTCTGGAACTGCACGTCGAACTTGGCCGCGTCCTTCGCAGCCTTCGGGTCGTCGAGGGCCGGGTCGTTACCCGTCGTCATGATGTCACCCGGGCCACGGTTCGGCGGTTCGAGCTTGTCCGGATAGATCCAGGTGCGGGCGCCGAAGTTCACCGAGAACCAGTCGAGGGTGGGGAAGTAGAGGCGGGCGCCGATGGTGAACTGCCCACCACCCGTGAAGGTACGGAACGGGTCGTGCAGGGCCTCGAAGCGCGGGATCACCTCGGTCTGCATCACCCCGCCACCGATCTGCACGTACCCCTCCCAGTGGAGCAGGAACTGGTTGAAGATGGCGATCTTGCCGTAGAAGGGGTTGTACTGGAAGTTCAGGTGGGCCTGCCACAGCACCTTGTTCGCCGTGAGCAGCAGACCCGTCTGGAGCTTGATGTTGTCGTAGCGCGGCGTCCGGTTGGCGACGAAGCCGGTGCCCGTGAGGCTGAGCGCCATGCGGTTCGTCAACCAGTAGCTGATCTCGGCGCCGAAGCTGTAGTGGCGCACGTACGGGTCGTTGATCGAGATGCCCACCTGCGGCTGGATGTCGACGCGGTTCTTCTTGAGCATCCGTTGCCGCTGGATGACCGTGATGAGCTTCGTCTCGGTCTTGATCTGCTTTTCTTCGCTGTCCTTCTCCTGCTTGCCCACCTCACCGGAGGCGGCCGCCTTGGCCTCGGCCTCGGCCTCCTTGGCGTCCTCGCCCTCGAGCAGTTCGTCGAGGCCGGCGGCGGCCTCGCCGGTCGGTTGTTCGCCCTGGGCCTGCCCCTCCGCGGCCGGTTCTTCACCCTCCATCTCGTCCTCGAGGATGATCATGTCCTCGCCTTCTTCACCCTCCGCCGGCTGGAACATGGCGGCTTGGGCTGGATGGGGCAGGAGCAGGGCCGTCAGGAGGGCGACTTGGCCGCTTACGATGCGTCGCATGCTCACCTCGAACGATTCGCGTGGATGGGGTGGGAGGTCGATGGGGGCCCGGGAGCGGGGAAGGAGGCGTCTTCGCTGGGAACGGGACATGGACGCGCCGGGGTGCCTACGGGGCCTTCGGCGTACGAAGGGAGACCGAAGCGGTGTGCGTGCCCATGGAATCGCGGCGGACCGTACCATAGGCCCGTCCTAGGTCACAAGCGGTGCCGGCGCCCGCCTTCGTCCGTGGCCCGACTCGCTCGCGGCGATGGTCCAGAACTCGAATATGCCTGGAATTCCCGAACGATCTCCGAACTCGAGGATCGGGGGGACGGCGGCGTGGGCCGGGGGTCGGCGAGCCGTGTGCCCCTGAACACCTGGACCGATCCTCGGCAGGCATCGGTGCAGCGATCTCGACGGAGGGCACGAGCCGGTCGGCAGCCGCCTCAGGCCGCGTCCGATGCCTCCCGATCGCCCACGAGCGCGTCCACGAAGGCCACCGGATCGAAGGGACGCAAGTCGTCGACCTCCTCGCCCACGCCGACGTAGCGCACCGGGATCTTCATCTCGTCGCAGATGCCCAGCACCACGCCCCCCTTGGCCGTGCCGTCGAGCTTGGTGACCACGATGCCCGTAAACGGCAGCGTCTCCCGAAAGAGCTTGGCCTGGGCGAGGGCGTTTTGGCCGATGGTGGCGTCGAGCACGAGGAAGATGTCGTGGGGACCTTCCGGGGCGCCGTCCTCCCGTCCCTTGGCCAGGGCCTTGGTGGCGGCACGGCCCACCTTGCCGAGTTCCTCCATCAGCTCCTTGCGCGTGTGCAGGCGGCCGGCCGTGTCGCACAGCACCACGTCGTAGCCCTCCTTGCGCCCGCGCAGGATCCCGTCGAAGACCACCGAGGCCGGATCGGCCCCCTCGTTGCCCGCATGGAGGTCGCATCCCACCTTGCGCGCCCAGACACCGAGCTGCTCGGCCGCCGCCGCGCGGAAGGTGTCGCCGGCCACCAACAGGACCTTCCGCCCTTCGGCGACGTGCATGGCCGCCAACTTGCCGAGGGTGGTCGTCTTGCCGACGCCGTTGACCCCGATGGCGAGCAGCACGTACGGCAGCGGGTCGGCCGGGACCTTCGCCGGCTCGTGGGGGATCTCGAGGATCTCGAGCATGGCCGACCGGATCACCGCCCAGACGGCGTCGGGATCGGCCACTTCGCGTTTGTCGAGTTCCTCGGTGACGCGCTCGAGGAGCTTCTCGGCCGTGGCCGGACCGATGTCGGCCGTAAAGAGGATCTCCTCCACCTCGTCGCGCAGGTCGTCGTCCACCTTGGGCTTGCCCCGAAAGAGCCGGGCCAAGCGGGCCACGAAGCCCTTGCGCGTGCGGGCGAGGCCGGCACGCATCTTGGCGCGTTCGTCCACGGGCTGCTTGGCCGAAGGCGGCGCCTTCTCGGCCTTGGCCGCCGCCGGTCGAGGGCGCGGCATCGGTGCCTCGGCCACGGGACGCGGCCGGGGCATGGGGGCTCGGGCGACCTCCTTGGGTT
>RFGU01000238.1 GCA_003696955.1 Deltaproteobacteria bacterium | reverse complement strand
GTCTTCTTCTTCGCAGCCGTCTTCTTCTTCGCAGCCGTCTTCTTGCCGGCGCCGGTGGTGCTCGCCGCCGCACAGGGCCCGGCGATGGGCCGCTCCCGAGCCCCCCCGGTGGCACCCGCCGACGCCCGGCTGCGGCGGGCTCGCGAGGGGCGGGCACGAGGGACGGCGGTCGAAAGTGGCGTGGCCTTGCGTCGTGTCGGCTTCATGGAGAGGGTTCCGGAGGGCCGCCCGACCGGCGGCCGCTGGTGGCTTCCGCCATGCCGAGGGTGGCAGCGGCGGGGAGCCGTACGCTGAAGGCGAGCGCCCGCCGATGCAAGTCTTCGACCGTCGGAGGCCTTGCGCGCCTTTGCAACACGAATTGCGCAACGCGCGCAGAACTCCCGCATCGCCCGCGCTCCCCCTGGGCGGACCCGCGCAAGACGCGCCTAGGCCCATCCGCACGTACCCGGTCGGGGCGAAACCTTGCCCGTCACTGCTGCAGGCAGAACGGATCGGACGGGTTGTTCAGGCAGTCGCAGGGGCTTCGGTAGTTGGGATTGACCACCGGGTTCTCCGGCGGACAGGCCGCCATGCAGAAGCCTCGGCGGTTCGCAACCCCAACGGCCTCGAGGCAGTCCCGAAACGCCTGGGACGACTGGTCGCCCCCGGCGAAGGCCAGGCACACCGTGCCCCCTGGATCCTGATGGGTGTCGTGGGCCGCGGGCGACCAGTTGCTCAGGCCGGCGAAGACGTCCGCGCCCGTGACGGGCCGCCACTGGCCCGTGTTCGGGTCCTGCACACAGTCCCGCTCGGTGATCTCGGCCGTCTGGCAGCACATGGCGCCCTGCCCGCAAGCCGCCGCGATCTGGTTGGACGACCAGGTGGGATCGCAGGGGATCGGGCACTTGGGCAGCTCCGGGTCGCCCGCGACGGGGTTGACCGCGCCTTCCTTGACGCACATCCCGCTGATGCTGTTGGCGTTGTTGACACCGTGGAATTGCGGCGCAGCATCGTCCGAGCAGCAGAAGTAGCCGTCGGGACAGTTGTCCGTCTGGCGCGGATTGCAGCGAAACGCGAGATCGCCGTAGGCGACGGTACAGGAGACGCCCACCGCGCTGCCGAGGGCCAGGCCGAACAGGGGGATCGCCAGGGACGCGAGCAGGGACTTGGAAGCCATGGGTCGGCCGGAAGTTTGCACGGTCCTTGCGCGTTGTAAAGAACCGCGCACATCCATTCCTTGGTCGAAGTGGCCTCGCCGGGCTAGGCTTTTCCACGGAGGCCACGACGGCCCAACGCTGCCCCGGCAGCCCCCCGTCGCCTGCCCTCCGATACCGCCCATGTTTCGCCGGATCCCCCCAGCTAGCCCGTGCCCGCGACCGCGGCGGGGTGCGCGACGGTACGTGCGGAGGATGGCACTTGCCACCGTCGCCTGGGCGGCGTGCACCACGAACGCCCCGACCGACGATCGGCCACCGCCGACGCGACCGCCCGACGAGGCGCCCGCGCCCCGTGCCCGCACGGCCAGCCCGCCGCCCCCCGCCGTGGATCCCGGCCCCGTCACGAAGGGCAGCATGCGGGAGCATCCCCTCGGGTGGGCCTTGCGCATCGCTCCCGGCAAGGCGCCCGAGCGGCTCGATATCGCGCAGGCGGAGGTCGAGGGCCTGACGGTCGTGGACCTGTCCGACGACTGGGTGCCCTTCATCTTCAGCGAGAAGACGCCAGGGCGCGACGATGCGACCCCGAACGCCTACCGGACCACCTACGTCGGCCTGGCCAACGACCGGATCGACGAGAACGGGTCGAAGCTCCCGGAGGGCGCCCACAACTTCCTCGAGCTGTACGGGATCCCCCCGACGCTCTCGGTGGTCCACGCCGAGTGGGAGCACATCGACCGCGTGGTCGTGCCCTGTCTCGAAGAACGCGGCTACGACCCCGCGGTCTTCGAGGAGGCGGTGGGCACCATCGCCTACGTCCGGGGCAAGGAACGGCGCTACGTGGGACCCGCGGCCTGGGCCAGGAAGCGCCTCGAGAAGGCCATGCGCCGCGCCGGCCTCGATCCGGAGGATCCGGCGGCCTGGCAGGAGGCGGCGAACCATCCCAAGACCCGCCGACTCCACAAGGCCTGGCGGCGCCACCAGGCCCCCCTCGACGTCGTGCGCAACGCCCAGATTCGGCTCCTGTGCGAAGGGCTCTACGAGCGCCCCGACCGGGTCGAACTGGGAAGGTTCGACCACGCCACCCACCTGGCCCTGGCGGCCTTCGAGAAGAAGCACGACATCATGGGCTGGGGCCACATCACACCGGACAATCGGGCGGTCTTCGCCCTGTCCCCCGCCGAGGCCAACTACGCCCGTCTCCTGCGGGTCCTCGAGGAACGGGCGGTGTCGGCGGCCGGCGTGCTCGAGGACGGTTCGGCCGCCGCCTGGAAGCCCAAGTTCCGCTGGACCGACGAAGACGGCAAGGAGCACCCCCTGCGCAACATGGCGGCCGAGGTCCGCGACGCCCTGGTCGAGGCCCTCGGCATCACCGACCCGGCGAGCGCACGCCGCGTGATCGGCGATCTGCTCGAACGCGCCGAGCGGGACGAAGACGGCCTCGCGCACCTGTTGGTGGCCGTGCCCATGCCCGAGCTTCCGTCCTACTACGGCGACGACATGGAGTTCTCCGTGGTCATCGACCGCGGCGACGTCTGGTACGACCTGCCCTTCGACGCCGAGGGCAACCCCGTCGCGCAGCCGCGGCGCCGGTATCCGCACCTGACCCTCTACGTGCACCACCTCGACCAGAAGATCCCCCTGGTCCACTGGCGCACGACCATCGGCTCGTGGCGCAGCGAGATCAAGGACGGGAAGGTCTACTACAAGTACAAGAACTCGGACGTGGGGCCGCGGGTGTGGAAGGACATCTACGCCGCGCCCGCGTGGATCCCCCCGGACACGACGCCGCCGGACGAACTCCTGGCGCGTCGCTACGTCGACGGCAAGCTGCGCACCGTGGTGAACTACGCCGAGATGGGACCGGGCTTTCGTTCCGCGTACGGGCTCGTCGCCGCCTACCACATCCGCCAAGTCTTCGACCGCGAGGGCAACCTGCTGCGCGAGCTCGACAACCAGATCCGCACCCACGGCAGCGTGGACTACATGTCGATCCTGCGCCGCTACTCCCACGGCTGCCATCGCCTCCTCAACCAGAACGCCGTACGCCTGTTCTCCTTCATCCTGCGCCACCGCGAGTTCGTGCGCGAAGGACAACAGCCCGTCGGCTACCGCAGGGCGTTCGAGCACGAGGGCGAGACGTATCGCATCGCCATCGACACCCGCGGCTACCGCTACCACCTGCAGGACCCGATCCCCGTCTTGGTCACCAAGGGCCGGATCCGCGGCAAGCGCAAGGCACCCATCACGGAGTACGTACGCAAGCCGGGCGTCGAGTACGACGACGTTTCGACCGACGAGGAGTCGCTCGAGACGCCGATGACCCCGTTGCCCGGCACCTCGGGCCCCGAGCCCCAACCTCCCCCGGTAACCTCCTGGCCGGGCTGAGGGTTGGCCGGCCGGCGAACATCTGCTAGCTCGCCCGTCGTGAACACCTCGACGTCGGGCCGCCCGAAGGCGGTCGTCGCCTGGAGTTCCGGCAAGGACGCAGCGTTCGCCCTGCACCGGGTGCGGACCGAAGGCGTTCTCGACGTGGTGGGCCTACTGACCACCGTGACCGCCCCCTACGACCGCGTGTCCATGCACGGGGTCCGGCGGGAGATCCTGCGCGCCCAGGCCCGGGCCACGGGTCTCGACGTCCACGAAGTCGAGATCCCGGCGCCCTGTCCGAACGCGGTCTACGAGGAGAAGATGGGTGCAGCGGTGGCGCAGCTGCGCGCCCGGGGCGTCACGCGGATCGTCTTCGGCGACCTCTTCCTCGAGGACGTCCGCGCCTACCGCGAGCGGCAGCTCGACGGCACGGGCCTCGAGCCCGTCTTCCCCCTTTGGGGCGAGGATACGCGCAGGCTCGCACGGGAGATGATCGACGCCGGGATCGTCGCCTACGTCGTCACCCTCGACCCGGGCAAGGTTCCGCGGACGCTGGCGGGGGCGCGGTTCGACGCGGCGTTCCTCGACGCGCTGCCGGCCGACGTGGACCCCTGCGGCGAACGGGGCGAGTTCCACACGTGCGTCGTGGACGGTCCCATGTTTCGGGCGAAGGTACCGGTGCGACCGGGCGCCGTGGTCGAACGGGACGGCTTCGTGTTCGCCGACCTCGAACCGGTGGAGGCCGGCCCGCCGTGAGGGATCGGCGCCTCGAAGACCTCGTCGCACGCCTCGCCGCGGCGGGACTCGACGTGGTCGCACCGTTCGCCGCCTCGGCCTACGACCGGATACGGCCCGACGGCTTCGCCCCCCTTCGCCGCCACGGGCGCGAGGACGCCCTCGCCGTCCTCGTCGGCAACACGCGAGCGCTCTGGCCGAAGCTCGTAGATGCGGTCCGCCGCGACCCGAGCCTTGCGACGTGCTCCGACCCCGTGGACACCTACGTGGTCCGCACCGTGACGCAGGCCCTCGACACCGCCTTCGGAACGGTGCGGCGCCACGTGGTCTTCGCCCACGACACCGGGACCGAGCGGGTCGCCATGGTCCATGCCGCCGAGGCCGCCGGGATCGCCCAGCGTGGCCCCACGGCCCTTGCGATCCACGGAACCTACGGCCCCTGGTGGGCGCTGCGTGCCCTCGTCACCTTCGACCTGCCCCCGGTTCCGAGCCCCGCACCACCCCGGATCTGCGACGGTTGCCCCGCCCCGTGCCGACCGGCGGCGGACCACGTCGCCCGGCTTCGCGCGCGGGCTGCAGGCGATCTGGACGGCCGCGCCTTCGTCCGACGCCACTTCGACGCCCTCGTGGCCATGCGCGCCGCCTGTCCCGTGGGCGCTCGCCACCGCTACGGCGACGCCCAACTCCGCTACCACTATCTGCTCGACCGCGCCGGCCTCCGCGGCTCCGCCCGATCCGAGGACTGACGGCGCGCGCGACGGGTCGGCGCTTCCCGGAGCAAAGGCCCCACGCGGCACCGAGGCCACAAGGTTTGCACAAGGATCGGACAAGGACCGACCGCGCGCCGCATAACCAACCGTCCACAATTTCGAGGCAAGTCCAGTGCTCGCCGCCCTCGACGCCCCGCGCGAGGCGGAGCCGGTGCTCGCTCGGGCCGTGGAGGAGCCCGGCCGAGGCTTCGGCGCCGATGACGTCCGGACCCTGCGCGGGCGCATGGCGCTGGCGCGGGTACGCTACAAGCTCGGCCAGGACCCGCCCGCGCAGGTCGAGGAGACCCGCGAGGTAGTGGGAGAGGGCATCCATCCAGGGCATCCATCCCGAGGGCATCCATCCCGAAGGTCGTGCACGCGCAACGCTGAAGCGCGACGGCCGACCAGGAAACCGTGGCCACGCCCCCACGCCAGATCCTCCCCAAACAGCTCTTCTACGTGACCGCCCGCACGGTCACCCGCTCCATGCGCCTGCGGCCCGATCCGAACACGGTCCGCACCGTCGCCTACTGCCTGGCCGTCGTCTCGGAACGCTACCGCAGGCTCGGCAAGCTCGTCCTCCACGAGTTCGTCTTCATGTCGAACCACTACCACCTCCTCGGCACCGACATCGAAGGGTGTCTGCCCTACTTCGTCCGTGACCTGAATGCCCTCCTCTCCCGCGCCCTCAACGCCCTGCGCGGCCTCTCCGGCTCCAACTTCGAAAAGGGCTACGGCCTCGTCCGCGTCCTCTCCGGCGAAAAGGCCATCGAGCACGCCGCCCACACCCTCGCCAATCCGGTGGCCGCCGGCCTCGTCGCACGCGCCAAGGAATGGCCCGGACTCTCCTCGGTGGACATGAAGT
>RFGU01000237.1 GCA_003696955.1 Deltaproteobacteria bacterium | reverse complement strand
GTCGTAAGCCACGCGCGGTGCATCGGTTTCGGGATCGTGTGGCCCACTCCGGGGAACGACTCGAGGCGGGCGGGCCAACCCATGCGGGCGAGGTGCTCGACGGTCCGGCGTGCGCGGTCGTAGGCCACGGTGCGGTCCTCGGTGCCGTGGAGGGCCACGATGGGCGGCGGATCCGACGGGAGCTTGTCGGGCAGCAGGGGGTCGGGCAGCAGGCCCCCCACCGGGACTGCTGCAGCCACGACGTCGGGGTGCCGTACCGCCACCGCGAAGGAGAGGATCCCACCTTGGGAGAATCCCGTGACGATGGGTTTGCCCTGGGTCGGATGGACGCTCTCGAACCAACGGATCGCGGCGGCCAGCCGGTCGGCGGCCGTTGCCACGCCCCGGGCGAGGGCCTCGACGTCGGGATCGCGCGCGCGCACGGGAAACCACGAACCGCCGTCGTGCCATGGGGTGGGGGCACGCGGCGCGACGACGCGAACCGGCACGTCGAAGTCGCGCAGCGCCGTCGAGAACCGCTCCGGGCGGTCGCCGAGGCCGTGCACGAGGACGACCATGGGCAACGTCGCTTCCGTATCGGCGCCCGCGGTGACGAATTCGACGAAGTCGAGTGGGGCGAGATCCTCGGTCCCTTCGGGCTCGGGGGCCACGGGACGGCCCGCGTTGCTCGCCTCTTCCCCGCCTTCCTTTCCGCGGTCGTGGTCGCCCGCTTCCGGCGCCACGGTCGCGGCGGGGGCCTCGCTCGGCGCGGGTTGGGCGGGCGTCGTCGGGCCGCGGCAGCCGAAGAACCACAGAATCGCGAAGGCGATCCACGCTGCCCGGTTCGATGGAAGTCGGCGCGACATGACCCCCATGCTACGCCCGCGGGCGGTGCGCTTCGAGGGGGGCCGCGACGGGGTGCGCGGCGATTTGCGCCCCGTCGCGCGACGGGCAATCCTGCTACGGATTCCATGGTCCCCGAATCCTCCCAGGACGACGCCGAGACCCTCGAGGGTACCGTCACGCGGGTGGTGTTCCACGCCGAGGACACGGGCTACAAGGTGGCCCGCCTCGAGACGCGGGACGGCGACGTGGTGACGGTCGTGGGGCACGGGGGGGCGGTGGACGAAGGGACGGACGTCTCCCTCGCGGGGCGATGGACCACGCATCCGACCTACGGGCGGCAATTCCAGTACCGGCGCGCCACCGTGCGACCGCCTCGCACGGAGGACCAACTCGTTCGCAGGCTGCAACGGTATCCGGGCATCGGTCCCCACGTGGCCGAGCGCATCGTGCGAAGGTTCGGGCTTGCGACCCTCGACGTGATCGAGCGGGAGCCGCGGCGGCTCGAGGAGGTTCGCGGCCTCGGCCGCAAGACCGTGGACCGCATCGTCGCCTATCACCGGGAGCACACGGGACCGAAGGCGGCGATCGAAGCGCGGCTCTCCGAACTCGGCGTCTCGGTTCGCTTCGCAGCGCCCATCCACCGCCGTTTCGGCGCCGAGGCCCTCGACGTGCTCACCCGAGACCCGTACGTGCTGGCCCGGGAGATCGAGGGCATCGGATTCGTGACGGCGGACCGCATCGCGCGGGCCCAGGGGATCGAACCCGAGCACCCGGGACGCATCGAAGCCGGGATCCTCCACGTGCTCGAACGGGCGGAAGGGGAGGGGCACTGCGCCCTGCCGGCGGGCGCCCTGGTGGCCGAGGCCGAGAAGCTACTGAGCGTCGACCGCGCATACGTCGTCGAGGGGTTCGAGCGTCTTCGGCGGTCGGGGCATCTCGTCGTGGAGGAGGACGGCACCGCGCCGGAGCAGGCCCTCGTGTTTCGCCTACCCGTGGTGCGGGCCGAGCGGACCGTGGCCGAGGCCATCGCCGCTGCGACCGAAACCCCCGTGGAGCCGTGGCGCATCGTGCGGTTGCCGGAACATCTGAGCGAAGGGCAACGTGCCGCCGTCGCCAGCGTCGCCGCCCATCGCTTCACGGTGCTGACCGGTGGTCCCGGCACGGGCAAGAGCACGGTGGTTCGACACGTCATCGAGACCGCCGAGGCCAACGAGACGGACGTACTGCTCTGCGCGCCGACCGGGCGGGCCGCCAAGCGGCTCGAGGCCGCAACGGACCGTCCGGCCTCGACGATCCACCGCCTGCTCGAGGTGGACCCCGCGACCGGCCGTTTTCGACACGGGCCGGACGAACCCCTTCCCCCTGGGCTTCTCGTCGTGGACGAGGCGAGTATGCTCGACATCTTCTTGGCGCGGTCGTTGTTCGCGGCGCTGGGTCCCGAACATCGCGTTCTCTTGGTGGGAGACGCCGACCAGCTCCCGTCCGTCGGCCCCGGCAACGTGTTGCGGGACGTTCTCACGGCCGCCGAGGCGGCACCCGACCGCCTGCCGGTGGTGGCGCTGACGGAGATCTTCCGGCAGGCCGAGGGCAGTTCCATCGTGGCCAACGCCCACCGGATCCTTGCCGGCGAGCGCCCCGTCTCGGATCCGTCGGATGGCGACGGTCAGTTCTTCGTGATCCTCGCACGTGGTGCCGAGCACGTCCGAGAGCAGATCGTGCGACTCGCAACGGAGCGGATCCCGGCGGCCTTCGGCCTCGATCCGCGGTCGGACGTCCAGGTGCTCGTACCCATGCATCGCGGGGCGGCGGGGACGGTGGAGTTGAACCGGGAGCTACAGTCTCGCCTCGCCGACGAGGGCCCCGAGGTCCGCGTGGGAACGCACGGCGATCGGGTGTTTCGCGTGGGGGATCGGGTTCTGCAGACCCGCAACGACTACGGCAAGGGGGTGTTCAACGGCGACGTGGGGACGGTGGTGCGGGTCGATCCCGACGCCGGTACCCTCGTGGTGGACATGGAGGATCAACGGGTCGCGTACGGTTCCGACGAACTCGGCGCCCTGCAACTGGCGTACGCCATGTCGATCCACAAGAGCCAGGGGAGTGAGTTTCCAGCGGTGGTCGTGGGGCTGGCCGTCGAACACCACGTGATGCTGCGGCGCAACCTACTCTACACGGCGGTGACGCGGGCACGGGATCTGTGCGTCGTCGTGGCCGAGCCGCGAGCCCTCGCTCGTGCCCTGATGCGCGCCGACGCGGCCCGGCGTTACACCGGTCTGGTGCGGCGGCTCGAACGGGCACTCGGCATCGAGCCGCATTTTACGCCGGTGCACGACCCCTGATCGCGTTCGAGGCGGCTACCCATGGCCGCGGCGTCGTGCTAAGAGGATGCCGATGTCCGGGCACAGCAAGTGGTCGACCATCAAGCGCAAGAAGGGGGCCCTCGACGCCAAGCGGGGCAAGATCTTCACGAAGCTGGCTCGCGAGATCCAGGTGGCGGCGCGGGTCGGCGGTGGCGATCCGGATGCCAATCCGCGCCTGCGGCTGGCGCTGGCGGCGGCCAGTGCCGCGAACATGCCCAAGGACAACCAAGAGCGGGCGATTCGCAAGGGGCTGGGGGAACTCGACGACGGGGCCCAGGTCGAGGAGGTGCGTTACGAGGGCCGGGGGCCCGCCGGGGTGGCCTTCGTGCTCGAGTGCATGACGGACAATCGAAATCGCACCGTCAGCGAGCTGCGGCACCTGTTGTCGAAGGCCGGCGGTGAACTCGGTACGGGCGGATCGGCGACCTACATGTTCGACCGGCGGGGCGTGGTGGTCCTGCCTCGCACGGCCGTCGACGAGGACACGTTGATGGAGCGCGCCCTCGAGGCGGGGGCCGACGAGTTCTGGCCCGAGGGCGACGTGTGGGTGGTCGTCTGCGCCCCCGAGGAACTCGGCCAGGTGCAGGGCGCCCTCGACGATCTCGGGCCCGAGGCCGCCGAGTTGCGGTGGATCCCCAAGCCGGAGTTCGTCGTGGAGCTTTCGGGAGAGGCCGCCGAGCAAGTGGCGCAGACGTGGGCCAAGCTCGACGATCACGACGACGTGCAAGAGGTCTACACCAACGCCAAGATCCCGGCGGAGGTCATGGAGGCCCACGGCCTCTAGGTCCGTGGGACGCACGGTGATGGCCGCTCGCTCCGACCGTTCGCGCGTGGTCCTCGGCATCGATCCCGGAACCCGCGTGTTGGGGTATGCGGTCGTGGAGGCCCGTGGGGGCGGCAGCTTTCGCTACGTGGAGTGCGGCGTGGTTCGACCCGCCCGGACGGAACTGGCGGATCGCCTGCTCGAGATCGTGCGCGACGTCGGAGAGATCATCGAGACGTTCGGCCCGACGGAGATGGCCATCGAACGGGCCTACGCCGGCAAGAACGCCCAAAGCGCCCTCAAGCTCGGCGAGGCTCGCGGTGCGCTGGTCGTGGCCGCACGAAGCCGTGGTGTCGAGATCTTCGAGTATGCGCCGGCGGCGATCAAACGTGCCGTGGCCGGCAACGGACGCGCGACGAAGGCGGAGATCCAAGAGCGCGTGTCGTGGCTGTGCGGGCTTGCCTCGTGGCCCCGCGCCGACGCTGCCGATGCCGTGGCGGTCGCCCTGTGCCACGTCTTCGGCGGGAGAGCGGCGTCGTGATCGGACATTTGCGCGGCATCGTGCGTCACAAGGACGCCTCGCGGGGCATGGTGCTCGTGGAGGCCGGCGGCGTGGGGTACGAGGTGGCGGTGTCGCTGCAGGCCCTTGCCGAGATCCCGGCCGACGGCGAAGAGGTCGCGCTGTGGATCCACACCCACGTCCGCGAAGACGCCCTGGAGCTCTTCGGATTTCCGACGCAGGACGAGCGGGGCGTCTTCCGTTCGCTGCTTTCGGTGCCGGGGGTCGGGCCGCGCCTTGCGCTCACGGTGCTCGGCGGCATGAGCCTCGCCGATCTCGTAGAGACGATCGCTTCACGCAACGCCAAGGGCCTGTGTCGAATTCCGGGGATCGGCAAGAAGACGGCCGAGCGCATCCTGCTCGATCTGGCGGACAAGCTGCCCGTCGCCTCACGGGGAGCCGAGGCGGGGGCCGCCGGGGCCGCGCCCCTTTCGGATGCCGCCGAGGAAGCGGTGTTGGCCCTTGCGCACGCGGGGTTTCGCCGCAAGCAGGCGGAGGACGCCGTGGCACGGGTGCTCGCGGACGACGGTGTTGCCGAGCTTCCCGCAGATCAGATCGTTCGTCGCGCCCTTGCGCTGCTCGTCGGACGGCGGGGCTGATCGGCTTGCCCACGGAGGAGGAGCGCCCGGCCGCCTAGCGTCGCACGCGGCCGGCGTCGAGGATGTCGCCGCACGTCAAGAGATCGGTGACGTCGGCCGCCTCCATCTCGCGCCATATCGGCGCGAAGGGGGCGTTGCGGGGCTGGTCCTCGAGCACCTCACGCAACGCGAGGAGGGCGGCCCGCCGGCGGGCCTTGCGGATGGCCCCGTCGAGCAGGGTGGCCGCAGGCGAGTCGGGCGTCGCGCCTTCGCCCATGGTGACCACCCGCGCCACGGAACCGCGCAACCCGGCTGCGACGTCGGTGGTCGCCGTGCGAACGTCCCGCTCGGGTTCCATCGAACCGACCCGCTCGATGCGACTGACGATCCCGCCGCCCCGGCCGGCGCCCCGTACGATGCGCTCGACCACCACGGGGCCGGTGCGGCCCTCCTTGTGTCGAGCCTTCGGGGGGATCGGTGCCACGTCGTGGGGGGAGAGCCCGCGCTCGGCGACGCGTTGTTCCATCGCCTGGCCCCGTTGCAAGATGTCCTCGCCGTGGGCCCGCGGGAGGATCGTCACCACGGTCTCCTCCTTGATGATGGCGTAGAAGCGCTCGCCGTAGTCGTCGATGGGGACGAGGGTCTGCGGCTCACCGAGCATGGCGTCGAGGGTGCGGATGGCCTTGTCGGCTCGCTCGGCCCGGGCGATGGCCTCGTCGATCTCGTCGCGCAGCGCCTCGTCGCTCGCCGTGGTGCGCCCGGGAACGAGTTCGCGCAGCCGTTGGACGGCCCGGTGGGTAATCGAGTATCGTCGGTGCCCGCTGAAAGGATGCCGGATCATGTCCACGCGCAGTGTGGCCGACCTGTCCCCCGAGATCCACCGTCGACACGAGGTTGGATCGGACGTGGCATCGGATGCCCTCGCACGGGGCGGCGTTGGGTCAATCGACGGCGGATCCATAGCCGAATTGAGGGGGGCGGGCGCGACGCACGACCCGTGGCCGCAACCCGGCCGGGTTCGCGCGAACCTGGTACGGCTGGCGACCATCGTTTGCCTCGTGGTGGCGTGGGGGCGGCCTACGCAGGCGATCGGAGCGGCGCGGTGGGTTCCCGGCGAAGGTCGCGGCACCACCGAGGAGGGACGCAGCGCGGAGGAGGCGGCGGCGCAGGCGCTCTTGGAGGCCCGCCGCAACGCCGTCGCTGCGGCCCTCGACGATCTCGGCGCGTCCATCGATCCTCGCGTACGAAGGCGCATCGTCGAGGACGAGGCGGAGCGGTGGACGCGGTCGTTTCGTATCGTGTCCCAGGTGCGTCGTGGCACGGTCGTCGAGGTCCGCATCGAGGCCGACGTGGACCTTGCGCGACTCGTCCGCGCCGCCGGGATCCGGCCCGGCACCGAGGCGGGACGGCGCGCCGTGGAATTCGACCCGACGTGCGACGGGATCGACCGGGCCGTGCGCAGGGATCTCGAGGGCGAAGCCGGGACCGCGCGCGTGGTCGGGCGGATCGTCTGTCATGGGGTCGGCGCGGTGCGGGTTGCCGGCCGGTACGTCGCCCGCGCCGAACTCGTCCCGGTCGTGCCGGGCGAAAGCGGGCGCCCCGAGCCCTCCGTCGGGATCGGTACCGATCCTTCCTCGGCGACGACGGACGCCGTGACGCGTCTGGCGCGCCGTCATCGCCTCGGGCGGACGGCGGCGGCGGTCGTCGTGGGCCCGGACCTACCCACCTCGTTCGTCCGTCGGCTGGCGAACCGCATCCCGCGGGAGATCCCGTCGACCCGGACGGTTCGGCCGTGCAAGGTGGCCGTATCGGGGCGACCCGTCCTGTGCATCGAGGGGACGTCCGACCTTGCCGCCATCGCGCGCGTGGTGGCGGCGGCGGGCACCGAAGGCGGGGGCGTGGATGTTGCGGTCGACGGGGCGCGGGGCGTCGTCTACGTTGGAGCTCGCCGATGAGAGATCCTCGATCGCCACGCCGGTACGCGCGGCTCGCTTCGGCCGGGGCGGTCGCCCTCGTCCTCGCCTCGTGCGCCCCGCGGGGGCGCAGTGTCGAGTTGGTCCTGCATGCGCCGACCGAGCATCACGACGCCGAGGTGTACGTCGACGGCCACTACGTCGGACAGCTCGGCGCGGTCGTGCGACCGGGAGCGCGCGTGCGACTCGCCCCGGGGACCCACCGCGTCGAGATCCGCAAGCCGGGATATTTCCCCGTTCAGCGGACGGTCACCGTGGGCAGGCGGGGCGGCCCCTACGTGGATCTGCGCGTCGAGCTGCCCGAAGACCCGCGGTAGGGGCCGAGCACCGCTACCGAACGGTGCAGGCCCCGGTCCGCGTACGGTCTACTCGGCCGTGGTGCGCACCGCCGGTACGAAGGCTGGAGGCAACGTGGCGACGAGGCGATCGTGGACGTCCTCCGGGGCGACCGGGCCGGCGACCTCGACGACGATGGGGGGATCGCCGGCCGTGGCCGGCCGTCGCCATGTCGCCTGGGCGCTCGTCACGCCAGGCACGGCCAACGTGGCGGCCTCGATGGCCTCGAGGCTGCCCCGCATCCCGTCCACCCATACGAGTCCGTCGTCGCGTCCGAGGATGGCAGACGGTGCGTCCGCCTCGAACCTGGCCGCGAACCCGGTGTGGAGATGGTCCCCGACCCCGGCCGGGGTCCCCGGATCGTCGAGCTCCGGCGACGGCAGAAGGTCGGACCGGTGGACCGGCGCGACGAGCCATTCGTGCCCCCCCACGTCCATTGCGGCCCCTCGCGTCCACGACGCATCGTCGAGCCGATCGTACGGTCCGTCGTGATTGCGACGGATCCCAAAGGGGCCGATCTCCTCGAGGTAGACCACGTGGACGGGGGCGTCGTCGCCGCGGTCGATCGTCGTCGTATCCGGTGAACCGTCCCCGGCCACGCCCACGACCATCCTGCCCGCCGGTCCGGGCCCCGCCTGCGACGCCACGGGGACGTTCGCGAGCCGATCGGGAGGACCGGCCCACCACGGCCGCGTCACGCCGGCGGCGACGGCCGCGGTTCGTTCGTCCGGCGCGTCGTCGAGCACCAAGGTGGCCGACGCCGCAATCCATGGCACGACCACGCACTCCAACATGCTCGGCCGGGTCAGGGAGCCGAGGGGCACGAGGGCCGCGTCCGCGTCGAGGCCCACGTATCGAGCGAGCATGCCGGCGGTCTCGACCGCACTCCGAACCGAACGCAGGACGATGCGCATGGATCCGTCGGGTGCAGCGGTCGGGAGGGCGAGGGTCGCCGACGCGGGGAGCGAAGGGCGGGCCTCGGTCGGCTCGAGGATCTCGAGGATCGCGATGCCTCCGGCGATGCGGCGTCTCGAACGCACCTGGTGGCCGGGGTAGGTCGGGGGGGCCGTGTCCGTCCCCGCGGGCCGGCGCAGGACCGCCGTGACGGGGAGGACCCGACATGCATCGTCGAGGGGAGACGTGCCGAGAGCCGGATCGGCGAGGACGATCGTCGCGTCGAGGCGGTCGCAGGCCAGCAAGGTGACGATGGTCTCGGTGGCGTTGCCGAGGGCGACGAGGACGACGTGGCCGGCACCGACGCCGACGCGGGCGAGCTCGTCGGCCCGCCTGCGCGCGCGGATTCGAAGTCCGCGCCGACTGAGGGTGGTTTCGAGGGCGTACAGGCACCTGTGCCCTCCACGTTCACGTACGGCGTCGTCGAGCAGTTGTACGAGACCACCCGGCACGGGACGACGAAGGTTGTCAGAACCGCACCCGATAGCCAAGGGAGCCCGACACGGCGAACGCCGCCCCGGCAGGCAGGCCAACCTCCTCGAAGGGGCCCTGCCCGTCGTCGCGGCAGGCCTCGGCCAGCCATCCTTCACCGACGAGCAGGAGCGTAGGCCGTGCTGCGATCACGATGCCGTGGGCCCGGCGCGGTCCGAGCCGGACGATCAGGGCCGGACGTGCCTCGAGGGACAACCCGAAGCGGTGGCTCTCGGTTCGCCCCCAATCGGGGCCGCATGCGGTGACCGGGACCGGAGCGTCCGACGTTCGTCGAAGGGACTCGAGGACGATCCCGACCCCGCCGCCGAGTCCCAGGGCGATGCGGCCACGTCGACCGGGCTCGAACAGGTAACCGCCGCGGGCCGTCAGCGCCAGCATCCCGAGCCGCAACGTGGCGTCGCCGCGCACGGGCAGCGGCCACACGAAGTCGAACGATCCCCCGACGTAGGCCCGCCGCCGACTGCCGAGCAGACCGAGCACCTCGACCCCCGCACCCATGGCGACGGGGCGGTCCAGGGGCAAGCCGGCCTTTCGCGTGTCGTGGGGGTGAAGGCTCCCGACCTGGCCCCAAAGGCCGACCGCGACCTTCGGCCCCGCCGGCGGTGCGGGTGGGGTGGCCCGCGTCGAATTCGGTCCCTCCGCCGGGAGTGCCTCACCGCCCCCGGCCTCGTCGCGCGCCTCGTCGGCCGTCTCGTCGGCGGCCGGGGCTTGCTCGATCTCCTCCCAGAGTCGCCGGTTGTCCTCGAGCGCCGGCGGTGGGGCATCGGGGTCGAAGAGGTCGAGGTTGCCGAGTTCCCAGTGCCCCGGCCGATCCGGCACGCCGCCCAGGGCTTCGATGGTGCGCGCCACGGCTTGCGCGTCCGGTGCATCGGGACGGGCCCGAAGGTAGCGATTGTACGCCGCGATGGCTGCCTTCAGGTGCGTCCGCCGCTTCGCCTCGTCGGTGGCCTTCGCGGCCAGATGCTGGTGACAAACACCTATATTGTAGTATAGCTTGGGCGACGGATGCAGGGCCAGGGCGCGTTCGTATTCGGCAAGGGCCGTCTCGAAGTCTCCGGCACGCGCGGCGGCCTGTGCCCGGGCGACGGCCTCGCGTGCCGCGGCGCGGTCGATGGCGGCGGCGGCGGGATCGTCGGCGGGTGCGGCGCCGGCGGTACATGGCGGCACCAGCGCCGCCACGACGGCGCATCCTGCCCCGAACGCGCTCGCACGAAAGGGAGCGCCCATGCAGAACCTTCGGCGCACGAACGTCATGGGGACGGCGACTTGGGAACGGGACCGGGGACCGGTGGCAGCGCCGCCGAGGCCGGTCCGGCCTCCCCCATGGCCAGCTCGCGGGCCTTCTCGGGGTCGAATCGTACGAGCCCGTTCTCCGCGAACCGTACGTTGCGGTTACGCGCAATCTCGTCGCGCCGCTGCAGGTAGATTTGGACCAACCGGCGCGCCGCGTAGTGGGCCTTGATCCGCCACTTGGGCTCGTTGGCCAGCAGGACGGCAAAGGCGATCTCGGGGGCTTCGGCGGGGGCGAATCCCACGAACCAGTTGTAGTTGAGGGCGGGAGGGCGCTTGCCCGTGATGCTGCCGGTCTTACCCGCCACGTCGACCCCAGGGACGAAGGGCTGCCCCTTGTCGTCGAAGAAGCTGCCCCGTGCCGTCCCCTTGCGGGTCGTCCCCACCATCATGCGGCCGACCGCCCGTGCGACGTTCCGCTCGAGTACGCGACGGGGCGTTGGCGATTCGGGGGTCAAGACGTTGCCGTCCCCGTCGATCACCTCCGCGACCACGTGGGGCGGCTGCCACATGCCCTCCCGTGCGAACACGCTTGCGAGGAGTGCGCCATGCAAGGGGCTCGCGTCGGCGTGCCAGAATCCGGCGGCCATCTTGGCGCGCTCGATGGGGTCGGTCGGGACCTGCACGGGGCTGCGCTCGACCGGGAACTCGAAGGGGATGGGGCGGGTGAAGCCGAGATCGACGGCGGTTCGTCGAAGCTCCTGGGCGTCGAGGTGTCGCAAGGCGAGCTTCGCCATCACGACGTTGTGGCTGTGGGCGACGGCGGCCGACAGGGTCGCGCACGTCTTGTCCCGTGCCGGGTCGTCTCGAAGCAGATCTTCGGTGATCCCACGCAGGCCTCCGTGGAAGCAGACGGAGGTGCTCGGTTTGACCTTGCCGCTTCGAAGGAGGGCGGCCGCCGTGACGAGCTTGAAGGTCGAGGCGGTGGGGGCCCAAGCGGTCGTCACGATCTCGAGAGGGTCCACCTGGGGATCCATCGTCGAGTGGCCCGCAAGAACGAGCACCGCGTTGTCTCGCAGGTCGAGCACCACCGCCGCCGCGTACGGGACCTCTCGATTGCGGAAGATCGTGAGGGCGGCATCCTGCAGGACGGGATCGAGGGTGTAGCGGATACGGGTGCCGTCGCGCAGGACCTGGACGTAGGCGGCGCTACCGGGATCGGGATCCGGCGCCTTCGGGGCGGCGGCGCCCTCGGCCGTGGCGTCGTCGGCAAGCAGAGCGATTTTCGGGGTCTGCAGCGGATCGTCCGAGATCGGGACCAGCGTGGCGCTCGAAAGGTCGAGTTGGTCTCGCCACGGGAGCTTGGGCGGCGCGTCGGGCTGGTCGGCGTCGCCACCGTTCGTGCCGTCCGCCGCAAGCGGCACGGTCTGGCGCTCGGCCGGAGCCTCGTCGTCGCCGGTGGACGATCGCTGGCGATGCACGCCATAGGCGATGGCCGCGAAGGTCAGGAGGAACAGGACGGCCCCCACGCCCCCACGGCGTCGTTCCGGCTCGGCGAAGCGCGCCATGCTCGGCCCTATAGCAACCGCACGACCCGAGGGTCAAAAAGGCCCATCGTCCACCCTCGAGCCCTACCATGGGTCCGTGGAGAGCGATTGCGCTCCCACGGCGCCGTGGCGTGTCGGCGGCGGCGGACCGGTTCGCCGCGCCCGCGAGCACGGACGCAACGGAGGGCGCCTTCGCCCGGTATCGGGGCGCCGTGTCGGCCGCGACGTGGTGCTACGTTCACCTACACGCGAAGGTTCTGCGGAGGGTGCGCATGTGCAACGGGACCGATCCCCACCGTCATGTCACCGGATTCGCACGAGCGCAGGGCGGTCTGCTATTCTGAACCGCAAACGCCCGCCATGCGCGACGAGACCATCGTAACCGTCATCCACAAGGTCGAGGAGACGGGATCCCACCCGCGCAAGCGGAGGGATGCGTGCGTGGTGGTGATCTATGGCCCCGAACTCGGTCGGAAATTCAACATCGAGGGGCGCCAACTCACCATCGGTCGCGGGACGCACAACGACATTTGCATCAGCCAGGACTCGGTGTCCCGCAACCATGCGGTCCTCGAGGTGGACGGCGAAGGGGTCAAGATCCGCGACCTCGGCTCGACCAACGGCGTCTACGTCAACGACATCAAGGTCCACGAGATCTACCTGAAGGACGGCGACATCATCAAGATCGGTCGCTCCATCCTGAAGTTCCTTACCGGTGACAACATCGAGAGCTCGTATCACGAAGAGATCTATCGGCTCTCGACGGTGGACGGGCTCACCCAGATCTTCAACAAGCGCTACTTCCTCGAGACCCTCGAGCGCGAACTCAGCCGTGCCCGTCGCTACGATCGCCCGCTTGCGCTGGTCATGTTCGACATCGACCACTTCAAGCAGTGCAACGACACCTACGGGCACCGTGCCGGCGACTACGTGCTCAAGGAGTTGGCGAACCTGGTGCACGACCGCGCCCGCAAGGTCGACGTGGTGGCGCGCTACGGGGGCGAGGAGTTCGCGATCATCCTCCCGGAGATCGACACGGCGGGGGCCGCACGCCTGGCCGAGAAGCTGCGCCGGTTGGTGGAGGAACACACGTTCGAGTTCGAAGGCGTGAAGATCCCCGTGACGATCAGTGTCGGCGTCGCCGAACTCGGCCCGGAGATCGCCAACGCCGACGACCTCATCAAGCTGGCGGACAGTCGGCTCTACCAGGCCAAGGAAGGCGGACGAAACCGCGTCGTGGCCGAGTGAGCGCCATGGCGTAGGCCGTTGGCGCGGCGGCCGTTGGCCGCTAAGTTGACGTGCCGGTGTCCGCCCGCGTCCACGTGTTGCCCGCCGACCTCGCCGACAAGATCGCGGCCGGGGAGGTCGTCGAGCGTCCCGCCTCGGCCCTCAAGGAACTCGTGGAGAACGCCATCGATGCGGGTGCCGGGCGGGTGGAGGTTGCGCTCGAGGGTGGCGGTGCCGACCTCTTGAACGTCCTCGACGACGGCTCGGGGATCCATCCCGAGGACCTGCCCCTGGTCGTGGTCCGACACGCGACGAGCAAGCTCCGCTCCGAGAAGGACCTCGAGGACGTACGAACCCTCGGGTTTCGGGGGGAGGCCCTGGCGAGCCTTGCGGCCGTCGCTCGGTTGGAGATCCGCTCGCGTCGGGCCGAGGACGCGGTCGGACAGCGCCTGCGAGTGGGGCCCGGGCAGGCTCCCGTCGTCGAGCCGTGCGGCATGCCCGTCGGGACCCAGGTCTCGGTCCGTTCCCTCTTCGCCCAGGTGCCCGCTCGCCGCAAATTCCTGCGGTCGAAGGCGACCGAGACGGCGGCGTGCGTCGAGACGATGTTGCGCGTCGCCCTCGGTCATCCCGGTGTCGCTATGCGCCTTTCGAGCGACGGGCGGGTGCTCGTGGATCTGCCGGCGGGCGACCTGGCGGCGCGGGTGAGCGCCGTGTTCGAGCGTCGCGGTCACCCCGCGCCGGATCCGGCCGAGGACGAGGTGGACGGTACGGCCGTGCGCGTCTTCGTCGTGCCGCCCGATCGCCTTCGCCGGGGGCGCGGACTCATGTACGTCGTCGTGAGGGGGCGTGTGGTGGAGGACCGGTCCCTGCACGGGGCGGTTCGCAGCGCGCTGGCGCCCTTCGTCCCCGAGGGGGCCGGTGCGGTCGCCGCCGTGTACGTGGATCCGCCGCCCGGGGCGGTGGACGTGAACGTCCATCCCCAGAAGACGGAGGTGCGGTTCGCCGATCCCCAGGCCGTGTTGCACGCCGTGCGAACCGTATTGGCCCGGCTCGTGGCGCGCCGCTCGGTCGGGATGGGCGCACCTTCGAGCCCGAATGCCGCGGCTCCGGTCGTTCGGGCCGAGACGATGCTGCGCGCTGCCGAGCGGGACGGAGTGGCACCGCGGTACCGCTTGGCGACCAAGGCCCTTTCGCCCGAAGGCGCCCGGACTCGACGCGACACCGCAGCGACGGTCTCGGGGCTCCTCGAAGGTCCGTCGCGCCGGGCCGGGGAACGTCCGTCGAAGCGTGCGGGGGCGGCGGCGCGGCCCGGGGGGGGCTCCGGTGCCCCCGCATGGATCGACGCCGGTCGGCTCGGGGCCCGTGTCGCGCTCTTCGTCCGCAACGAACGATTGTACGTCGTGGATCTTCCGGTGCTTCGCACCCATCTGGTGGAGCGGCGCCTGCTGGCCGAGCTGGCGGGCGGTTCGGTGGCGAGTCAGGGCCTGTTGCTGCCCGTGGTGGTGGAGGCGTCCGCCGCCGAGGTCCGCCAGGTCGAAGCGGTGCGGGCCGAGCTCGCGCGGCTCGGCTTCGAGATCGACGTCTTCGGAGAGGACGCCCTTGCGGTTCGGGCCGTACCGGCCGCCGCCGGACCGTGGGACGAAGTCGCGGTGCGCAGGGCGGTGGCTCGGCTCGCCGCCTGGGCGCGCTTGGCCGCCGCCGACCGTGCGGACCTCGCCGTGGCGTCCTCCGAGGTGGCGGCATCGACCGATCCGGGCGAGGTGGGCGCGAAGACCATCCGGGCCTGGCTCGACGAAGCCGGCGCCGACGAGGACGGAGCCCGCGTTCCGGGGGTCCACGTATACGAGGCCCGCGATCTACTGGGTCGAAAGGGGGGATCGCCGTGACGGACGCGCGGCCGCTCGTCCGTGCGGTCGCGATTTGCGGCCCGACCGCATCGGGCAAGGCGCGACTCGGACGGATGGTCGCCGAGCGCCTCGGGCAACCGATTCTCGTCTGCGACTCGGTGAAGGTCTACCGCGGGCTCGACATCGGCAGTGCCAAGCCGTCGGCGGAGGTGCGGGCCCGCGTGCGCCACGAACTCCTCGACCTGGTGGACCCGGACCAGGACTTCAGCGCGGGGGACTACGCACGCGAGGCCTGGCGACATCTCGAGCGCGGGGCGTGCCTCTTCGTCGGCGGGACCGGTTTCTATCTGCGGCAGGTGGCCCTCGCTCCGACGACGATCCCCGGGGCGGACGTGCCGCCATCCGATCCTCGCCGCGCGGCATTCGAGCAGACGTGGCGCGAGAGGGAGGCCGCCGAGCCGGGGGCGGCGCACCGTGCGCTGGCAGCGCTCGATCCGGAGACGGCGGCCTCCATCGATCCACGAAACGTCGTTCGCGTGCTGCGGGCGCTGTGGCTGGTCCGAGCCGCTGGCGAGCCCATCAGCGCCCTGCGCCGACGCGATCCGCCCCGCGAGCGGCTTCGCTTGTTGACCGTGGTGCTCGATCCGGGCGTCGAGGCGGTGGATCGCGCCATCGAGGCACGGGTCCACCGGATGCGGGCCGCCGGCTTCCTCGAGGAGGTGGAGAAGCTCCATGGGGCCGGGTATCATCGCCAGCACAAGGCCATGAACAGCCTGGGTTACCGACAACTCCTCGACGTCGTCGAGGGGCGCCGCAGTGTCGACGATGCATTTGCGGACGTGGTCGTGCGCACGCGGCAATATGCGCGCCGACAGCGCGCGTACCTGCGCACCCAGTTGCCCGGCGAGCAGATCCACATCGCTTCCCCGCAGGCCTTTCCGTGGCGGCGGGTCGAGGCCTTCTTGCGAAGAGGGGTTCCGTGACCAATCGCGTTCTGGACTTCGAGCGGCCGATCCTCGAGCTCGAAAGCAAGATCCGGGAACTCAAGGACCTGTCCGAGGCCAACGACGAGATCGCCGACGAGATCCGTCGCCTCGAGGAGAAGGCCCGTAGGCTCCAGCGCGAGCGCTTCGCGGCGCTTTCGCCGTGGGAGCAGGTGCAACTGGCCAAACACCCGGACCGTCCGTACACCCTGGACTACGTGGGCGAGTTGCTCACCGATTGGGTGGAGCTCAAGGGGGATCGGGCGTTCGCCGACGACCCGGCCATCGTGGGCGGGCTCGGGCGCTTCCGCGGGCGGCCCATCGTGCTGCTCGGGCACCAGAAGGGCCGCAACACCAAGGAGAACCTCTACCGCAACTTCGGCATGGCCCGGCCCGAGGGCTATCGCAAGGCCCAACGCCTGATGGACATGGCCGACCGCTTCGGGTTGCCCCTCGTCACCCTCATCGATACGGCCGGGGCGTACCCGGGCATCGGCGCCGAAGAGCGTGGGCAATCCGAGGCCATCGCGGCCAGCCTCGAGAAGATGGCGACCCTCGGCGTGCCGACGGTGAGCGTGGTCATCGGCGAAGGCGGATCGGGTGGAGCGCTCGCCATCGGCCTGACGGACCGGATCCTGATGCTCGAGCATGCGGTCTACTCGGTGATCTCACCGCGGGGGTGTGCTTCGATCCTGTGGAAGGATCCGGATGCCGAGCGCAAGGCGGCCGATCAACTCAAGCTGTCGGCCCAGGATCTGCTCGAACTCGGCGTCTGCGACGAGATCGTGCCCGAGGCCGTCGGCGGGGCGCATCGGGGCCTTTCGGAGACGGCGTCCGCCCTCGCCGAGGCCCTGGCCCGACACCTCGCCGAACTCGACAAGATGACCCCGGACGAGCGGCGAAACGCGCGGTACCGCAAGTTTCGGGAGATGGGCCGCTTCGAGGTGGTCGAGGACTCGCGGACGGAATCCGCGTAGCTGCGCCGGCGACGCCGCGCGGCCGCCGGGGGCCGTTGCGGCGCGCGCGCTATACTTTCGGCCGCCATCGTGGAGCGATCTCCAAGGTCCGTCTGGCCGACGGTGGGCGCGGCCGTGCTCGCCTCGCTCTTGCTGCATCTGCTGTTGTGGCCGGCCGCGGATCGGATCCTCGCCTACGAGTGGCGCACCCTGCCCATGCCGACGGGCGGGGTGATGGAGGTCGCCTTGCTGCCGTCGGACATGGACGGTGCACGGGACGACGATCCGGACGAGCCGGATCCGGAGACGCAGCAGGACGACCCCCCCGATCCGCCGGACGGGCGGCTCGTGCGCCTCGACGCCATCGAGGAGGAGGCGCGCCCCGACGACGCCCGCTTCCTCTCGGAGTTCGACTCGCGGGTCGAGCGCCAGACGAGGGCGCCGACCGGGCGGCCCACGCCCCCGCCGGGGGGACAGGCGGGCCGAGGACGGCGGCCATCCGAGGCGTCGCCGTCGCCTTCGTCCTCCGCGGCGCCCCCCATCGCCCTGCGCCCGAGCCGAAGCGCCGCCGACCAGCCCGGCCAGGCCACGGAAGCGGCGCAGGAGCTTGCGGCCAGTGACGCCGGACGTTGGGCCCGGCAGTCCGGCACCGTCTCGCCGGGCGGCGGGGCCCCGGGATTGCTCGGACGGCCCGACCTCCTGCGGCGCAGCGTGGCGCCGCCGGGCTCCTACGACGACCTGCGGGACGTGGAGGAAGGCGAGGCCACCCTGCTCGACTCGAAGCGCTGGAAGTACGCGTCCTTCTTCAACCGCGTGCGGGACCAGGTGGCGCGCGAGTGGCATCCCGAGCCGATCCACAAGGCGCGGGATCCCGACGGCAGCGTCTACGGCACGACCACCCGCGTGACGACCCTGGGGATCTCGCTCTTGCCGGACGGCAGCCTCGCCCGGGTCGTGCTCGTCCATCCCTCGGGCGCCGACCACCTCGACGAGGAGGCGATCCGGGCGGTGCGGGCGGCGGCGCCGTTTCCGAATCCGCCGGCGGGGCTCGTGGACCGGCGGTCGGGCCGCATCGAGTTCACGTTCGGTTTCATCTTCGAGTTCGGCGGCCGTAGCCGGATCTTCCGCTATCGCAGGTGACGGACGGAACTCACTCCACCCAGGCGAACGCCTCGTCGTCCCAGAACTTCCAGGTGCCGTCGAAGTCCCGGTAGAGGCGTGGATCGCCGGCGCGTACCTGGAAGCGCTCCACCTCGAAGGCGCCCGAGAGGTCGTCGTCGTAGTGGGGGGCCTCGACGATCTCCGGGCCGGCCACGTAGTAGGTCGTGGTCAGTGCCGTGGCGTCGGCGTCCACGACGACGAAACCGTGGTGGTCGGCCTTGGCGAACGCAAGATGCGGATTGGGACCGCCGGTCACCAGGAGCAACTCGGCGATGTTGGCCGCCAGATCCTCGGCTCCGTCCACGCCGAGGTCGCCGGCGGCGGCCGCCAGCAGTTGGGAGAAGGGCTGGGAGGAGATGCCCGCCGTGACGAACTCGAAGATCCGGCGATCGCGTTGGCCCTCCACCCACGGCGTGCCGGCGAAGAAGGCGTGGATGTCACCCGTGATCGCGACCACCCCCGGGGTGTCGGCGAGGGCGTCGAGGATCTGGTCGCGCCGCTGGGGCACTCCGTCCCATCCCTCGACGATGAGGTAGAACTCGCGCTGGAAGGCCGGCGGGATCGGCAGCGCCCGCAGGTCGATCCGCAAGGGGACGACGCACACCTCGTTACCCCATACCTTCCAGGTGGCGGGGCTTTGGCGCACGCCGTCGAGGAACCAGGTACGTTGCGCGTCGCCGAGCATGGTCTGGGCGGCGGGGTCGACGTTCGTCCACAGGTGTCGGGCGTAGAGGTCGAAGGGATCCTTCGCCACGAGGTACCGCGACCCGAGTCGGGTGAAGTAGCTCGTCTTGCCGAGATCGAAGAACGAGATGCCGCGGGGCAACGTAGCGGCCGTGGCGTCGTCGATGGGGAGCTCGCTGGCCCCGAGTTCGGCGAGCACCGTGTTGATCCACGCGACCGACACGGGACCCTGGATCCGCGCCGGGTCGGCGCCTGCGGCCTCGGCATGGGCCGTAAGGGGCGCTACGTAGGTCCCGCCGTCGTAGGTCGCGACGTCCGGGACGTAGGGGGTCGCGGCGTCGGGCACGGTGTCTTCGAGGGCCATGAGGTCGGCCTCGGTGACCGCCACGGCACCCGGATAGGCGTCCTCCGGGACGATGTGGTCGCTTCTCCGGGTGCGCTCGTCGGTCATGAACACGTGCACGTGCCGGCCGAAGCGTAGAGCGCGGTAGATCACCAGATCGTCGGGGAAGGTGACCTGCGGGTCGTAGTCGAATCCCTCGCCCAGATCCACGGGCATGTACTCGAACCATGCCTGGTTGGCGTGTTTGCGTCGCTCCACGTCCGTCTCGTCCATGCGGCCGGCGAAGTGGGTGGCGGTGGCCCCCCAACTGTCGTCGGCGAACTCGTGGTCGTCCCAGGTCGCCACCATCGGGACTCGTTCGTGTAGCCGCTGGAGCGCCGGGTCGCTGCGATAGGTGCGATAGAGCTGCCGGTAGTTGTCGAGGGAACGGGCCGCCTGGTAGGCGCTTTCGCCCTCGCCCAGATCGATGGCGCCTTCGGCATCGTCGAAGGCGATGCTGCGGGCGGGATCGGCGTTCTGGAAGCCCGGGTCTCCGTTGGTCTCGTAGATGTAGTCACCGAGGTGGACGAAGAAATCCAGCTCGAAGGTCGCCAGATGGGCGAGGGCGTCGTAGTAGCGCCCGATGTAGTCCTGACAGCTCACGAAGGCGAAGCGGACCGGGACGTCCGCGTCCTCGGCCGGCGCGGTCTTGGTGCGCCCGGTCGGGGAGGCGATGCGCCGGTCCTTCGTCTCGTAGACGAACCGGTAGTAGTAGACGGTGGCCGGCGAAAGCCCGGTAAGGCGCACCTTGACGCATCCGTCGTGCTCGGGGGAGGCCACCACCTTCGCCGCAGCGTCGCCGGCAAGCGAGACGATGCGGGCAAACTCGGGGTCTTCGGCCACCTCGAGGAGGAGTTCGGTCTCCTCCTGCGGAGGGGCGTCCATGGGGGCGAATCGGGTCCAGACGACGACGCCGTCGGGCCGCGGGTCGCCGGAGGCCACGGACTGGGGAAAATGATCGCGCCCCTCCTCGACGGGGAGCGCGCCATCGTCGCCGCAGCCGACGAGCACCGCGCCGGCGGTGACGCAGGTGGCGCGCAGGAACCCGCGGCGGGACAGGGACGGGAGCGAAGGACGCGGCTTGGACATCGGGGCGAAGTGTGACCGGACACGCCGCCTGCGAAAAGGGGACGCGTTGACGTCCCCTTGTCCGGGGGGCTAGGCTCGCCATGGCGTTCCGGGGATCGACGAAATCGGCCCGGACGCCGTTCCACCGGGAGATTACCCATGAATTCCAGGTACGCCATGCCCCTCGTGTTCCTCGTCGCCTCGGTCGCCGGCTGCGGCGACGACGCGACGCTGCCCGCCGGTTGCGACCGGTTCGTCGCGCCGGGGGACGACGACGATGCGTCGGTCCAGGAGATGTTCCTCGCCCTCGAGGACGGCCAGACGGGATGCCTCGGTGCCGGCACCTTCCGGTTCACCCGCGAGCTGACGATCTCGGCCAACGACGTGACGATCCGGGGCACGAGCCAGGACGACACGGTGCTCGACTTCTCGGCCCAGGACGTGGGCGGTTCCGGGATCAAGGTGAGCGGGGACGGCGTCACGATTCGGGATCTGGCCGTGCAGGACACGCCGGGGGACGGCATCACGGCGTCCAGCGTCGAGGGCATCACCTACGAGGCCCTGACGGTTCGCTGGACCCGCATGTACGACATGAACAACGGCGCCTACGGCGTGTATCCGGTCAATTCGCAGGGCGTCGTGATCCGCGGCGTGACCGTGGTCGGGGCGCGCGATGCGGGCATCTACGTCGGTCAGTCGCGCAACATCCTCGTGGAGGACTCGGTGGCCCACGACAACGTCGCCGGCATTGAGATCGAGAACTCCTTCGACGCAGTCGTCCGCAACAACGAGGCGTACGACAACACCGGCGGGCTGCTCATCTTCAACCTGCCGACCCTCCAGGTGAAGAACGGCGAGCGCACGCTGGCCTACGGCAACGAGATCCATGAAAACAACGTGGACAACTGGGGCGTGCCGGGGACGGCCGTGGCGGAAGTGCCCCGCGGGACGGGCATCTTGGTGCTCGCCGCCGACGGCAACGAGTTGCGGGACAACCTGGTCTACGACAACGACTCGTTCGGCATCATCCTGAGCTCCTACATCATCCTCGACCCCGCAAAGAACTTCGAGACGGCCGATCCGGAGTTCGATGCCTACGCCGAGGCCAACTTCGTCCACGACAACGTCCTCGACGGCAACGGGTCGAACCCCGACGACCTGCCGTCCCAGCTCATCCCGCAGATCCGGCCGATCCCCCCCCTCGGTTGGGACGGCTGCGAGAACCCGAATCACGACAATGGGATGGGGGAGTTCACCAATTGCTTCGTGCGCAACACCGACAGCGAAGGGACGCCGTCTGCCTTCCTGAACGTGGACGTGTGTGGTCAACCTCCGTTCGCCAATCAGAACCAAGATCTCACGCCGCACATGTGCGAGCGGATGCCCCTTGAGGACCCTTACGAATGATGCGGCAGCGGTTCATGTTCGAGCGAGCGCTCTGCGCCGTCCTTTGGGTAGCGGCCTGCTCCCAGGGCGCGGGCGACGGCAAACCCGGCGACATCCCGTACGAGCGTCTTTCGGACTACGGGTTCTTCGTGGGGGATCTTCGCGACCTCGAGCCGGCGGCCGGCGTCGTGCCGTACCGGGTCGTCTCGCCCCTTTGGGCCGATCATGCGGGCAAGGCTCGTTTCGTCGTGCTGCCCGAGGGCGAGAAGGCGACCTTCGATCCGGGCGAGACGTGGAGTTTTCCGCCGGGGACCATCGTGATCAAGAACTTCTTCTTCGATCTGGACCGGCGCGATCCGGGCGGCGAGGCGCGGATCGTCGAAACCCGCCTGCTCGTACGCGACGAGACCGAGGGGTGGGTGCCCTACACGTACATCTGGGCCGAGGACGAGTCCGATGCGTACTTCCACGCGGCGGGGGACCGGATCGAGGTGCACTTCGTGGACGAGAACGGCGCCGAGGCCGAGCAGGAGTACATCGTCCCCAACACGGACGAATGCGATTCGTGCCACGCCCGGGACGACGAGACGCACCTGCTCGGGCTCGTGACCCCCCAGGTGAACTTCGAGGGCGAGCTCGGGGACGGCACGGTGGGCAACCAACTCGAGCGGCTCGCCGACGCGGGCATCTTCGACGGACCGATCCCCGCCACGGACACCCTGCCGCGGTTCGTCGATCCCTTCGGAACGGCCCCCCTCACCGATCGTGTGCGCTCCTACCTGCACGCCAACTGCAGCCACTGCCACCGGCCCGGGGGCGATGCGGCCCAGGCGGGCCTCGACTTCACGGCCTTCGATCCCGATCCCCTGCCGGCCAAGCTCGGGGTCTGCAAGGAGCCCGTGGCGGCCGGACCGGGCACGGGCGGGCGGGAATACGACGTGGTCCCGGGCCTGCCGGACGAGAGCATCCTCGTCTACCGGATGGAGTCGACCGACCCGGAGACCCGCATGCCGGAGCTTCCCATTCGGATCCCCCACGCCGACGGCATCGCCCTGGTGCGCGAGTGGATCACGTCGATGGAGCCGGTCGGATGCGGGACGCCCTGACGGGGTAGATCCGTCCCAATTGGAGACGGCACCTCGCGTCAAGCAAGGCCCGCACGGGGCGATGGTGAAACCCGGTGCTCGGCTCGCCGCCCATCGTCGCCTTCACCCTGCGGGTCCTCGACGCCGCCGACGCCGGGGACGTCCTCGAACAGGCATGTACGGGATTCGTGGAGCTGTGTGGGGCTCGCGCCGCCGCCGCGTTCGCCGGGGACCGTTCGCGTCTTGCGGCCGTTGGGACCCCCAAGGCGGAGGACGTGCGCCTGTCCTTCGCGATGGCCCGGCCCGGATCGGAACCGGTCACCCTCGACGTGTGGGTCGAACCGAGTCCGGACCTGCCCATCGTGCGCCAGCAGATCCTGGATCTGGTGGCCGTCGTGCGGCGGGCGTACCAGCATGCCGTGCGGCTCGACGCCACGCGGAAGGTGGCCGAGCAGGACCCCCTGACGGGTCTGGGCAACCGGCGCGGCCTCGAAGGCTGGGTGGACGCGCTCGTGCAGCGCGCACGGTGCGAAGGCGGCAACATAAGCCTCATGGTGGTCGATCTCGACCGCTTCAAGGCGGTCAACGACCGCTTCGGCCACGCGGTCGGGGACGAGGTCCTCAAGGCGGCGGCCGACTGCATGTTGGCCCACGTGCGCCCGTCGGATCGCGTCGTGCGCTGGGGCGGCGACGAGTTCGTCGTGGTGCTCGACGGCGCCTCGGCGCAACAGGCCGTGACCATCGCCGAGCGGCTGCGCCACGCCTTCGCCAAGGATCCGAGATCCCGGGGGACGACGATGACCGTGGGCATCGCCGACCTCGACGCCATCGCCGACCGTCCCGCCGGTGCGGCCGCCTTGTTCGAGGCCGCCGACGCCAGCCTCTACGCCGCGAAGGAAGCCGGCCGCAACTGCTGCTGTATCGCCGCGCCGACCGCCCAGGTGGCGTAGCCCGCTGGCCGGGCCGGGACCGACCTGCACACGGTCACGGCGAAAGCCACGCCTCGATGTCGGCGGCGATCTCCACGGGGGCGTCGAGGGGCACGGTGTGGCTCGCCTGGTAGGCGGGCATGCGGATCTCCCGGATCGTGCCGGCGGGCAGGCCGAACGCCCCGGGGGCGTAGTGCACCACGATGCGGCCGGGGCGTTCGGCGCCCATGGGTTCGTCGGGCTCCCAGGTCACGTCCGTGAGGAGGTCGTCGTGCTCGGCCATGGCCGCGGGGATCGCAGGCCCCCAGATGACGAGGTCCCACGCGGCGTTGGTGACGAAGGTCTCCACGTAGGCCAGGTTGCGCACAAAGTTGCGCGCGTGGAGCTCTTCGTAGGGGTCGATACCGAAGGTGGCCGAGTAGGAGCCGTAGAACGAGTCGAGGACCACGTAGTTGCTCGGCATGTAGTACGTGTCGTACGCGGGCAGGTCGCCGAAGGTCTGGGGGAAGTTCCCGTCGAGCGCCGCGCCGCCGCCCGGGCCCACGACGGGCGGCGTGGGGACGAGGGTGGCGGCGTGGGGAGCCGCGGTCAGCCACGGGCCGACCGAGGGCGCCTTGACCGATCCCACGCCGCGATAGGCGTTCGTGCGGGCGCTCGCGTACAGGTCGGGGACGGCCGAAAGCTCGACCCCGAAGAACGTCTCGGCGGTCGGGAGATCGGACAGTCGCGGCCCGAGGGCGTCGATCTGCTCGAAGAGCCAACCGACGGGCTGCGGATGGGCGAAGCGGTCGCGCATCGCCACGAGCTCGACGAAGTCGATGGCGTTCTGGAACGGATCGCAGCCGGGGCCCTGCTGGGCACACGGCACGAAGGTGGTGCCCGTCTCCGCAGCGATGTCGAACACCACCGAGCCAGGCTCGTCGTGCATCTGGCCGGTGAGCGCAAGCTGCCGTCAGCCGAGCAGGAGGGGCTGAACGAGGATCTGGCGGGAGAATTGCTGGGCGACCAGTTCCGGCGGTGCGACCTGGCCGCCAAGCCCGGGGAACACGGCGTCGAGATGGGCCTGGATCTCCGCGGCCAGCGCATCGTCCTCGTAGGGGAGGTCGCCCGTCGCGTGGGCCGCATAATCCAGGAGGAGATCGAGCATGACGGTGGCCCGCGTGCCGCCGTAGCTCTCGCCGACCAGCACGACGGGGTTGTCCTGGAGATCGGGGTGGGCGGCCAGGAAGCGAAGCAGCACGCGCACGAAGTCCGCGCCGTCGAGGTACGGATTGAAGTTGCGGGCCGAGAATTCCGCGTCCCGCACGGCAACGTCCGAGGCCCCTTCGACCATGTTGTAGGCATAGCCCGTGATCCGCGCGTCGATGGCCAGGACGTTGGCGAAGTCCGTCCACGGGGCCGGCGAGGGGCCCACGTCGCCGCCACCGTTGTGGGCGGGATCGAGACTCCGCTGCGACGTGTTGAAGCCGAAGAGGATCTCGCTCGCAGCCCCGGGACCGCCGTTGAACAACAAGAGGATGGGACGGTCCTCCGGTGCGTCCGCGGCGGGCTGGAACGCATACCACATGCGCGCGGCCGAGGCGGTCAGCTCGAGGGTCTGTCCGGGGCGGTGCAGGCGGTAGGTGACGGGTTCGATCTCGATGAACCCCACCTCGGCTTCGAGGGGCCCGGCGCACTCGGGAGGACATTCGCCGGGCGGACAGTCGCACGGATCGCCCGTCGTGCCGGCGCTCGCGCCGGTGGAGGTCGTCCCCGTGTCGGCGTCGGACGTCGAGCCGCCGGTGGAGGTGCCGACCGTCGCCGTGCTCGCATCGCTGCTCGCCGCCGTCGTCGCGGCCGTCGCGCCCGTCGCCCCCGTCGATCCGGATCCGGCGGCCGTGTCCGCAGGATCGCCCGAACACGCAAGCGCCATCGCCACCGCAAGGACGGAGAGAACCACGCGAAGGGACATGCTGCCGCGCCTGCCGAGGACTATGACGGCATTCTACGACGATCTCGGCGGTCTGCGGGCCGGCGATGTCGGGCCTCGAGCGCCCGTGGCCCGCCCGTTGCCGCCACCTGCGGGCGCCCGCCGCGGATCTCGATTAGCATGCCGCAGCGCCGGAACGCTCGCAGGCGAACCCCGGCGCCGAACGCCGACCAGGAGACCAAAACTCGAAGATGCGTTACTTCATGATCGAAAGGCTGGGAGACCAGCGCAAGTTCGACGAATACGTCGTGGTTACGAAGGATCCGAGCGGCCTGAAGCTCAAGACGTTCTATCTTTCCCGCGGTCGACGCGTCGGGGAGTTCTATCCCGACGATGCGACGATTCAGTTGCAGGACGATTGCCCGGGGTTGGTGCTCACGTCCTTTCTGGCCAACACGCAAGGGTTGCTGATCTTCGACACACGATGCAAGGAGGTCGTCGAGGAGGCCTGTCGCGGGCAGGAGATCGAGTATCTTCCGTTCACCTTGTTGGATCACGGGGGGGACTTGCTTAGCAAGGACTACTGGATCGTCAATCCCATCGGCACCTTCGATTGCGTGGACCGGAGCAGGAGCGACATTTCGTACCTGGACGACGACCCGAGCAAGGACGTCCTCTCCGTGCGCACGTTTGCGTTCAAGAAGGAGCGGATGGCCGATGCACCGCATCTTTTCCGGGTCCCGGAACAACGGAACTGCTACTTCATGGACGAAACGTTGGGGCGGGCGCTCGTGCGTCTGGAACCGACGAACCTCTTCATCACGGAGATCGACGTTACGTGACACCTCGTGCATGCCCCGCGGGTTCGCGTTGCGGCGAGGGCGTTCCGGCACGACGGACCTTGGTCCCGTCGAGGGGGACGGTGGGGAAGGCCGCACCGGGACGTCGTGCGGGCTAGGGACGGGCGTCCGCGGGGACGGGGGAGCAGCGGGGACAGGGATGGATCGGCCCGAAGTCCCGCGGCCCCGTCGGCGGGGCGCGCAGGGGCACCTCGAGCGTCGAAGCGCGTGGAGGCGTATCGAGGTCCACCAAGGAGATGGCGAAGGCGTCGCCGTCGAGGTCCATCACGGCGATCCCGGGGCCGAAGCGCAGGGCGTCGGGGGCCACGGCCATGCTGCGAAACCGCAACAGCCGGTCGCCGCGCCTGCGCAGCCGAGGCG
>RFGU01000236.1 GCA_003696955.1 Deltaproteobacteria bacterium | reverse complement strand
GTTCGAGGGGCGGGTCCTTCTTGCCGGGGGTGGCGGGACCGTGGGTCTTGCGGATGTACTCGAGGTAGATCCGCGCCTGCTTGCCATGGTGGTGCGAGGGAAACCGCGCCGCAAGTCGGCTGAACGTCGCCCGAGCCGTCTCGACCTGCCCGATGCGAAGCTGCGTGACGCCGAGCAGGAACAGGACGTCCGCCGTCATGCCCACGTCCGGATAGCGCTTGCCCGCGGCTTCGAGGCGGCCGATGGCGGCCCGGGGCTTGTCGCGGTCGAGGTAGTACTTGGCGACGTAGAGCTCGTGCTCGAGCAGCCGCCGATAGACCTCGTCCCGTAGCTTGCGGGCGTACTTCTCGGTGATCGTCCCCGCGTAGTTCGCGAAGTAGTATTCGAGATCCTCGAGGGCCTCGTGGAGCGGGGTCTGATCGCGCTCCGCGGCCTTGGGCAGTAGGAACATGTCCGTCGGAGCGTTCATGTAGGCCGATGCCGCCGCCATGTAGGCCGCCCAGCCGTTGCGGGCGTGACGATGGGTCGGATGGAGCTTGGCGAACTGCTTGAAGGCGTCCCGTGCCGTCACGTAGTTGCCCTGCTCGAACTCGGCCCGCGCGATGAGCAACTCGGCCTCGACGGCATAGCGGCTGAAGGGAAACCGGATCCGCACGAAGTCGGCGTAGGCGATGGCCTCCTCCCAGTCCTTGTCGGCGAATTCGTCGAGGGCCAGGATGAAGTTCTCGCGGGCCGTCTGGCCGTAGTCGGCCGAAAGATCCGGCCCGGATTTGCAGGCCGGCGTGCCGAGGGCGAGCACGGCGGCGACAAGGGCCGCCCGTCGCGTTCGGTTCGTGCAGCGCACCATGCGGACGGTACCCCTGCGGCTGCCGCCCGGTCAACGCGCGGGCGACCCGCCTGCGTCAGCCGCGCCGACGCCTAGGGGGCATTGCGATCGGCCACGACCTCGAACAGGTCGCCCACGTCGTAGAAGTCCACGGCGACGAAGGTCGGCAGTCGGCCGTGCTCGTCGAGGCACGCTTGGATCCGCCCATCGAGGACGTCGTAGGCGTTCGCCTCGGCGGCCCGCGACTCGTCGGGCAGCCCCAGGGACGTGCTGAGCCAGTGGTTGATCTGGAACAAGGGGTTGTTCGGGTCGCCGCGATTGGGCTCGCAGGAGAACTCGCTCGGGTCCGAAAACGAGTACGGCGTATCCCAGATGTGATCCCACGCGTGGTGGTACCAGGCCGGCGGCGGGCCCCCCGCCTCGGCGAAGACGACGAGGCGCGTGCCGGCTTCGATGAGTTCGCGCAACGTGGGCCAGGGCTGGCCGGCCGTGTGAGCGTAGAGGTAGCCGTCGAGTCCGGCGGTCGCCATGTCGGCCTCGATGGCCGAGGCGGGCACGTCGTCCTGGTAGACGATGGCGAGCACCTCGTACGGATTCTGTTCGAGAAAGGCTCGGATGTCCGCCAGGACGTCGAGGTGGGGGATCCGTCCGAGGGTGCAGAACCCGTGGCACAGGGCCGTCTCGCCGCCGTCCTCGGTGACGTCGAGCAACAGGAGCCGGATCCCGTCCTCGAGTTGCGTGGCGATGGGGTGGTGTTGATTCGCCGCGAGGGAGGAGAACCCGGATTCCGTGGCCGCAAATGCGTTGTGGGTACCCGGAAAGATCACCTGGTCGAAGGTGCGATCGCACAGGTGAGCAGCGCCGTTGCACGACATCGCCCCGCCCGTCGTCCCGACGCCGGTGGTTCCGCTCGTCGTGGCGCCTTCGGTGCCGTCCGACGTGGCGGTGCCTTGCGTCGTGCTCGCGTCCCCCGTCGAGGCGCCGGATCCCGTCGTCGATCCGCTCGCGGTGCCGGCTTCGGTATCCGTCGTCCCGGCCGGCGCGTTCGCGTCGGGCGAGCAGGCGGCCATCGTGCCGAGGAGCACGAGCGCTAGGCGAGGACGGGGCTTCCTCCCATGGTGCCGCATCGTGGCAAGGCTACCACGGCCGCGCCTGGCTACCACAACCCTGGTATCAGCGCCCGGCGCGCCTTCGGGTAGTCCTCGAAGCGTTCGCGGTACCAGCGGTGGTGGGTGCGCGCCCGGGGTGCGAGGTTGCAGATCGTAAAGTAGGCGAACACCCACGCCGCGGGACTACGCGTCGCGAGGGCGAAGCCGATCCACTCGACGATCTCCCCGAAGTAGTTCGGGCAGGAGATCCACGTGAACAGACCGCCGCGGGGGATCTGGTAGCCCTTGCCCTCCGCCTTGAGCCGGCGCAGGACGCCGTCGGCCCAACGGTTGACGGAGAACCCGAAGGCGAAGAGGAGTACCCCCGCATAGAGCGAAGGGCGCAGCAGGTCCGCGGCCGTGTACGAGCACAGGCCGGAGAGATAGCGGGCGTTGGCGTATCCGTTCGCCACGTTGAACGAAAAGCCCAAGAGGACCACGAGCAGCGGCGTGGGGCGTTCACCCGGTCGGTAGGTGACCACCGGGTAGACGAAGGTGCGGTGGACGTAGTGGACGAGCCACAGCGTCGCGAAGACGAGGGGCAGCGGTTCGGTGGCGTGGGCACCGAGCGCATAGGTGACGGTGAACACGACGACGGCCGGTGACTCCATCACGATCCAGGCCGTGCGCGCGGGCATCGTCGGTCCGAAGCCTTCGCGCGTGTGCCGACCGTAGGGCGCAGGGAGCACGAGCAGGGCGAGGGCCGCCAACGTGCCGTAGGCGACGAGCCCCCACAGCAGGAGGCGAAGGAAGGTCGTTTCGTCCATGGCCGGGGCGCGAGGCGGTCCATCCTACGGGGCCGAATCCGTCCCGCGCAACCCGAAGGCCGGGAGCCGTGCCGGTCAACCCTCGGGGGTCGGGTTGATGACCTCGGCGCCCACGCCGCCGAGGTAGGCGTAGCTGTCCACGCTGGTGACGCCCACGACGACGACACCCACCGGCGCGTCCCCCTCTACCACGTGGACGCCGTCGGTCACCTGGATTCGGGCGACCTCGAAGCCGGCGCCGGCCGTGACGAAGGCCGCAGGATCCACGGGCGTGCCGTCCACGGTGACGCCCGTGTCGGCAGGTCGCACGAGTACGAGGCGATCGTCGTTCCACGAGGGCGGGACGAGGACCACGTATCGCGGCAGGAACTGCTCCACCGGAGGCAGCTGGACCATGGCGGGGTCTCCGATGCTGCCGGCGAGGGAACTGCCGGTCATGTAGTTCGCAATCGCGATGGGCTTGTCCGCGGTCACCACGAAGTCGCCGGGGACGGCGGCCGTGCCGCCCACCTCCAACGTGAGCACCTCGCCGGCGTCGAGCGCCGCCGGAGCGGCCGGCAATCCCGTCACCTCGGGCGGGGCGTCGAAGGTGACGGTCGTGCCGTCCTCGCTGGCGTAGATCTGGAAGACGCTCGTCTCCGGTGGGGTCGTCCGCGGCGGTACGCGCGCGGCGACGAACTGCTTGCCCCAAAGTCGCAGGCCCGAAAGCTGGGTCTCGACGTGGTCGCACGAGTAGGCCAGCACGAAGGTGCACTCGGCCCCCGAGAACACGGCGATGGGGTGATCGGGATCCGACGAGATGCGGGTCCCCGTGAAGGTGACGCCGTTCGTCTGGGTCATGATCTCCACCACGTCCCCTTCGTCGAGGTCGACCGTGAACACGTCTCCTGGCATGGAGGCCGGTACGCCCGGGCCCGCGGTCACGGGGGCGGCCGTCTCGAACTGCACGGTGGTACCGTCGACCGCCGCCGCGACGGTCACGTAGGCCGTGTGCGGATAGGGTTCCCATCCGACGACGTGATAGATGTCGTCCCACGTGGTCACGGGGTAGAGCATCGTGGCGTCGCTCGATGCGATGCCCGCCTGGATGTTCAACGGATTCATCTGGTAGGCCGCCACCGGTGCATCGGCCGTCACGCGGTAGGCGCCCCCCGCCTTCATCCCGCTGCCCTCCTGGTGCAGATCCGGAAGCTCGAAGACGTGGAGGTCGAGGGCGGGGATCGTCACCGGGCCGGCCACGACTTGCCAGGCGCCGCCCATCTTCTGCTCCACGGAGACGACGACGTCCGACGACGATTGCACGTTCGACACGGCGACGGCGTAGGGATGGTCGTCACCGCCATCGAGTTGGTCGAGATCCACGGCGTAGAACCGGCATCCGACGCTGGTGGGACAGGCCTCCGCCTCGGCGCAGGTCGCCGGGATCTTGCCCGTCGTACAGGCGGGCGGCGGCGGAGCGTCGGGGCCGCCGCCGAGGTCGAACTTGGGGCCGGTGGTAGTCGTCCCCCCGGTGGTGTCCGTCGCAGACGTGGACGTCGCCGTACCGGAGGTGGCCGTCGCGGCGGTCGAGCCTCCCTGTCCGCTCGATGCACCCGAACTCGTGGCCGTCGTACCCGTGGAGGTGGACCCGGCGGTCGAGGCCGTCCCGCTCGCACCCGTCGATTCGTCCGTGTCGCCCCCGTTGCATGCAAGGGCGAGGACGAGCAGCGTGCACGGGACGGGCGAGTGGGCGGATCGTCGTGCCATGGCGCGTCGAGCATACCCCGGTGGCCGCCTCGCCGGGTGGTGGCGCCGGGCTACACCCGCTTTCGGGCGCTCGCGAACGCACGTGCGTCGACGTCGAAGAGTGCGAAGAACGGCCGCTTGCGCGCCGCCGGATGCAATCGCAGCCACAGGGCGTCCGGGACGTAGTTCGCCGCGCCACAGTAGCCACAGGTGAAGATCCGCCGGCTCGAACCGTCGAGGGACGCCGGCGCACCGCACCCCATGCAGGAGAACAGGACCGGATCGGTGGCCGCGTCGATCGAAGAGAGGTCACCGCGCGGCGCCGACTCGCCCACCAGCCCCACGCAGGTCGGATGGATCGCGTTGCGTTCGCGCTCGGTCGGAGCGCGAATCGCTACGCTTGCGCCGCACCCCGGACAGAAGGCATCCGCGTCGCGGCCTTCCGTGTGCAGCTCGACGACCAGGGAAGCCGTGTCGAGTTCGGCGTGGCAACGCGTGCAGCGTGGTGCCTTCGGCTCCACCTCCACCAAGATGCCCTTGTGGCGCCGATAGAGGCTCCCGCCCTTGGGTCCGAAGGCGAGGAAGTAGTCGAACAGGCGGCACGGTGACGACTTGACCAGGATCTTGTGTTCCATGCAGCCTTCGCCGGCCTCGTAGGTGAAGATCTTGGACCAGTCGTTGCGATCCCGCAGCGGGACCACGGTTTGGCAGTTCGTGCACAGCACCTCGGGGACCACCCCGTTGACCGGGATCGGGCCCGCGCACTCGGGACACTCGATGGTCACCCGGACCCGGGCCGAAAGGGGTGTCGTCGCTCCTGCGTGGGGGGCCACCTGGCAAGGCAAGCACAGGGGCGTATCGTCCGCAAACGGCCCTCCATGCCGCCGTGGCGCGAGCCCTCAATACCCGCCGTGCTGATCGTCGATCACGTCGGCGGCCACGAGGTCGAGTTCGAGGCGGCCACCGTCGGGCAGTGGTGCGATGATCCGCAGGTTCGTGGCCGGAGCGTCGCCTTCGATGGCCGCGTCCGCGACGGCGTCGCTCTCCCGCCCTTCGACGAGTCGGTGGATCGGTAGCTCGAAGCGCTCCTTCGGCACGAACGGAAGTCCCTCGTCCGGCAGGAGTCCGGCGAGCTTGTACGCTTCCGCGAAGCGCTTGCCGATCTTGGCGTCGAAGCCCACGAGGCGATCTTCGGCCACGATCCAAAAGGCCGCGTATTCCCCGAGGGGCTGCTCGGTGCCGTCCGGGGTCACCCGGCGCACGGTGCTCTTCGCGGGGTCCGCACGCAGCATGTCGAGGAGTTTGCCGGTGCGGGCATCGAGCAGCAGGTGCCGGTGGGGGCGTACGGGACGGCCGTCCTCGGGTTCGAGGGCGGTGTAGAGCCGATAGACTGGACGGTGGACGATGACGTCGTAGTACAGGCCGCCGTGGAATGCCCGGTTCGGGTAGCGCTGCTCGGCGTTGCACCGGGCAGCGTCGAAGGTCAGGAGCAGGCTCGGGTCGCAGGCCGCGCCGGAGGGGTCTTGGGTGCACCGGGTGGCCGCGGCGGTCGCCGCCCGAGAGGGCGACGGTCCGAAGGTCTCGATGCAGGCTTCGCGCGCATCGTGGATGCGATGCGTGTCCGCGGCGGCACGACCGCACGCGGCCGAGAAGAGCGCGATCGTCACGGCGCCGAAGCCTCGGTGGGAGGAGAGCATCGCGCGGCGAGGGTACCAGGTCGGTGCCGGCCGCGGGGAAGGACGGCCGTCGGTGCAACCCCGGCCTGGTGCTACGGGTTGCTCAGCAGGAACTCGACGGTTCCCGCGGTGGGGACGGCGGCCACGAGGTCGTCGATGCCGTCGCCGTTGAAGTCGGCTCGGGCGAGGTCGCTCGCGGCGGCCGACAACGTGACGATGCGCTTGGTGATGAACGTTCCGGCACCCACGCGCCGAAGCAGGTGGACCTCACCGGCCTCCGTGGCGACGGCGAGGTCGGTGTCCTGGTCGTCGTCGAGGCGGGCGAAGCGGGCTGCCGTACCCTCGGCGTTGACGGGCACCGTGTCGCTGCCCGCAAAGCCCGCCATGCCGTCACCGACCAGGATGTGCAGGTCGGTGTCGCCTTGCACCGTGACGGCGACGTCGAGCACCTCGTCGTCGTCCACGTCGTCGAGATCGAATCCCGTGGGCGGACCGGGCAGGGCCGACGAGCCGGCCGGATCCACGCTGCCCACCTTGCTCCCGGCGTAGACCCGCAAGAGGGACGGGGCCTTCGTGAGCACGACGAAGTCGGGCAGACTGTCGCCGTCGACCTTGGCCACGCGAATGTCGAAGACGAGGCCGTCGGTCGTCTGCAACACGGGAGGGTCGAAGCCGCCCATGCCGTCGCCGAGGAAGATCTTGAGCGCCGGGCCGGTCCACGGCGGGTTGGGCGGCACGACGATCGTGATCGTGTCCGCGTACACCATGTCGAGGCGGCCGTCGAGGTCCACCTGATCGACGACGAAGGTGATGGCCTCGTCGCCGATGGCGACGACCTCGTTGGCGCCGAACTCGCCCGTGCCGGAGTTGCGCTTGAGCACGACTTCGTTCGTCCCGACGTCGAGGACGAAGGCGTCGAGGTCGAAGTCCCCGTCCGCGTCCCCGAGGGCCACCCGCGCCGGGCCGAGACCGGCGACGAAGCTGGTGGCGTCGGCGATCTGGGCCGTCTGGGGATCGACGAGGAGCCGGTGCATCTCGTTGTCGGAGGGGGCGACGACGATGACGTCGGGTGTGCCGTCACCGTCGAGATCGCCGACGTCGAGGCGCGACGGATCGGTGCCGGCCGGCTGGACCACGAGGACGTCGTGACAGAACTCCTGCGGATCGACGATGCCGTTGCCGCAGGCCGGTAGCGTGCAGTCGGCCTCGCACCCGTCGGCGTCCACCAGGTTGCCGTCGTCGCAGGCCTCTCCCTCCTCGAGGATGCCGTTGCCGCACACGGGGGGCGGGGCGCCCGTGGACCCGCTGCCCGAGGCCCCGGCCGTGCCGGTGTCGGCCTCGCCCGTCGACCCCGTGGTGCCGGTGGTGGCGCCGTCGGTGGCGTGGGTGGTGCCCGTCGCGCCCGTGGTAGCCGACGTGCCCGTCGTGCCGGTGCCAATGGTGCTCGAGGTCGTCGACGAGGTCGTGCCGTCGTCCGTGGACGACGCATCGCTGCCGCTCGCGCAGGCGGCGAGGAGGGCGAGGACCACCGAAGGAAGTCCGGATCGAAACCTCGTCACGGGGCCCACGATAGCACGGGAGAAGGTTTGAGACGTTCCTGGGGCAAAACGGGAAGCAGGCGACCGTTCGTTCGTCGACGCGGTGAGCAATCGTCGTGCCGTCAATGGAAGTCGCGGCTGCGGGTGCGTACGTCGGGCAGGCGGATGCGGGGGGCCCACATGCGTTCGACGACGAGGTGGACCGTGCCCTCGGCTCGCTGGATCGTACCGTCCACGCCGAGCAGGCGGGCGCCCCGCGCCAGGCGTTCGTGGCGGTCGAAGACGTCGCGAAAGACCACCAGGTTCACGAAGCCCGTCTCGTCCTCGAGGGTGTAGAAGGTGATGCCGCTGGCGGTCCCCGGACGCTGACGGCACAGCACCCACCCCGCGTAGCGCACGCGGGCGCCGTGGGGGCGGCGGTTCACCTCGCGGGCAAGGGGCAGGCCGCGGGCGCGCAGGGCCGGACGGATCGCGGCGAGGAGGTGGTCGAGGGCGCTTGCGCCCACCACCTCGTGATCCCACAGGACCGCCTGGCCGCGGCTCAGGGGCGAGAAGTCGGGGGCTTCGCCGTCGGTCCGGCAGGTGCCGGCGAGGGTGTCGCGGGCGGCGGCGGCGAGCCCCCGTGCGTCCCACAGGGCCTGCCTGCGATGGACACCGAAGCAGGCGAAGGCGCCGGCCTCGGCCAGGGCGTCGAGGGCGGTGCGGGCAAGCCCCGTGCGCCGCACGAAGTCGCCGAGGTCGGCGAAGGGGCGCTCGGCCGCCTCGAGGGCGGCGCGCTCCCGATCTCCGAGGCCGCGAACGAGACGCAGGCCGAGGCGCAGGGCGAAGCGGTGGGGGGTGTCGGGGGCCGGCTCGAGGGTCGAGTCCCATGCGCTTCGTTGCACGCACGGCGGACGGATCTCGACGCCGTGGCGGCGAGCATCGCTCACGATGGCCGACACCGGATAGAAGCCCATGGGCTGGGCATTCAAGAGGGCGCACGTGAACGCCGGCAGGTGGTGGCAGCGCAGCCACGCCGTCACGTAGGCGACGAGGGCGAAGGAGGCCGCGTGGCTCTCGGGAAAGCCGTACTCGCCGAAGCCGCGGATCTGGTCGAAGATCCGCTCGGCGAAGTCGGGGTCGATGCCGTTTGCGATCATGCCCCCGACGAGGCGGTCGTGGTGGCGTTCGATGCGGCCCTTGGCACGCCAGGCGGCCATGTCGCGCCGCAGGCGGTCGGCCTCGCCGGGCCCGTAGCCGCCGACCACCATGGCGAGCTTCATGACCTGCTCCTGGAAGATCGGCACCCCGAGGGTCTTGGCGAGGACGCGTTCGAGCTTGGGGTGGGGCAAGGTCACGGGCTCCTTGCCCTGACGTCGGCGCAGGTAGGGATGCACCATGTCCCCTTGGATCGGTCCGGGGCGGACCAAGGCCACCTCGACCACCAGGTCGTAGAAGGTGCGCGGCTGGACCCGCGGCAGCATGGCCATCTGGGCGCGGCTTTCGAGCTGGAAGACCCCCAGCGCGTCGGCCCGCGAGAGCATGGCGTAGGTCATGGGGTCCTCGGCGGGCACCGTCGCCATGTCGAGATCGATCCCTTCGTGCTTCCGCAGGAGGTCGAAGCACAGGTGGATGTGGCGCAGGGCGCCGAGTCCGAGCAGATCCACCTTGAACAGGCCCATGGCCTCCACGTCGTACTTGTCCCATTGGATCACGGTGCGGCGTTCCATGGTGGCGGGCTCGATGGGGACGAGGGTGTCCACGGGCTCGGCGCCGAGCAGAAAGCCTCCCGGGTGGATCGACAGGTGCCGGGGCATGTCCGTGATGCAGCGGGAAAGCTCGACGAGCCTGCGGACCCGGGGGGCGCGGGGATCGAGGCCGGCGTGGGCGACGATCACGTCGTCGAGCGCGCCGCCGTGGGGATCGACGTATCCGGCGAGCCGGTCGAGGGTGTCCGGGGGGATCCCGAGGGCCTTGCCCACGTCCCGCACGGCGGACCTTCCGCGGTAGCGCACCACGTTGGGGAGCATGGCGGCGTGGCGGCGGCCGTAGCGGCGAAAGACCCATTGGATCACCTCCTCGCGGCGCGCATGCTCGATGTCGAGATCGATGTCGGGAGGTTCGGCCCGCTCGCGGCTGACGAAGCGTTCGAAGAGGAGATCCATGCGGACCGGGTCGATGGCCGTGATCCCCAGACAGTAACAGACGGCACTGTTGGCCGCGCTGCCCCGTCCCTGGCAGAGGATGCCGTTGCGGCGGCAGAACTGCACGATCTCCCACATGGTGAGGAAGTAGCCGCCGTAGTCGAGTTCGGCGACGAGGGCGAGTTCGTGATCGAGTTGACGGCGCACGCCGTCGGGGACGTGGCCGTCGTAGCGGCGGCGCGCGCCCTCGAAGACCAGGTCGCGCAGGCGGGCGTTCCGGTCGCGGCCGCCTTCGATGCCGTCGGCCGGGTAGCGATAGCGGAGGTCGGAGAGGCGAAAGGAGCAGCGTTCGGCCACCTCGAAGGTGCGCGCGACGGCGGCCGGGTCGTCGGCGAAGAGACGCAGGAACTCGGCCGGCGGCCGCAGGTGGTGTTCGGCGTTGGGGCGCAAGAGGCCGGCGGCCTCGTCGAGCCGCGTGCGGTGGCGGATGCAGGTCATCACGTCCTGCAGGGGGCTGCGCGCCTTGACGTGGTAGAGCACCTCGGTGCCGGCGACGACGGGGACGCCGTAGCGGGCGGCGGTCTTGCGCAGGCGGATCTCCGCGGCGGTTTCGGGGGCGTGGAGGTGGCGCGTGGCGAGGGCGTAGAGCCGGTCGCCGAAGACGGGCGCGAGGGGCGGCAGGAGGGCGGCGTCGGGGGCGAGGGCGCAAAGCCCCTCGTGGAAGTCCGCCACGTCGCGGATCGCGGAGACGGCACGCCCCTTGGGGCAGCGCAGGCGGGCGCGAGAGATCAGACGGCAGAGGTTGGCGTACCCCGTGCGATCCATGGCCAGCAGCACGAGGGGGCGGG
>RFGU01000235.1 GCA_003696955.1 Deltaproteobacteria bacterium | reverse complement strand
TACGAAGATCACGATGGCGCCGAAGAGGTTCGCCACCGTGTCCTTGGCGGCCAGCGCGAAGGCCGCACCGCCGATCCCGAGCCCGGCCACCATACTCGTCACCGAGTAGCCGAGCTCCTGGAAGATCATCACGCCCCCGACCACCACCAAGAACACCTTGGCCGTCTTGCGGACCAGGGGCACGAGTTGGTCGTCGAAACGGGATTCGGTTCGCTCGGCCTTTGCCTGCCAGATCGCGGCCAGGTTGTCGACGAGCCGGATGCCGAACCAGATCCCGAGCGCGACGGTCGCCGCGGTCAGGCTTCGCGTGACGAACTTGTCGAGGTTGAAGACGATGTCGGCCCCCGGGCCACCTTCGGGAAGATCGAAGGCGCTGACCGCGGCCCAGACCCCCACCACGTAGACGCCCCAGGCCGCCGGGCGGTCCAGGGCGTCCAGGACCGCCCAGCGCACGGACAGTCGTGGAGCGCGATTCCGCAGCGCGTGCAGCACCAAGCGCACGATCAGGCCGATGGCGACGGCCGCGATCAGCAGCAGGAGGCTGGTGCCGGCGTCGCGCAGGGTGACGCCGAGCACCGGGTGGTCGAGGATGTCCGACACGGCGGGCCCGGCTCCGACGAGATGGGACATGGCGCGCCCTTTTTACCCGGAACGAGCATCCGACGCGAGGTGATGGTCCCAGGGCCGTGGCGCCTGCCTCGAGACGGCGGCATCCTCCCCCACGATGACGGATCGAGACGATGCCCTTCGGGTTCTCTTCGTCACGGCGCCCCCCGACGTCGCCGCCGACCTCGGACGGCGACTGGTGAAAGAGCGGCTCGTGGCCTGCGCCAACGTCCTGCCCGGTGCCCGTTCGTTCTACTGGTGGGAGGGGAAGGTCTGTGACGACGCCGAGGCGGTCCTGTGGATGGAGACCACGGCGCGACGGTTGGCCGACGCGGCGGCCCGCCTGCGCGAGCTCCACCCCTACTCCGTCCCCAAGATCGTCGCCTTCGATCCCTGGTTCGTCGGAAAGGACTACCTCGCCTGGGCGCGCACGGAGACCGATCCCGCCGCCCCTACTTCTGCGTAGCTTGGGCGCCGCCGAAGGACGGCGAAAGTTCCATGTGCAGGTTGTCGACGAGGAACGCCCACAGGTCGGTCCACTCCTCGATCATCTTCGTCGTCGGCTTGCCGGCGCCGTGCCCCGCCTTGGTGTCGATACGGATCAGTATCGGCGCCGGCCCGGCCTGGGCGTGCTGCAGGGCCGCGGCGAACTTGTAGCTGTGGGCCGGCACGACCCGATCGTCGTGATCCGCCGTGTAGATGAGCGTGGCCGGGTACGCCACGCCGTCGCGGACGTTGTGGTACGGCGAGTACGCCAACAGGGCCTTGAAGTCCTCGGGATCGTCCGGTGAACCGTAGTCGGACACCCATGCCCACCCGATGGTGAACTTGTGGAAGCGGAGCATGTCGAGCACGCCCACGCCGACCAGGGCGGCCCCGAACAGCTCCGGATGCTGCACGATGGAGGCGCCCGCGAGCAGGCCGCCGTTCGATCGGCCGCCGATGGCGAGCCGGGACGGCTTCGTCCATCCCTGCTCGATGAGCCACTTGGCGGCCCACGCGAAGTCGTCGAAGACGTTCTGTTTGCGGTGCTTCGTACCCGCTTGGTGCCACGTCTCCCCGTACTCGCCGCCACCGCGGAGGTTCGCCACGGCATAGACGCCCCCCATCTCCATCCACACGAGGTTCGGCACGGAGAAACTCGGGGTGATGGGGATGTTGAATCCCCCGTAACCGTAGAGGTACGTCGGGCGCTCGCCGTTCGGGGTCACGTCCTTGCGGCGGGAGACGAACATGGGCACCTTCGTGCCGTCCTTGCTCCGGTAGAACACCTGTTCGGTCACGAAGTCCGCAGGATCGAACTTGAGGGGCGGCTTGCGCCAGACCTCGCTTCGCCCCGACCCGATGTCGTAGCGGTAGATCGTGGCTGGCATGGTGAAGCTGGTGAACCCGTAGAAGGTCTCCTTGTCCTTGCGCCGGCCACCGAATCCGTAGACCGTCCCCATGCCGGGCAGCTCCACCGTGCGCTCGTGCTTGCCCGACAGGGTGTAGACCTCCACCTGGCTCTTCGCGTCCCGCAGGTACTTGGCGAAGAATCGGTTGCCGACCACCGAGACGGACTCCAATGTGGCGTCGGTTTCCGGGACGACGACCTTCCAGTTGGAAGGCTCGGGTCGCCGGGTGTCCACCGCAATGACCTTTCCGCGGGGCGCATCCTTGTCGGTCCGAAACCAGAACACCGGGCCGTCGTTGCCGACGAAGACGTACTCGGCGTCGAAATCCCGCAGCAGTTCGACGACACGTCCACCGCCGAGCCGGGACTTCGATGGGCGCAGGCGCCGGTAGAAGATCCCGTTCTTCGGATCGGTGCCGACCCGGACGTGGATGATGACGTACTTGCCGTCCTCGGTGACCTCCCCGTCGAAGCCCCACTCCTTGTGGTCCTTGCGCTCGTAGACCAGTTCGTCCTCGGCCTGTGGCGTCCCGACGCGGTGGTAGTAGAGCTTTTGGTAGTAGTTGACGCCCGCGTACTCGTTCTCGCCCTCCTTGGGGGCGTCGTAGCGGCTGTAGAAGAAGCCCTTGCCGTCCTTGGTCCACGACGCGCCGGAGAACTTGATCCACCGCAGGTGGTCGTCGAGGTCCTTGCCCGTCTCTACGTCGCGGACGAACCACTCCTGCCAGTCGGAGCCGGCCTTGCTCACGCCGTAGGCCAGATAGCGCCCGTCCTCGCTGATGGCGATGCCCGACAAGGCGACCGTGCCGTCCTCCGACAGCTTGTTGGGATCGAGGAGCACGCGCCCTTCCTCGTCGAGGTCGGAGGTCACGTACAGGACGCTTTGGTTCTGCAGGCCGTCGTTCTTGGAATAGAAGTAGCGCCCTCCGCGGCGCGTCGGCAGCCCGTACCGCTCATAGTCCCACAGCTCGGTCAGCCGGGCGCGAATCGCGTTCCGCGCCGGAATCTTCTCGAGGTAGCCGAAGGTCAGTTCGTTCTGCGCCTCGATCCAGGCCCGCGTCTCCTCGCTGTCGAGATCCTCGAGCCAACGATACGGATCGGCGACATCGACGCCGTGGAGGGTCTCGACGAGGTCGAGTCGCCGCGTCTCGGGATACTCGAAGGTTCGCGCAGCTTCGTCCGCCTCGTGCGCCGCGGCGTCCGTCGCCGGTACGCGAGGCGCCGGTTTGTCCTTGGAACAGGCGGTCATGCAGGCAACGAGCGAAAGGCAGGGGAGGAATCCGGACGGCGAACGCATCGAGGGGTGCTTTTAACCGTTGGTCGCCGCCGGCTCAAGGGGCGGCGAGCCGTCGGCCTCCGTCTCGAGGGCCGCCAGGCCCGGAAAGCGCTTGCGAATGTCGGCTTCGAGGGCGTCGTTGACCGCCGCCATCTCCGCACAGACGTACCGCCCGAGCGTCTCCGCGAGTCGCCGCCTGCCGGCGTCGGTCTCGCAATCCCATGCATCGTCGGCCATCTTGGCATGGGCTCTGCGTCCCAACTCGTCGCCGTCGTACTCGACGTCCACGTAGACCCGGAAGCGATGGCTACCGAGCAAGCGGCTCTTGACCTGCCGCACGCGACGGACGGCGGGATGGGCCTCGACGAGGCGGACGATGGCTTCGACATCGGCGGGATCGGCGGTCGGCCCGAGCAGCAGCGTCCGGTTGCGCATGCCCAGGAACACGGCGACGAGTCCCAACATGCCGCCGATGGCGATGGCACCGAGGGCGTCGTAGACCGGATTCCCCGTCCACAGGGAGAGTCCCATCCCAGCCGCGGCCACCAGAACCCCGAGGCACGCCACACTATCTTCGAGCAGGACCGCCGCGATGGTCGGATCGTTCGTCGTCCGCACGAACTCCACCAGGCTGCGCTCCCCCTTCTGGGCGGCGATCGTTCGGACTGCGAGACTCAGCACCGTGCCCTCCACGACCAGCGCCACCGCGAGCACCCCCACGCTCCACCATGAAAATTCCAACGTGGGCGGATCGAGCAGGTTGTGGACCCCGTGGTAGACCGTAAAGCCACAACCGAGCACGAAGATCCCGATGGCCGACAGCAGCGCGTAGAGGAAACGCTCACCGCCGTACCCGTAGGGAAAGAGATGATCGGCCGGGCGCTCGCTTTGCCGAATACCGAAGAACAGGAGGGCCTGGTTTCCCGTGTCCGCGAGGGAGTGGATGGCCTCCGAGAACATCGAGCCCGACCCCGTGATCGCGAACGCACCGAACTTGGCCGCCGTGAGCGCCGTGTTGCCCACGATGGCCGCGAGCACGGCCCCCTTCGACGATCCCGCCACGGCTCGGCCCCCGTCAGGCTCCGCCGGCCTTGTTGACGACCCCGCGGAACATGTTGCGGGTCCGCTCGAGGCTGCCCGTGATCTCCTGGAGAGCCATGACGTCGCCTCCGGCCATCTCGGCCTTGGCCCGGTCCACGGCGGCGCGCGCCTTGGCCATGGCGTCGCGTCCGAAGCTCGTGCCGCTCATGACGCTCTCCACCTTCGGGAAGAGTTGCTCGATCTCCTCCACGAGGGCCTCCACCTTCTGCCGTTCCCGTTCCACCGCCTCGCTCGCCCGGGCCTCCACCATGTAGGCCTGGCTGGCCTCCATCATGCGCTGGATCTCCTCTTCGGTCAGACCGCTGGTGGCCGTGACGGTGATGCTCTGCTCCTTGCCGGTCTCGAGATCCTTTGCCGACACCGAGACGATGCCGTCCGCCGAGATGGAGAACGTCACCTCGATCTCCACCTCCCCCTTCGGTGCCTTGCGCAGTCCGCTCAAGATGAACTCGCCGAGCAGCTCGTTCTCCTTGGCGACGTCGCTTTCGCCCTGGAGCACGAGGATCTTCACCGTCGTCTGGTTGTCCCGGACCGTGGTGAAGGTGTGGGTCGCGCTCGTGGGAACCGTGGTGTTCTGCTCGATGATCCGGTGGAATCCGCCACCTGCGATCATGATGCCCAGGCTGTGGGGCGTGACGTCGAGGAGCAGCACGTCGCGCGCGTCCTCGACGAGGGCGGCCCCCTGGATGGCGGCCCCGAGGGCCACCACCTCGTCGGGATGGACGCCCTGGCACGGGTCCATGCCGAAGAACTCGGCGACCCGCTTGCGCACGAGGGGCATGCGCGTCATGCCGCCCACCAGGATCACGTCGTCGAGGTCGTCCTTGTCCACCCCGGACTGTTCGAGGGTCCGTTCGCAGATCTCGACGGTTCGCTCCACCAGGTCGGAGGTCAACTCCTCGAGGGTGTCCCGCGTCAGGGTCTCCTGCAGATGGTAGGTGTTGCCCGAGGCGTCGGTGAAGAAGAACGGAAGATCGATCTGGGTCTCGCGGACCTCCGACAGTTCACAACGGGCCTTCTCCGCGGCGTCCTTGACGCGCTGGAGGGCCATCCGATCGGTGCGCACGTCGGCGCCCGTCTGCTCGTGGAAGCGCGAGAGCAGCCAGTCCATCACCCGGAGGTCGAAGTCCTCGCCCCCGAGGAAGGTATCGCCCGCGGTCGCCACGACCTCGAAGACGCCGTGGCCGATGTCGAGGATCGAGATGTCGAACGTGCCGCCGCCGAGATCGTAGACCGCGACGCGCCGCTCGATGTCCCGGCCGAACCCGTAGGCGAGGGCCGCGGCCGTGGGCTCGTTGATGATTCGGATGACGTCGAGCCCCGCGATGCGGCCGGCGTCCTTCGTGGCCTGCCGCTGGTTGTCGTTGAAGTACGCGGGCACCGTGATGACGGCCTTCTCCACGGGGGCGCCGAGGTACTGCTCGGCCACCAGCCGCATCTCCTGCAACACGAAGGAGCTGATCTCGGGGATGCTGTAGACCTCGCCCTGCAACTCGATGCGTGGATCCCCGCTCGGCCCCTCGACGATGGTGTACGGGACGTTGGCGATCACGGTCTGGGTCGACGGAGCGTCGAACCGGCGGCCGATGAGGCGCTTGACCGCATAGACCGTGTTGCGCGCATTGGTGACCGCCTGCCGCTTGGCGATGTGGCCCACCAGGCGCTTCCCGCTTTCGGAGATCGCCACGATCGACGGGGTGGTGCGGTACCCCCCCTTGTTGGGGATCACCGTGGGCGTCCCATCCTCCACGATGGCGATGCAGGTGTTCGTGGTACCGAGATCGATGCCTACGACAGGTGCGGTCGACATGAATTCCGTTCTTCCGAGTTCGTGACGGGCACCTTACGACGTTTTGAGCGCGTCTAGAATCCCCCGGACCTTGGCGACGTTTCCGGCCAGTTTGCGCGCGCGATCCGCTTGCGCGGCGGCCAGATGTTCGTTGCCGGCGGCCGAAAGCCCGTGGGCCAGGAGCGCGCGGATCAACCCTTCGTCCTCGGGTGTGCGCTGCGCATCGCTCCCCTCGGGCCCGTCGAGGGTCGCGAGGGCCCGCATGGCGTACTCCCCCGCCGCCTTGGGTGCCGAGCGTGCCACCGTCCAGGCCGCCAGTGCGAGGTTCATGGGGCTCGGCAGGGCATCGGCCGCCCCGCGGAACGCATCTGCTGCTCCTTCGACGTCCCCGACGTCGATCCTGCTCCATCCCCGTTGGACCAGCCGATCGGCCCGCGCCTTGCGCGCATTCCTCTGCGCGCGCTCGTAGGCCTCGACACAGGTCTCGTCGGACGGGTCCACCTCCATCGCCATCCGGTAGGCCACGGCCGCGTCGGACCATCGTTCTCTCGCCTCGAGGGCCTGCCCCCGTCGGAAATGCTCCTGCGCCTTGGCCTTGAGCCGATGGCGCAGCCGTTCGTGGAAGCGCGCGCGACGCCTGCGATCCCGGTCCTCGCGGGCCCTGCGGCGTTCCTCCTCCGCCCGCTCGTCGGCCGCGGCCGCTTCGGCCTTGCGATCGGCGCGCTCGGCCTCCTCTCGCGTGCGTAGCTGAGCCTCGCGGGCGCGGAGGGCTTCGACGTAGGCCTCCCGGTTGCGGTCGTCGAGGAGCGCCTCGTAGCTGCGCCGGCACCGCTCGAACACCCGCCGCATCAGGTCGGCGAAGGGCCCCGTGTTGCGCTGATAGTACCGGTCGGGGTGAAAGTGGCGGGAGGCCGCGAAGTAGGCCCGCCGAATGGCCTTGACGTCGGTCGTGGGCGCGATGCCGAGGATGTCGAAGGCCGTGAGACGCTCCTCGTGCTGCTCGATGCCGAGCAAGAGCCGTTGCTCCTCGACGGGGATGTCGAGGCTCGGGTCGATGCCGGGTGCGTCCTCCGGGAGCATGATGCGCTCCCACACGCTTCGTTCGTCCTTCGTGGCAGGAACCTCTGCCCCCTGCTGCTCCCGTCCCGTGGCCGGCGACGCGGCCGCCGGTTGCCGACGCTGCCCGCGACCGGATGCGCCATCGCCCTCGCCCCGGGCGAAGTTGGCGAGGTTCTGCTCGATTACGCGCTCGCGGAGCGGTTTGCGGTGCTTGCGCTGGCGGTGGGCCCGCTGGGCGTGCACGGTCGATCCGACCCCCTTCCCGTTTGCCCCCTCGAGCCTGCGAACGAGGCCGTACTCGGCGAGGCGTTCGAGCACCTCCCCCACGGCACCGTCGTCGAGGCCGGACGCGAGGGCGATCTCGTGGATCGCCGCCGGCCCCTCGATCCTCGATAGGACGAAGAAGTCCTGGGGGGTAAGCGGCAGATCCGGCCGCATCGCGTCGGGCACCGGTTCCACACGATCGTGGGGGGAGAAGGCCACGCGAGGGCCAAGGATAGCCCACCTACGCCCTTTCGACGTAGAATCGGGAGCGAGGCATCTCGAACGTGCGTATCCGAGAATCGGCCCCGCGGCCCGTTGGGACCGCGGCTGCACGTGCGCCACGGCTCGCGTTCGTCACGGCCGTCGCCGGGCTCGTCGTCGCGGCAGGCTGCGCGCCCCGAACGGGATCGGCGCCTCCTGCGCAGAACCGAAGCGCGGCGCGACCGGCGGCCGAGCTGTGCGGTGTGGCGCTGGCGCGACCGTTGATCGCTGCACTCTTCGGTCCCGCGAGCCCGACCCGGACGAGCCCGGCCCGTATCGGGACGGATGCCGATGCGGTGTTCGCCATGCTCGCGCCCTCCGTCGCCGCCGACCTGGGCGCCTCGAACGTCGAGGCCATGCTCACCCGGATCCGTTCCCGCTACGCGCCGCCATCGGCCCTCGTCGAGGAGCGCCTGCACCGCGAGGGCCCCTTGCGTTGGTACGACGGCCTCTACGAGGCCCCGCCCATCGATCGCGCCGCCAAGGGGCCGGTTCCCTACCTGCTCGTGCAGGCGGCATTCGACGCAGACGGGCAGATCCGGCGCCTCTTGGTGCGGGAGCACTACCTGCCCGAGCAGCTCGCCCACCCTGCGCGCAACTATCGCCCCGTCAATCGTTTTCTCTTCGTCTCGAAGGGGGAGTGGACCGTGCTCCATGGAGGGCCGACCCGCGCGACCAACTACCACCATGGCAGCCGCACCCAACGCTGGGCCTACGACCTGGTGGTCCGGCGGGGCGGCCGGGTCCATCCTCCGGGGCGCAAGCGCAACCGGGACCACTACTGCTACGGACTGCCCGTGCTCGCGTCGGCTCCGGGCGTGGTCGTGCGGGCGGTCGACGGGGTGCCCGAGAACGTTCCCGGTCGCAAGGGCCGCGGGGGCGGCAACGGGGTCGTCATCGATCACGGCTTCGGCGAGTTCAGCTCGTCGTGGCACGGGATCCCGGGCAGCGTGCGGGTCAAGGTCGGCGACCGGGTCGAGCCCGGCCAGCCCCTTTTTCGCGTGGGCAACTCGGGAGCCTCCACCCTCCCCCACATCCACTTCCACGTGTGGGCGGGGCGCCTTTCGCAACCCTTCGGCCTGCCGGCCCCCTTCTCGGACGTCTACGTCGACCGCAGGTACTTCGCCGAACGCATGCCGCTTCGGGGAGACCGCGTCATGCGAGCGGACGTGGACCTTCGACGCTTAGGGCCCCCGTCGTCCAAGGCTCCCGACCCCACGCCGGTGGTCTGGCTCGACCTCGGCACCGACACGGCCGAGCGCGGTTAGGTGGGCTTTGCGCGGTGGTCCTTCGCCCGCGGATGGGCGCGCTCGAAGACGTCGAGCATCCGGCCGAGGTCGAGGTGGGTGTAGCGCTGGGTCGTCGACAGGCTCGCGTGCCCGAGCATGGTCTGGATCGCACGCAGGTCGCAGCCGCTTTGGAGCAGATGCGTGGCGAAGGCGTGCCGCAAGGCGTGGGGACCGAGCCGCGCCCTCACTCCGCGCGTCGCGCAGCGGTCGTAGACGATCTTCCGCAGGGTCCGAACCGAGATCCTGCCGCCGCGAACGCCGATGAAGAGGGCCTCGGGCGGGGTGTCGGGACGCAGGAAGTCCTCGCGCACGGCGAGGTACGCCTCGAGGGCGGCGCGCGCCTTGCGACCGATGGGCACGAGGCGTTCCTTGCCCCCCTTGCCCCTGCGCACACGGACGTGGCTGCCCGTGGGGTCGAGGCGTACGTCGTGGACGTCGAGCCCTGCGCACTCCGACACCCGCAGGCCGGCACCGTAGACGAGTTCGAGCATGGCTCGATCCCTGCGTGCCACGGCATCGTCCCCCTCGACCTCCACGATCTCCGCCGCCTCCTCGACCGTCGGCGCGTAGGGCAGGCGCTTGGGCAGCTTGGGGGCGTCGATGGTGCGAGCCGGGTTGTCCGGTAGATGCCCGCGCAGGTGGGCGAAGCGCCCGAACGTCCGCAGCGCCGACAGGCGACGCGCCCGGCTCGACGGGGCCAGGGTGCGGTGACATGCGGCGAGGTAGCTCAGGAGCGTCCGGGCCGCGAAGTCGTCGACTCGCGGTGGGCGCCCCGTGCGGTCGGCGACGAAGTCGAAGAATCGCCGCACCTCCGCCTGGTAGGCCCGTACGGTGTTGGGGGAAAGTCGGCGCTCGGCCGCAAGATGCTCGACGAAGGCCGCGACGACCGCGTCGGCATCCTCGGTCTTCGGGCTCGCGGGGGCCATGGGCGGCGTCCGTACGGGGCCGTCAGGCGGCCGAGATGTAGACCTCTCGCGGTGCCGATCCCCGCGCCGGGCCGATGACCCCCTGGGCCTCCATGCGCTCGACGATCTTGGCGGCGCGGTTGTAGCCGATGTTCAGACGGCGCTGCAGCATCGAGGTGCTCACCTTGCCGGCCTCGGCAACGATCTGAACGGCCTTGTCGTAGAGGGGATCGACGCGTTCTTCGGCCTCGTCGTCCTTGTTCTGCTCGCGCTTGCGGACGATGTCCATGTTGTAGACCGGTTTGGCCTGCTGCTTGATGAAACGTGCGATCCGCAGGATCTCGTCCTCGGACACGAAGCAGCCGTGGATCCGCTGGGGTTCCCGGCCCCGGTCCATGTAGAGCATGTCGCCCATGCCGAGGAGCTGTTTGGCGCCCTTGGCGTCGAGGATCGTGCGCGAGTCGGCGTCCGAGGTCACCTGAAAGGCGATGCGCGTGGGGAAGTTGTTCTTGATCGTCCCCGTGATGACGTCCACGCTCGGACGCTGGGTCGCGAGGATCATGTGGATGCCCGCCGCCCGTGCCTTGGCGGCGATGCGGGCCACGTTCTGCTCGACCTCCTTGCTCGCGACCATCATGAGGTCGGCGAACTCGTCGATGACCATCACGATGTACGGGAGTTTGGTCGGCCGCGGCGGGAGGTCGGCCTCCCCGCCCACGGGACGAACGCTTCCGTCGGCGCCCACCTCCATGCCCGGCAGATCGCTGCCGTAGGCCGCATCCTCGCCCCCCTCGGCGGCCGCCGCGCTGGCTTCGGCGGCGACCTCGCGCAACGCCCGGCACTCGGCCTCCCAGCGCTCGAGGAGTTCGGGGAGCTTGCGGTTGTAGCCGGCCAAGTCGCGCACCTGGGCCTTGGACAAGAGGGCGTAGCGCCGCTCCATCTCGTCGACGGCCCAGCGCAGGGCGAGGTTCGCCTTCTCCGCGTCCGTCACCACCGGCAGCAACAGGTGCGGGATCCCCTCGTAGATGCTGAGTTCGAGCATCTTGGGGTCGATCATGATCATGCGCACGTCCTCGGGGGAGGACGTGTAGAGCAGGGAGGAAATCATGGCGTTGACCCCGACCGACTTGCCCGAACCGGTGGCGCCGGCGACGAGCAGGTGGGGCGCCTTGGCGAGGTCGATCCAGCGAGGTTTGCCGACGATGTCCTTTCCGAGGGCCAGCGGCAGCTTGTGCCCCTTGCCGAACTCCGGGTCTTCGAGGATCTCCTTGATGTAGACCGTCTCGCGCACCTTGTTGGGCACCTCGAAGCCGACGGTGGACTTGCCGGGGATCGGCGCGAGGATCCGGATTCGAATGGCCTCGAGGGCCATGGCGATGTCGCTTTCGAGGGACTCGATCTTCGACAGCTTGACGCCCGGTTCCGGCTTGAACTCGTAGCGGGTGATCACCGGCCCGGGATGGATCTTGGTCACCTTTCCCGGCACCTTGAACTGGGCCAGGACGTTGACCAGGCGCTTGGCCTGGTCGAGCACGAAGGCCTCGTCGACCTTCGTCTTCTTGCGGTCGGCGGCCTCGAACAACTCCACCGGGGGCAGCTCGTAGGCGCCTTGCTTGAGCCACTTGACCCCCGGAATCGCCTCCGACGTGCCCGCGGAGGGCGTCGTGGCGGGCGGGGCTGCGGGAGATGCGGCCGGAACGCGGCGTGGGGGGGGCTTTCGCGCCGGTGCCTTGCGTGGGGCCGGTTCGGACTCGTCCGGGGGCATCACGATCTCCGGATCCCCTTCGGCCTCCACCTCTCGGCTGCGGCTACCGGCCGCCTTCCGTTCGGAGGCCTCGCCAGCCGACGCGCGCTTCGAGGGACGATTGCCCCGTCGCTTCCGTCCGGTCGCGGTCGGCTCCGGCTCCGCTTCGGCCCCCAGCTCGACGGTGATGCTGGCCTCGGCCGTGTCGGTGGGATCGGCCGGCTCCGGGTCGTCGGCGTCCGGTTCGTCCGCCGGATCTTCGTCCGCGATCGCGGCGCCAGCGTTGCCCGCGGACCGGGGCCTTCGGCGCCTGCGGCGTGCGCGGGGCTCGGGCGCGTCGGCCTCGGGGATCGAGGCGACGACATCCGCCTCCTCGTCGGCGAAGTCCTCCTCAATCGCTTCGTCCTCGTCCCACGCGCCTTCCTCCTCCTCGTCTTCCGCGCCCGCCTCGCCCCGTCCGAAGGCGAAGGCCCCGCGCAGCCCGTCGGCGACGTAGCCGGCGAATCCGATGGCCCCCTCGCGCAGCATGCGTCCACCCCGCGCGAGATGGGCCACCGAGAGGGGGGTCGAGGCCAACAGCCCCATCACCAACACCGTCAGCGCCACCAGATAGGTCCCCGCCAGGGAAAAGAGCCCGAGGGACACCTCGCCGAGCAGTTCGCCGACCAGCCCCCCCGCCGTGTAGCCGTGGAGGCGATGGTCCGGGAAGGTGACGTGCAGCAGGACGCAGCCGGCCAGGGTGGCGAGCGCAAAGCCCAGCCCCTCCCCGGCCGTGACGTCCACCTCCCGGGAGGAGACGGCGGCGATGCCGTAGGCCGCCACGCCGACCCCCACCAGGTACCCCCCCATCCCGACCGACGCGTAGAGCGCGCCCGCCACGAGCCGCCCCACCGGGCCCATCAGGGTGCCGTCGCCGAACTGGTAGGAGAGCAAGGCCGCGAGGACGAAGATCGCCGCGGCGAGCATGGAGATCCCGAGGAATTCCCGTACCGCGCGGGAAATGCCCGGCTGAGGGGCCGGTTTTGCGCCACGGGAGCGAGCCAGCCGCTTCTTCTGCGCCTTCGAACGAGCCATGGGGCGCGGCCATCGTAGGGTTCGCTCGGGTCGGCCCCAAAAAACGCGCAGGAATGCGCTACCCTCCCGCAACCCATGAAGGTCTCGCCACTCGTCCTGCTCCTGTCCCTGCCCTTCCTGCTTCCCGGCTGCAAGCGCAAGGAACTCGAGGCGGAACTCGCCCGTGTCAAGGACCAACTCGCCGCCGTGGAGTCGGAACGCGACGCGGAGAAGCGCAAGAACCAACAGCTTTCCGCCGAGAACCAAAGCCTCAAGGAGAAGATCGCCGAGCTCGAGGCGGAAATCCGGCAACTGACCGCCCAGATCGAGGATCTCGCGAAGAAGGCCGGCGTGACGGCCAAGGAGCTGGCGGAGCTGCGCGCCGAGAAGGCCAAGCGCGAAAAGGAGCTACAGGTCTACAAGGACCTCTTCGCCAAGCTCAAGGCCATGATCGACGCCGGCACCATCGAGGTCGAGTTCCGCAAGGGCCGACTGGTGGTCAAGCTCTCGAACGCCATCCTGTTCGACTCGGGGCGCACCGATCTCAAGGAGGAGGGCAAGGCGGCGCTTGCCAACTTGGTGCCGGCCCTCAAGTCGGTGGGCAAGCGCGACTTCCTGGTCGCAGGCCACACCGACAACGTTCCGATCAAGACGGCGCGCTTCAAGAGCAACTGGGAGCTTTCCACCGCCCGGGCCGTGACCGTCGTCAAGTACCTGGTCGAACAGGGGTATCCGCCCACCCAGCTCGGTGCGGCGGGATTCGCCGAATACGATCCCATCGCCGACAACAGCACCGAGGAAGGTCGGGCGAAGAACCGTCGCATCGAGATCATCTTGATGCCGAACCTCGGCGAGATCCCCGGCCTGCGCAAGCTGCTCAAGGGCTGACCCGTCCGCTTTGGTGCGATGGCCGACCCGATCGTCGTCCCCGATCGCCTGAACCTGGCAAGCTGGTTCCTCGACGACCGGCTGATCGAGGGGCGCGGCGATCACGTCGCCGTGTACTTCGGCGACGAGCGCATCACCTATGCCGATCTCGTCGCGCGGAGCTGCCGCGTCACGAACCTCGTGCGGCAGATGGGCCTGCTGCCCGAGGACCGGACGCTCCTGTTGCTGCAGGACACGCCGGAGTTTCCGGCGGTCTTCTTCGGGATCCTGCGCGCGGGCCTTACGGCGGTGCCGGCGAACACCTGGCTTACGACGGACGACTACGCCTACTACCTCGAGTACGCCCGGCCCAGGCTGGCCTACGTCGATGCCGCCGTGCTCGAAAAATACGCCCCGGCCCACGTGGCGGCCCGCCACCAGCCGAAGCTCGTGGTGGTGGACCGGGCGCGCGAGCTTTCGGCCGGCGACCTTCCGCCGGGCGCCCTGCTCCACCACGAGGCCACGGCCGACCAGCCGACGACGGCCGAACCCGAGCCCATGTACCGCGACGACGTGGCCATCTGGCTCTCCTCGAGCGGATCGACGGGCAAGCCCAAGTGCGTGGTGCACCAGGCCCACGACTTCGTCTTCAACACCATCGCCTACGCCCAGCGCACCCTCGGCATCGCCCCCGACGAGATCACCCTCGCCGCGCCGAAGCTCTTCTTCGGCTACGCCCTGGCCTCGAACATGATGTTCCCCTTCAGCGTGGGGGGAAGTTGCGTCCTGGTGCCCCACCGGATCCGCCCGGAGGAGTACTTCGAACTCATCGCCCGCTACCGGGTGACCCAGTTCGTCACGGTACCCACCACCATCGCCAAGATGCTGGCCGTCGAGGGTGCCGAGGACCGGTTCGATCTCTCCAGCCTGCGGGGCCTCGTTTCGGCCGGCGAGGCCCTGCCCGCCCGCGTCTATCGCGCCTGGAAGGACCGCTTCGGGGTCGAAATCTACGACGGCATCGGTTCGGCCGAGATGTTCCACATCTTCATCACGAACCGCCCCGGGGACGTCAAGGAAGGCAGCCTCGGACGAATCGTCGACGGCTACCGCTACCGTCTCGTCGACGACGACGACCGTGACGTTCCGCCGGGCGAGATCGGCACCCTGATCATCGAGGGGCCGTCTTCGGGGATGGGCTACCACCGCATGCGGGACCTCTCCCGCCGCACGTTCCGCGGCGACGCGGTGCGCTGCGGCGACAAGTTCTTCGTCGACGAGGACGGGTACTTCTGGTACTGCGGCCGCGGCGACGACATGCTCAAGTGCTCCGGCGTCTACGTCTCGCCCATGGAGGTGGAGAACTGCCTCGTGGGCCATCCGGCGGTGCTCGAGGCCGGGGTCGTGGGCTACCGGGACGACGGCGGGCTCGAAAAGGCCATGGCGTTCGTCGAGCTGGCCCCGGGCCATACCGCGAGCGACGAACTCGCCGACGAGATCGTCGCCTTCTGTCGGTCCCGCCTGGCAGCGTACAAGGCACCCCGGCGGATCCGCTTCGTGGAGAGCCTACCGCGCACCGAGACGGGCAAGATCCGGCGGGCCGAGTTGCGCAAGTGGGCCCAGGAGCCTTCGTGACCGCTCCGTCGCGCCTTGCGGACCTGTCGTACGCGCAGCTCGAAGCGCAGCTTCGGGACGGCGGCCCGAACGTGGCCATCGTCCCGACCGGCGCCGTCGAGGCCCACGGCCCGCACCTGCCGTTGGGCACCGACACGTTGCTCGCCGAAGGGCTCGCCTGGCGCAGCGCCGAGCAGCTCGCCGAACACGGCGTCGCGGCCGTGGTGTTCCCTCCGCTCACCTACACGGTGACCGATTGGGCGGCCGCGTTCCCCGGCACGGTCGGCCTCGACGAGACGACCTTCGCCGCGACCCTCGAACGGATCCTCGAACGGGCCATCGACCTCGGCTTCGACGCGGTGGCCGTGGTCAACGCCCACCTCGAGCCGGCGAACATCGGCGTCCTGCGCCGCGTCACCCGAGCGGTGACCGAGCGCCGGGCCCGGCCCGTGGTCTTCGCCGACCAGACCCGCCGTCGCTACGCCGAGCGCCTGTCCGACGAGTTTCGCAGCGGTTCGTGCCATGCGGGACGCTACGAGACGAGCCTCGTGCTCGCCCTCGCCCCCCACCTGGTGGACGAAGGTGCCCGCGCCACGCTGCCCGAGCATCACGTCCCCCTGCACGAACACATCGCCCGGGGGGCGCGAGACTTCGCCGATTGCGGCCTCGACCGGGCCTATTGCGGCGACCCGGCCTCGGCCAGTGCCGAGGAAGGACGCCGTCTTCTCGAGGTGCAGGCCCGCATGACGACCGACGCCGTCCTCGAGGCCCTCGGCCTGCCTTCACCTAGCTGACCTGCGGCACCCGGACGACGCCCTCGTCGGTCGCGATCCAATCGAGCCGAACGTCGTGGCCTGCGGTGGGCACGCGGGACACGAGGAACGGGGCGAGGCACAGCCCCATGGCGGTCACGGCCCCCGACAGGTCGGCGAGGGCACGATCGTAGAAACCCATACCGTGACCGAGGCGCCCCCCTTGCGCGTCTAGGGCGACGGCCGGCACGAGGACGAGGGCACCGGCCGGGATCTCGGCCCCCGGCCCGGGGGGCGGTTCGGGAATGCCGAAGGTGCCCGCCTCGAGTACGCCGAGATCGGACACGGCCTCGAACGAAAGCCTCGGCGGTCGCCGGCTCGACACGCGCGGAAGCAGCAGTGGGCGTCCCGTGGCCAGCGCGGCTTCGAGGACCGGCCGCGTGTCGGGTTCGGCGCCGCGGCCCACGAAACCCACGACGGCGGTCGCCGTGTGCCAGGGTTCGGACTCGAGCACCGCCCGGACGAGGCGTCGGGACCGCGTCCACCGTTCCGTCGGAGCGAGGGCCTCGGCCACGCGCCGAAGTTCTGCGCGGAGCCGTGCCTTCTCGGCGGCCATGGCATCCCCCGTCGTCACCCATCCTCCCCCGGACGCCGCGTCCGGCTCGCCTCGACCAGCCGCGCGAGCACCTCGGCGGCCGCCCCGGAACGCAGCACCTCGTCCACCTCGGCCACGAAGCGCCCGAGTTGGTCGCGGGGGGCGTCCGAGGCCGCGAGCAGCGCGAGTGCGCCCGCAGCGAGGACCGCATCGCGATAGGCCGGCTGGCCGCGCCCTTCGAGCAGATCGGTCAGGGCGCGGGCGTTGTCCTCGGGATCTCCGCCGGCCAGCTCCCGCCACGGCCTGCGCGAAAGGCCCAAATCCTCGGGGGTCACGATCCAACGTTCGACGGAGCCCCCCCGCGCCTCCACCACCAGCGTCTGCCCGGCAAGGCTCACGTCGTCGATGCCCCAGGGCGCATCGGGGTCCTCGGCCACGTCGCCCTCGAATCCATGCACCACGAGGGCCCGCTGCGCGCCGAGGGCAGCGAGGACGCGGGCCATGTCCTCGGCGCGCGTCGGATCGAAGACGCCCATGGCGTAGCGGTCGGCGAACGCGGGGTTGGTCAACGGCCCGAGCAGGTTGAAGATCGTCCGCACCCCGAGGGCACGCCGCACCGGCGCGGCGTGGGCCATGGCAGGGTGCAGGCTACGGGCGAACAGGAATCCCACGCCCACTTCGTCGATGCACCGGGCCACGACCGAAGGCGGTGCCTCCACGTCCACCCCGAGGGCCTCGAGCACGTCCGCGCTGCCGCACCGGGAACTCGCCGCCCGGTTGCCGTGTTTGGCGACGGCGACGCCTCGGGCTGCCGCCACCAGGGCCACGGCCGTCGAGACGTTGCGCCGACTCACCCCGCTGCCCCCGGTGCCGCAGGTGTCGAGCAGCGGAGCGCGCCGGGGCCGTACGCGGGCGACATGGGCTCGCATGGCCCGCGCCGCCCCGAGGATCTCCTCGGTCGTCTCCCGGCGCGTCGCCATCGCGGCCAGGATGCCTGCGAGCGGTACCGTCTCGATCTCGCCGCGCATCACGGCCGTAAACAGCTCCGCCGAGGCGTCGGTGTCGAGCCGCTCGCCGCCCACGATGCGCCCGAGCCAGGTCGCGGCCGATCCCACTCCGTGCTCCTGCTACACGCCTGCGAGCAACCGGGCCCCGAAGGCATCCGACAACCCGGGCATGGCGAAGATCCGACGAGCCGCACGCTCGACGTCGTACTCGATCCGATGGAACTCGAAGGTCTCGGTGTCCGTGTCGTAGATCGTATAGCTCGCCCGCGGATCCTGGTCCCGCGGCTGGCCCACGGATCCCACGGAGATGACGTAGCGAAACCCCGGACGGATCGGAAACGACTCGGTCACCACTTCGTGGGCGCGCTCTTGGCTCACGGCGAAGGCCCGACACAGATGGGAGTGGCCGATGAAGGTCACCTTCCCGAGCCGTTCCCACACCGAGATACATGCTTCGGCCTGATCCACCGACACGATGTACTCGAAGTCCTCGAACCGTACCGGCGACCCGTGGCAGAACAGCACGTCTCCCTCGCCCTGGGCGCTGTAGGGCAGTTCCTCGAGCCATGCCCGGTTGGCGTCGGAGATCATGGATCGGTGCAGATCGAGGGCCTCGCGTGCGGCGTCGTAGTAGTAGCTGTAGTCCATACGGCCGGCCACGGCGGCATCGTGGTTACCGAGGACCGTAATCGACGCATGCTTGCGCACCAGGTCGCAACACGCGTCGGGTACCGCGCCGTAGCCCACGGTGTCCCCGAGGCAGACCAGGGTGTCGACCCCGTGGGCCTCGAAGGCACGCAACACCACTTCGAGGGCGTCGATGTTTGCGTGGGTGTCGCTGAAGATGCCGTAGCGCATGGGGCTCCTAGCTGTCCAAGGAGAGCGCCTCGTCGAGGTCGAGTTCGGGGACGAAGAGGGCCTCGTGTACGCGCCGCGAGAACCCGCGCACCACGGTCACCTCGGAAAGCGGGGCCTCGCCCCGGATCCTACGCCCTTCCTCGCGCACCGTGGACCGCTGTGCGAGCGCGGCCTGGGCGATCCGCGCCACCTCGCTGCGCTCCGCATCCCGCGCCAGGCGTTCGAGGCGTTCGCAGACCTCGGCATCGGCCACCGCGATCTCCGCAAGGGCCCGCACCAGGCGCTCGATGTCCTTGCGCGCCTTCGTGCGTCGGATCCGCTGCGCCAACACGTCGAGGGCCTCGGAGCCGTGGGCGCCGAGGGCGCGGGCTGCATCGATCCAGGCCCGGGTGGGCTCGCGTAGCAGGTAGTCCACCAGGGCTGCGATGGCTTCGGTGCCGCCGATGGCCCCGAGGGCGATGGCCGCCCCTTGCCGAACCTCCCGACGGGTGGAGCCGAGCCGTGCCACGAGGCCCGGCACCACGCGCTTGCCCAGGCGGGGCAGTTCCGGCAGCACGGCCAGGAGTTCGTCCGGGGCGAGGGCGTCGAGCTGCTCGAGGATCTCGCTCAAGGTGCGGTCGTCGATGCTCGATCCCGAGAGCGCCTCCGTGATCGCCGAAAGTCGCTCGGTCGGGTCGAGCAGGCGTCGGCGCCACCTTGCGTGGGTGTCCTCGCGGCGGGCGATGATGCCGGCCGTCGTGTCGCCCGAGGGGGCGTCCGCCGCCGCGTCGTCCACCGACACGCCGAGGGCCGCCCGCAGCTCGGGCGGTGGCTCGATGGCCTTGCGCTCGCACAGATCCCAGATGCGCTGCCACGCCTCGATCCGCTGCCGGTCGTCGAGGTCGCAGGTTCCGTCCTCGATGTGCCGCGCGCGGGCCCACGCGAGGCGCTCGACGTACTGGCCGAGATCTTCGGCGATGCCCGCGGCCGTGATCCGACGCCAGAAGCGCCGCGGTGCGGCGATCCCGAAGTCGGTCGCGGCCTCGAGCACCCGCCGGCGCCACGCGTCGTAGTCGGCGTAGGCCACCCCGGCCTCCTCGAGCACCTTCGCCGCATGCTCCGGCCGCGCCGCGCGGTCGAGACGCTCGAGGGCCTCGTAGGCCTGCCGCGGGGTTTCGATGGGAGCATCGATCCGCAGCGGATGGGGCAACGCGGCCGCATCGAGTCGGGCGGCGGCATCGTGTCGGGCGAGTTCCTCCACGGCGCGGGGAAAGCGCGACGGCGGGAGTCCCTCGGTCGCAAGGCGCGCCTGGGCCGACTCGAGGCACGTGACGGCGTTGCGCTCGAAGCCCGGGGCCTCGAGTTCTCGCCGGAACTCCCCGCCACCGAGCACCACGAGTTGGAAGCGCACGCCCTGGGAGAGCACCCGGGCGATGTCCGTCGCCACGGGCTCACCCGGATCCACGACGGCATCGATGCACCCCACCTGCCCGGCGGCTCGGCCGACGACCCGTAGACCGTAGAGCGGATAGCCGTAGGAGCGCAGGTGCACCGGGTAGGCCGAAAGCTCGGCCTTCGACCATTTGTCGGCCGAGGCCCCGCGCACCACGACCCGGACCCGGCCATCGAGCTCGCGCAGATCGCCCACGTGGGCGCCGAGCCCATCGCCGGCACGAGCGACGATCTCGGCGCGCAGCGACGCGGAGGAGTCCACCTCGACGGGGCCGCTGTCCACGACGACGGTCTCGATGGACGGCGAGCTGACGTTGGCACGAACGGTCTCCCCCTCCTCTGCGAGGGAGTCCGTGAGGTCGTCGGCGGGCGACGGAGCGGCGCGAACCCGGGTCGGCTCTCCGTCGGGCCGACGCGCGGAGGCCCGCCGGACGCCCCCGGCGCGGGGCTCGGCGTTCGCCTCGGGGACCGCGACGAAGTTCTCGAGGCGGGCGGTCCGGGTTTCGATGATCCAATCATCCGTCGCACCGGCCGCCTCGAGCACCGCCCGAAGTTCTCCTGGATCCTCCGGCGTGCAGGCGTGGTCGCGGGAGACGATCCGGTACAACCGGTCCTCGGTCGCCACGTAGAGGGGCCCGACGGCGAACGCGGGCGCCGCGCACGCCGGACACGTCCCCTCGACCGTCCCCTCGGATTGCGCCCATGCCGCAGCTTCCTCGGGCGAAGATGCACCGATCGCCACGATCCTACGAACCGGAAAGGTCGCACCGCAAGCGCACGCGTAGGGTACGCGCACGGCGTGGAGGACGTCGCTCATGGGCGGGAAGGGCCCCCTCAGGTTAGCGCCGCGCCGGCCTGCGTGTAAAGGTAGGCGACGTGCCTACCTCGAGAACGCGGTTCGACGCATCGTCCCACGGCGGCACCGACGAGACCTCGACCTTCGTGTCGGAGCTTGCCCGTGTGTTTCGCGAGCAAGTCCAGCGGGCGGTCGGTATGGAACTCGACGGAACCTCGACCTCCCTCGCCGTGGTGGACCACTACCTCGGACTCGCCCGCGGCGAGGACCGTCCGGAGATCCTGTCGCTGCTCGCCGCCGGGGCGGGCGCCTACTTCTCGCAGGTCGTATCGTCCGAGATCGGAGCGCACGTCCTCGACGATCGCAAGGATCCGCGCCGGATCCGCGTGTTGCTCGAACCCCGGTGCTGTCACTTCTCCCCCGTGGACCTGGCCTACGCCGCCATCGTCGCCGACGACCTATCCCCCGACGACCCGCGCCACCCTCCTGGACGTCCCCTCGATCTCGCCTTCCATCTGCGAACGGACGCCGACGACGGCCCGTCCGACGCCGCCTGGATCGAGGCGCGGCTCGCGGAGTTGCCGCCGGTCCCGGCCGACACGTTCCACACCCTGACGTGCCGGTTCGAGACCCTCGAACTCATCTGCGAGTTGCTGGCGGCCCGGGACGCAGCCGCGGGCAGGTCTCCTGCCCCGTTGGCCATCGAGGACTATGCCCGGATGCTCGCGGGGGACGGTAGGTGACGGGCCTCGGACGGCCCACGACCGCGCCGCCGGTCGTGTAAGATGCGGGGGCATGACTGCGGCACGCCCGATGCCGCTTCGCGAGCTGGAAGAGGCCCTCCGGGCGGCGCCCGACGACGCGCTCCAGCTGCGTGCGGTGCTCGCCTTGACGCTGGGTCGTTGGTACCTGGCGGCCGGGGACGTGTCCCGCGCCGAGGCCTACCTGCGCCACGCCCTCGAGGCCCTGCCCGACCTGCGTCCGGCGATCCGACTGCTCGAACGCATCGACGAGGCCAAGGGCAACGTCCGTGGGCTCGTGGCCACCCTCGACCGCGAGATCCGGGCGACGCGCCATCCCCGAGAGGCGGCGGCGCTCTATCGCGAACGCGGACGCATCGTCGAGCGTCATTTCCGTGACCTGGCGGCCGCGCGTCAGTGCTACGAGGCGGCCCTCGCGGCAACCCCGGAGGACTTGGCCATCGCGCGTTCCCTCGAACGGATCGCCCTCGTTGGCGGCGACCTTGCGAGCTACGCGGCGTCGCTGGCCCGCCAGGCGGACATCGTACAGGATCCCGGTCGGGTCGCGGCACTGCTGCACGAGATGGCCCTGCTGGAAACCCGTCGTGGCGGCGACGCTCGACTGGCGGGCGACCTGCTGCTGTCGGCACTCGAAGCCGCCGGACCGTCGCCGCTTCTGGTCGAGGACATGTTCCGCGTGGCCGACGCCATGGGGGACGCCGACCTCCTGTTGCGGGCGACGGAGTTGTGGGCGCGACACCCCGGGATTCGGCGTACCGTCGCGCTCGCGCGAGCGGGCTCGGAGTTTCGGGCGCAACAGGACGCGGCGGCAGCGGCGGCCCTCTTGCGCACGGCAGCCCGATCCGCCCCGGAAGTCCTCGCGCTCTGGCGCGCCGTCGAGGAGACGGCCCCTGCAGCGGGACGGGCCGATTGGGCGTTCGAGGCGGCCCTGGCCGTTCTGCGCCCGTTGGGGGGACGAGACGCCGCGTTGCGCTCCCAGGCCTACCTGCGTGCCGCACAGATTGCACTGCAACACCTCGATCGGATCCCCGAGTCCATCGCAGCGGTACGCCGGGCACTCCAGCTCGATCCGACCAACCTCCCGGCGGCCGAACTTGCACGGCGACACCTCGGCGCCCGTGGGATGTGGGGGCAGTACCTCGAGATCCTGCGCCTCGAACTCGCCACGGCCGAGGCCGCGGCGCGCACGGCGACCGAACGCGCGGATCTCCACGTCCACGTCGGCGAGATCCTGGCCGACCGCCTCGACGAGCCGGAAGCGGCACGGCGAGCCTTCCTGGCCGCCCTCGAACTTCGCCCCGCCTTCCGCCCCGCACGCGATCGGCTCGAGCGCGTCCTCTACGAACTCGGCCGGCTCGACGATCTTCGCGCTTTCTTTCGCGAGGAACTCGAAGGGGCCAGCGCGTCTCGGGCCGTACACATCCTGTCGATCCTCGGACAGCTCGCCGACAGTGCGGGCGATGCGGACGAGGCCATCGCACTGCACGTGGCCTTGCTCAAACGCGTACCCGAGCACCTTCCGGCGCTGCAGCGCCTCGCCCGCCTCCTCGCCCGGGCAGGACGCACGGACCAACTCGTCAAGATCACCGAGCAGGAGATCCGCCTGACCCTCCGCCCGGCCCGCAAGGCCAAGCTGCTCCACCGGGTCGGGGAGTTGCGTCTGGAACTCGGCGACATCGACGGAGCACGGGCCGCCTTCGAGGAGGCCGTCGAGCTGGTCGACGACCACGGTCCGAGCCTGGCCGCCCTGGCGGACGTCCTTCGCACGAGTGGCGACGATGCCGGCCTGGTGGAGGTGTTGCGCAAGCAGCTCCTCTACACGGGGGACCGCCCGCGACGCATCGCCCTCCGGATGGAGATCGCACGGATCCTCGCGGAGCGACTCGGCCGGCCGGCGGATGCCCTCGATGAACTCCTCCACCTGCTCGACAGTCACACGCGCCACCTCGCCGCCTTCCACGCCGCCGAAGGACTTGCGGCACGGCTCGACCGCACGGACGTCCTCATCGATCTGCTGGAGCGCCACGCAACGGCGGTGCAGGGGCCCAAGACCCGGGCCCTGTTGCTGCATCGCAGCGCGCACGCACGGATCCGAGCGGACGTCGATCCCAATGCCGCCGTAGGCGACCTCGTCCGAGCCCTCGACCTGTGGCCCGACCTCGGGGTCGCACGCGTCCAGTTGCTCCAAATGTACGAGCGCCTCGGGCGGACGCGCGAACTCCAGACCTTTGCCGAAGGCGGTCTTTCGGCTGCACGTAGTCCGGCGGAGCGTCGGGCCCTCGCGCTGCAGCTCGCCGAGTTGACCAAGCGGCCGGTCTCGGCCGTGCAATATCTGGCCGAGGCCGCTCGGGACCGTCCGGACGACTACGTGACATGGGCGCGCCTTTCCCGCGCGGCCCGCCACGCCCGAAGATTCGGGCGCCAGGCGGAAGCCCTGCGTCACGTCGCCGGAGCGCTCGAGGCCACCCCCGCCCACCCTGCCCGCCTCGCCCTGTGGTACCGCGCCGGCCGAGCCGACGAGGCGGCTGGCAACCTCGAAGGGGCCGACGATGCGTACGCCCGGGTGCTCGACGCGGAGCCCGGGCACGCCCTCGCCCTGCGAGGCCGACGCAGGATCAAGGCGGCGCGGGGACAGCCTGCGATGGTCGTCGAGCCCAAGGCATCGGGCGAAGATGCGAAAGCCATCCGGGCGGCGAGGGCCGTGATGGCGGCCGAACGTGCCGAGCACCTACGGCGGTTCGACGTCGCACGCACCTTGGCCGAGAAGGCCTTGGCCGAAGTCCCCGACTTCCTTCCGGCCCTATGGCTGCTCGCCCGGCTCGACGCCCGTTCCGACGATCCGAAGGCACGTGCCCGTGCCGTGGCCCGGCTCGATGCCGCCGCCGAGCACACTCGCACGCCCGAGACGAAGGCGCGCACGCTTTGCCGCGCGGCCGAAGTGCTCATGCGCGACGACTCGACCGAGGCCGTCCAGGCCGCGGGCGAGCGCCTGGCGGCCGCCATGACGACCGCACCGGGTGCGGAGGAGCCGGTGCGTGGTCTCTTGCGCCTTTCGGCCGCCGGTACGGTCGTGCCCGTGCCGGCGGTGGGGCCGGCCCTGCGCGCGCGGCTCGATCACCTGATGGACGACGGCCGTCTGACCTGCGCCGATCTCAAGGTCGTGGCCAACCTTGCTTCCCTCTTCGTGGGACCGAAGTTGGCAGCGGAGCTTCTCGAACGGGGGACGGCCGCCGTCGAACCCGACGCCGCGGTCTTGGCCCATTTCGCCCACGCGCTCGCGCGCCTCGGGCGTTGGAGAGACGCGACGGGGCGCCTCGAGGCGGCCATCGCGGCCGAGTCCTCCCCGGAACGCAGGGCGGCGTTGCATTTCCTCGCCGCGCAAGCGTGGACCGAGGCCGGAGATGCCGCGATGGCGATCGACCACCTGGTGGCCGCTGCGGATGCGGGCTACCGGAGCCGCGAGGTGCTGGAACGAGCCTTGGCCCTGGCCGAGGCGGAAGGCGATGCAACGCGTACGGTGGCCGTGCTCGAGCGCCTGGTGGAAGTGGAGGACGGCCCCGCCCGTCTCGCCCACCTGCGCGCGCTCGCCACGGCCTACGGGGAGGGACTCGGTCGCCCGGAGGCAGCGGCCGAGATCATGCAGCAACTGCTGTTGCAGCGTCCGACGGACCTCGAACTCGTCGAAGAGCTGTATGGGGCCCTGTCGAACCTCGACCGCCCGGACGAGGCGCGGGCGGCCGCCCTGACGAGTCTGATCCAGCATCGCGCCGCCCTGCGTGGCGGTGTCTCCCGCGCGACCGAGGACGGCCTCGGCCTCTCACCCGAGGTGCTCCGAGCCTTCGTGCGCCTCTACCAACTCCTGGACCTGGACGACGGCGTCCTCGTGGCCACCGCACTGCTCGAAGCCATCGACCCGGAGGCCCTGCCGCCGCAGGCGCGGGCCGACGCCCTCGCCCCGGATCCCCTTCCCCTTCCCAATCCCATCGACGGCGATCTCATCGATCTCGTAGGTGGCGACCTCGAGGGAGCGTTTCTGTTGGACCTGCTGCGCGACGTGGCCCGGTCCGTCGAAGGGGGCTCCCCGGGAGATGCGCCGTCGGGGGCCTTGATGCCCGAGGGGGCGCCCGCCGTCCTCGTCGCCCAAGCGCTCGCGCGAACCATGGGCGTCGCCCTCCCTCCGATGTACGTGCGCGAGCAACCACCGGATCTCGCCGAGGTGCGCCTCGATGACCATCCGATCCTCGTGGTGGGACGCCGCATCGCATCGGCTCCGTTCGTGCCGTGGGCCCGCGCCCGCCTCGCCCGTGCCCTGTTCCGGTCGGCGGTGGCGGGGCTGGCCCCCGAGGCCGAGGCGGCCCCGGAGATTGGCGCCCTCGTCCACGCGGTCGCGCGCTTGGGGCCCCGCCCAGTCCCCGAGCCAACGCCCGAGGTCGAAGCCCTCGTCCCTGCGTGGTCCGAGCGCATGGAGGGCATCTCCATCGGGGAGTCCACCCTGGAGGCCGCCGCCGACTTCCTCCAGCGTCACCGCGCCGATGCGCCCGCCGTGCTGTTGCGAACCCTGCGGGCGGCCGAGGACCGTATCGCCACGGTGCTCGCCGGCGACCCCCGCCCCGTGGTCGCCGAGATCGTCCGCAACGCCGTGCCCTCCTCGTCTGCGCGCCTGCTCGACTTGGCTACGTTCGTCCTGTCGGACGAGCACCTCGACCTACGCGTTCGCATCGGCTATGCGAGGACCGGATTGCGTACCGTCGCTGCGGAGGTGGCCTCGTGACCGACCCCACCCGCCGAACCGTACCGGAGGTCCAAGCCACACACGCCCCGTCCCTCCTGGCAAACCGCCTCGATCTGTCGTGGACCGAGCCGTCGGGGTTGCACTCCACGCTGCTGTCGACGGCCCTGGTGGTCGAGACGGTCGAGGCCTTCGAGGGCATGGTCGACGAACTCGTGGCCCAGAGCAGGGCCACGGAGGATCCCGCGCTGGCCGAGGCGTACGTCGCAGAGGCGGCGCGGATCCTCATCGAGCGTCTCGGTCGCCGGGAGGAAGCCGAAGCCCTGCTCAAGCGGCTCGAAGGCCCCCTGGTCCGGGAGATGCTGGGGGCGATCACGGGCCCGGATGCAGGCCTCGGACGGGAACTGGCGGCGCTCGAACGGGAAGCGACCGACACGTCCCGTCCTGCCGCCGAGCGAGCGGACGCATGGGTCGAGTTCGGATTGGCCTGCGAGCAGCACACCCCCTCGTTGGATCGGGCTCTGGCCGCCTATCGGAAGGCGCTCGAGCTGGTGCCGGAGCATCCCGTCGCCCTGCAGCTTGCGGCCGAGGCGGCCACGTTGATCGACGAAGAAGCGGCAGCCGATTTGCTCGACCGGTGGCTCCACACGGATCTGCCGCCCCCGCTCGAAGTCGTCGCGTCGCTGTGGCGCGCCGAGGTGGAGTCGGACGCGCGTCGATCCCGAGCCTTCCTGGCGCGCGCCCGTGCCGCGGACCCTGCGGAGGAGACGGCGCTACGCCGCCTGATCCGCGCGACGGCCCGTGACGGCGACCTCGAGACCCTCGGGGACCTGTACCTGGCCCTTGCGCGGCTGGCCGAGGACCCGGTCTCCCGAGCGACCGCCCTGCACCTTTCGTTCCTGGCCCTTTCGGACGCGGAGGCGAGGGTGGACGACGTGGTGGCCGAGATGCTGGCCCAGGTCCGCCGCATGGAGGATCCGCGGGACATGGTCGCACCGCTTTCCGAGGTGGCCCTCTACCTCGAACGTGCGGCCTCCCTGGGTCGCGATCGTCCCGTGGCGGACGAGATCGACGTGCTCGCAACCTTGTGGCCCTTCCTCGACGACCCACGCGAGCAGGCACTCGTTCGGGAACAGCTCGCACGACGGCGCCTGGCGTCGGTCGAACACGTCCTTGCGGGTGCGAACGATCCGCTGGACGACGCCACCGAGCAGATGCTCGACGCGCTGGAAGCCGATCTCGACTTCTGCCTGGCCCACGCACCGGACCAGCACTGGGCGAACGAGACGCGCGCACGTCTGCTCGAAGCCAGGGGACGCATCGCGGAGCTGGTGGCCCATCTCGGCGAGTGGGCGAGGATCCAACCGCCGGGCCCGGGGCGTGCCGCGATCTTCCTCGAACTCGGCCGCGTGCACGAGACGTATCGCAACGATGGTGCGCGGGCGGCCGAGGCCTACGAACTCGCCCTGGCCGAGCACCCCGACGATCCGAACTGCCTGCGTGCCCTCGGCCGAGCCTACGAGACCACGCGCAGATGGCCCCAAGCCGTCTCGGTCCTGCTGCGGCAGGCCGAGCAGGTGGACGATCCCCTCGAGCGCCCGACGATCCTGCGGCGCGTGGCCACCTTGGCCGAACGGGAACTCGGCGACACGGATCTGGCGATCACGGCCCTCGAGCAGCTCGCGTCGGCGGACTCGGACGATCACCTGTCGTTGTTCCGCCTCGTGTCGCTCGCCCGGTCGGCCGACCGCACGAGCGTCCTGATCAAGGCCCTTCGGTTGTTGACGGAGCGACTCGACGATCCTGTCGTGCAGACTTCGCTGCTCGTGGAACTCGGGGCGGTTCACGAGTTCAAGCTTCGCCAGCGGTTGCTCGCGCGCGAGTACTACGAGCGCGCCCTCGACCGTTCGCCCGGGTACACCCCCGCCCTACGCGCCCTGGCGCGAATCTACCGTGAGGACGGCGATCTCGACGCCTACGTCGCCCTCCACACCCCGGAGCGCTGGCCCCATGCCGATCCGGCCGTATTGGCCTACGTGGCGGCCGAGTTCGCCTTCGAGGAGACGGGGGCGTCCGAGCTGACCGTTGAACTTGCCCGACTGGCCTACGAACGCAACCCGGATCTGACCGCCGCACGGGAGTTGCTCGTCGAAGTCCTTGCGGCCTCGGGTGCCTTCGACGAGGCGTACGCCATCGCCGCGGCCGCGGACGAACCCGAGGGTCCCGCCGCCCGAGCCGACCACCACTATCGCACGGGACTGCTCGCCGAGGCGGCGGCGCGCCGCGCGACGGGCCCTGCGGCCGTGGAGGCCGCGGGCAACGCCGTTCAGCATTACCGAGAGGCCGTGCGCGTCCAGCCGTCCCATGGTCTGGCCGCCGAGCGTACACGCCGGCTGCTCGCCGCCTTCGGCGACCTCGACGACTTGGCGGCTGCCATCGCCCAGCAGATGCCGGATGCACCGCCGTCGGAACAAGCGGCCTACATCGTTCAGATCGCACGGATCCACCTGGTGGCCGGATCGGTGGAGCAGGCGAAGCTGGCATTCGAGCGCGCGTTCGGCCTCGCCTCGGAAGACCCCCTGGTGGCCCGCGCCTTCGAGACGGTGCTGGCTGCCACGGAGGACACGACGGCCCTGCCGACCCTCTACCTGACCCTGGCCCGACGTGTGGAGGACCGCCACCTGCAGGCGACCTTGCTGGTGGAGGCCGCCGAGCTCTTGCTCGAGTCCGGAGCGCCGGAGGACCGCGACCTGGCGGCCACCGCGATCCTGGACGCGCTGCGCGGGGATCCCGGCAACCCCTACGCGGTGCGCCACCTGGAGCGGATCCTGGCCGATCCGTCGATCCAGGTGGACGTCAAGGATGCCGTGGCGGCTCGGGCGGTGCGCGCCCAGTCCGCGGCCGAGCGTGCGACCTTCTATCTCGAGAGCGCGGAGCTGCTCGAAGGCGCCGGCCTGCTCAAGCAGGCGCGCCGAGCGTACCTGGCGGCCCTCGATGCGGTTCCGGGGCTTGCACCGGCGCAGCTCGGCCTTGCGCGGATTGCCGAAGGACGGGAACAGGTGGTCGCAGCACGGACCGGACCGGCTTCGATCCACGCCCTCGTGGCCGACATGCGCGAATCGGTGGCGCGGGTCCTCTCGGGGGATACGAGCGCCCTCGACGAGACGATCACCCGGATCCAGCACATTCTGTCCCGACATCCCGGCCACCGGGATGCGGTCGGGCTGGGACTTGCCGTCCTCGAACGTCATCCCCGCGTGGTGGAACTGCGAGACATCCTGGCCGAGACCCTCGACGCCGTGGAGCGTCCGGAGGACCGTCATGCCCTCGCACGCGTCCTGGCGCGCACCGCCGAAGACGTGCAGCGAACGATCACCTTTCTCGAGCAAGCGGTGGCGGCCATGCCGGACGACGTCGAGTCGCTGCGGGAGTTGGCCGCGGCCCGGGCGAGGTCCGGCGACGTCCTCGGTGCCGTCGCTGCCCGCGAGCAACTCATCGAACGCCTGCCGGCCCAGGACCCGACGCGGGTGGACCTTCACCTGGAGATCGCCTCCGACCTCGGGGACCTCCCCGAGCACCTCGACCGCGCCATCGCCCATGGCGAGGCGGCACGCGCGTTGGCCCCGCGGCGCTTGGACGTCCTCGCCACCGCCGCCACCCTCTACGAGCGCGCGGATCGGATCACGGACGCCATCGCGTGCATCGCCGCCATGCTCGAGATCGAAGAGGATCGGCGCAAACGCCATGACCTGTTGGTGCGCCTGGCCACCCTGGAGAGCCGCCGGGGCCGGCTCGACGACGCCATCGATGCTCTCGAACGCGCCGCGGTCCTTCGGCCCGGCAAGCGCGAGACGGTGGACATGCTCGTCGACCTCTATGCCCGCGCGGGGCGCCCGGAGGCCGCGGAGCGCTGGGTCGACCCCACACGCGGCGTGCTGCTTGCGGACACGGCCCGGGGTGCCCTCTCGTTGCGCAGCGTCCGGTTGCTGATCAAGGTTGCGCGCCCGAGCCGACCGGATCTGGCGTGGGCCGCGTCCATGCTGGGCCATGCCCTCGATGCCACGTCGATCCCCGCGCCGGTCGATCACCTGCAACTGCCCGTAGCCGGTGGGCTCGTCGAGTTGCTCGACCGTGGCGACCTGCGGGGCAAGATTCGCAGTCCGAAGGAACCGGACGCCCTCGACGCCCTCGCGGTGGCCCTCGAGAAGGTGATGGGGCCATTGGCCGCCGAGTTCGGCGTGTTACGTCCGGAGGACGAGGCACCCGTCCCTCCAGGTGCCGACGTACGAGCGTTCTCCCACCTGGTCGACGCATGGGCCGCGGCGGCAGGGGCCTCCGGGCACCCCACCCTGGTCGCGAGCCTCACCCACAACGCGGCCCTCGCCATCGCCGGGCCGGAGACCGTGATCCGGCTCGGCTCGAACCTGTGGTTGCAGGGGGACGTTCCGGGTTGGCGGGCCCTCGCCGCCGTTGCGCTCGCGCGTCTTGCCCTGGGGGCGCCGCGGGTACGGGCGCTCCCGCCGGTGGACCTCGATCTGCTGCTCGCGGCCGCGTTCGAGGTCTCGGGGGTGTTCCACCCGCTGACGGCGGACCCGGACGCAACCCGCCTGCGCAACGTCGCCGCCCTGCTCGACAAGCACCTCCCCCGCCGCGCACGCCGTGACACGACCGCCGCATGCGAGGAACTGGCGTCCCGCAGCCTCGCGCCCCTCGAAGCCGCCCGGATCCTGACGAGCACGGATCTGCGCGTCGCCCTCGTCCTGACCGGCGATCCGGCGGGCACCCTCGACGCCGCCGCCCTCCTCGACGACGTCGCCGCCGCGACCCGCAAGACCCGCATCAACCGCTCCCCCCTCGCCCAATCCCTGGTCCCCTTCCTCCTCTCCCCCGAATTCCCCCGGCTCTACCGTGCCCTGCGGGGGTGAGGGCCACAGCCTTTCGGACCGTTTTCGCTCGTGGCGCCGTCCAAGGGACGCATCGAACTCGTCACGGCCGGTACGGGGTAACGTAACCTGGAGCGCGGTACTCGTGAGCCGCGAAGAACTGTTCGACGAGGAGAATCCGCGCGCGGCCATCGGGCGAGTCCGCTAGATTCGTCGTTTCGTCCGGGTCGACGGCCAAGTCGTAAACTTCTTCGGTGCCTCGATGGAGGTCGATGATGGCCTTGACGCCGTCCGGGAAAACGATGCCCTGCATCCGCCGTCCTGCATCCAGTCCGATGGGGCGTGAATAGGCGACCCGTCGCCCCTCGACCGTAGGAAGGAGGCTCTGTCCCATCCATTCCGCGGGCACGTGAACACCGAAAATTTCCAGGACCGTCGGCCCCACGTCGATCAGACTGACGGCTTCCGTGGGACGTGACATCCGCCAATTCGGTCCGCTCAAGATCACGGGGACTCGAACGAGTTCCTCATAGATCGTAGCTGCATGACCAAAGGTGCCGTGCTCTCCAAATGCCTCTCCATGGTCTGCGACGACGACATAGATCGCCCGTTTCGCCAATCCAGCCTTGCGTACGGCTCTCCTGATCGATCCGATCGCGGCATCCACCGTCTGGACTTCGAGGAGGTATCTTCCACGATCGTCCAAGTCGCGGGGCCCCTCGTAAGGGAAGTGGGGATCGAGAAAGTGCACGTAGACGAGCGCCGGATCGCCGTTCAGCGCGTCGACCACCTTCGTCGCAGCCGATGCGATTTGCTCGGCCTTCGTCCCGGGTACTCGCTCCACTTGGAATCCCCGCGTCGTTCCGAACCTGCCGAGGAACCCACCTCCCGGCGTCACACTGTACGTTCGTACGCCGGCCGCACTCAACAACTCGGCGAGTCGGGGGCTACCGTCGTCCACCGGAAAATATTTCCGCTTGTTTCCAAATCGAATTTTGGTCCATCGGAACTGAGAGTAGTATTTTCCACCGAATAGGGACACAAGAGCGGGGGTGGTCGACGAGGCCGTCGACCTCGCATTCTCGAACGCCGCTCCCCGCCGCGCGAGGGCACGGAAGGTCGGCAGCGAGCCGTCCTCGATGCCGGCACGCACGACGTCGGCACGCAAGGAGTCCACGACGATCAAGAATACGATTGGATTCGAAACGATGGGCTTCGCAGCCGCGGTATTGCCGTGCGGTACCGGCGCCGAAAACCACGCGGGGTCGAGGCCGTACCGTTCCGGGCTCACGTCCTTGCGGTCCACTCGTGCACGCGTCCAGACCCGACGAGCGAGCCCCGTGGTCGCTGCCACGAGAATCGCGCCCGGATCATGCTTGAGAGCAACGACCGTAGCCGCGGAGCCTGGCCACGCCAACCCCGCGAGGCTCAACACGGTCGCGGCGATGGCCCTGCCCCTGTCCAGACGTGCGCCGGTCGTCACCGCTGCGACCAGCACGAGAAACGAGGTGAGCACGAAGAAATGGGCTACCACGTATTCTCCGGGGCGGACGACATATGTCGAGCCGTACCCGACGGTTGCGACTACGACGACCGCCGCGCCCACGTACGGTCGCAGCAACAGAATCGGACGCATTCGTCGTCCCACACCCAATGCAAGCGCTGGCCCGATTCCGAGGCAAGCCCCGATCGTCCAGCGAAGACGAAGGGGGAGATTTCCGAGTTCGGTCGCCGAGAGGTGGACGGCAGAGCCAACCCCCAACAGGCCGACTGCACACACGACCACGAACATCCGGAAAAGCGAACCTTCGGCCATGAAGCGGACAGCCAGGCACGACAACGCGAATTGCGCCGCGACCTTGACGGCGTATGTCAGAAACACGGATACAGGAAGCAGTCCACCTTCCCACGCCGGAGCCGCCCCAAGGTGCACGATGAACAACCCCACCGCCGCAGCGCGCCAATCGATCAGTAGGCGAGTCACCGGTTGAATCATGCGTTGCACGCGAAGTCGATGCACCATCTGTTTGTCTTCGATCATCCGGTTGGTCCGCGGATTGCCTTGCCGGAGACGTCACGCCGCTTGCAGCTTCGCTATACGCGGACAAGCGCAACGTCCCCGTTTGCGTCGGCCATCCATCACGGAATGAACAAGGTGTCGGCCTTCATACCGCCCGGATAGGCGTAGGCTGCAGCCTCGCCCTTCACCATTGCATTGGGATCCTGTACGCCGTAGCCGACCTGAATGATGCCGAATGCACCCGAGCTCTCGGCCAGATGCGCCCCCTCGGAGATAGCGACATCGGCCACCTCGAATCCTTGGACCTGTCGGTAACCGGACACGACGACGCCATCAACGAGGACATCCGGGCCATCGGCCGGACGAATGACCTGCACGTAGTTCTCGGGATAGTTGATTCCGGTGACGAAAGCGTATCTCGAGAGGAACTGGTCCACGGGAACGGCTTGGACCATTGCCGGGTCGCCTTTCATCACGCCCGTGGCCTCCACGCCTGCTAGATACTGCACCGGCAGAACTGGACCGTCCGCATCGACCAGAAAGTCCACGTCCGGTCCGACCTGGACCTCGACGAACTCTCCTCGTCCGAGCGTTACCGGGGTGCCCGGCTGTTGGGGAGTCGTGGTGACGGTCACGCCGTCGGCTCCACTGTAGATGCGCCAGATGAACGGCTCCGCTCCGCGCGCCGGCGCATGCGCCGCAACATAGCGACGTCCCCAGAACTCTAGTGGGAACATGACCTCCTGTAGATGATCGCAGAAGCGGGTACCCACGGGCACGTAAGCACAGCGCACGGCTCCCGACAGCCACACTGGCTTGTTCGAATGCACGTAGGCGCCACTGATATCCCGCTCTACGATCGCGCTTCCATTTTCTCCCGACGCTGCGATTCGTACGACGTCGAACCTATTGAGGGTTACCATTCCCGTGCCGCCCGCTTGTACCGGATCGATCGGTAGCCCGCTGCCTGCGGTGTCGACACGTGGCGTCCACTCGAGATTCGTTCCGTCCTCGAGAGCGATCACCATGAAATAACTGGGTTGACCGTTCCCGAGCGGATGATTCGGGTCGTCGAACGGAGAGAACGAAGCGACGACATAATCCTGTCGCAAGGCTGACGTAGGCAGCAACATCGAGGATTCCGGGGCTCCTCCCTTGTTACCCTCGATGGCCTGCTCGTTGGTCAACGGCGAATGAAGGTATGCCACGACCGGCAAATCCGAGCGAACGATAACGATGCCGCCGCTCTGAAACATCGTCCATTGGGAGGCGTCCACGAACGCATCGTCCATCAAGTACGTATATGTCTGTCCCGGAGACAACACCACGGGGTCTCCAACGGGGACTTCGTCGTGCTTGCCGATGTCGACTCGATAAAATTGAACGGTGGCCGTATCGCTCTCGGACGGGTTGCCGACGATGAGTCCATCGGGTTGATCTTCGAATACATGCAACATCCGCGTAGCGAAGAACTCGCAGCCCGCCGACGATGGCAATTCTTCGGCCAGTTCGCAGGGGCCCGTGCAGTACGCCCCCGTTGCACAGGTCGGATCCTCCTCGACCGAACACGTGACGCAACGCTCGTGCGTTCCGCATTCGGTCGCCACCCACTCCCGCCCGGTGGGGGCACAGGTTTCGATGATGGTATCGTCCCCGCAGCGCTGCAGCCCCGGCTTGCATACGATGGGGTCGTCCATCGTGGTGCCGCTCGTCGTGGATCCCGCCGTGCCCGATGCCGAAGACGAAGATCCCGAGGCGGATTCGCTCCCTCCCGACGTACAGGCCGGGAGCATCGCCACGAGGAGGATTCGGCCAGCGCGTGACAGCATGACTGGGATCATCGCCCCGGTTCCACCGGAGTACAAGCGGTCGACCACACGCCGCATGTAGCAAGGCAGGATGAAGCGGCCATCCAACAGATCGCAGAACACCCGCGCCCGGCCTCTCCCGCGACCGAGCGGTCGCGCCGTGACGGCGCGCGGTCAGACCACCGGCTGGAACCAGGTGTCCACGAGTTCGGCGAGGGCGCGGTCGTCGAGTTTGGAGACGTCCTTGGCT
>RFGU01000234.1 GCA_003696955.1 Deltaproteobacteria bacterium | reverse complement strand
GGCCGCCATGCCCGGGTGGTCGGCGGAGTTGGCCGGGTGCTTCGCGGCCATCGGGACGATCCTCGATCCCGGCGCGAGCCGAGAGGGCGGGTGGGAGTACGTCTTCTTCCACGGCGTGTGGCCCCAGGCTCTTTCGGTGCCCTTCGTGCTGGCGTACTTCTCGGTCCTCGTCGGCCCGATCGGGCGGCGACCATGGCGGCGCGTCGGACTCGCGGCCGTCTTCGGCGCGCTTGCGATCCTTGCCCACCCCTTCGCCCTTCCGCCCCTTGCCGCGGTCACGTTGGCCCTGTGGCTCGTGGCCCTCGTCCGGCGCGAAGGCCTGGGCGATCTCCTGGTGCCCCCGGCGGGGTTCGTCCTCGCCACGGGGGCCGCCGCCGTGTGGCTTTCGACCTTCCTCGGCGGCGCCTTCGCCCTCGACCGGCACCCGGTGCCTTGGCATCCCCTCTCGGTCCTGGTCGGTGACCTGCTGCGGGGCCGGCTGCTCGACCATGGTGGGATCGGATTCGTGGCCCCTGCGGCGACGATCGGCCTGGCATGGCTTGCGCTCCGCGGTGGACGGGTCGGGCACGGCTTCGTGCTGGCGGTACTCGGACTTCTGGTGGCGGCCTCCGAGGATGCCATCGCGGTCCTGCGACTCGACCTGGTGCTGCCGGCGATCCGCAACCTGCAGTTTCCGCGCTTCGCCCTCTACCTGGCTCCGTTCTGTGCGGTGGCCGGCGGCGTCGCGGTCGCCGCGGTCGCCGCAGCCGTCGAGCGCGCATCGCGGAGCCACCGGACCCAACCGGCGACCGCCGGCTCGGCACGACCGGCCCCGAAGCCGCTGCGGGCTGGGTCGGGCGTCCTGCTGGCGGCCGTCCTCGGTGGCGTCTTCGCGGGACTTTGGTCCACGGGACCTGCGTGGCCCATGCGGCCGGTCGGCACGGTGGACACCCTCGAAGGCGACCCTTTGGAGGAAGCCGACGAAACCTTGCGCGACCGCCTCGATGCCTTTGCCGCCGAACACGGCCGACCGCCCGTGGTGGCGTTCCTACGCGCGGGCCTTTCCGGTGCCACGTATCCACTGCTCGCCTGCGCCGACGCGGGGGCCCGCGTCCTGCTCTTCGGGCACGTCCCGACGATCAACCGGCGCGTCGATCTGCGCCGACCGTCGCCCGCCCTGCTCGACCTGCTCGGCGTCGACTTCGTCGTCTACGACGGTCCGCTTCCCCGAAGGCACCCCTTGGCCGGCACCTTCGACGACGTCGAGCGCGTCGCCTCGCTGCGCATCGTCAGGTGGCGGGGCGGCCGGGCACCCGCCCGCGCCGGGGCCGGCCTCGTCCCCGCGCGCCCGACGGGTTCCGGCACGTTCGACGTGGAGATCCCGCCGGGGCTGCGGCACGCCACGGTCCCCCTTTCGCCCCACCCGGCCTGGCGGATCGAGCGGTCCGGCCGGCTCCTCGAAGGCACGCGCGACGCCATCGCCGGCGGCGCGGCATTCGCCCTGGGATTCGACACGACCGATGGCGAAGGGCCCGTCCACCTGGCCTTCGCGCCACCTCGACTCCCCCCCGGCGGGGGGGCGTGGGGCCTTGCGTGTTGGTTGGCCGCCTTCGGCCTGCTCGTCGCCGACCGTCGTCTTCCGGTGCCTCGACCGTCGCCGCGGCTCGCCGTGACGTTTGCAACCGGCTTCGCGGCGCTGCTCGTCGTCGCGGCGGCGGGAGCGTACGTACGCGCCCGATCCCAGCTTGCGCGAAGCTGGGAGGATCGCACCCGGCCCCGCATTGCCCACGACGGTCTTCGCCCGCCCCAAGACGAGGACCGGCCCCCGCCCACGGGCCGCTTCGTCGCCGACCTGGTGCTGCGCGGCGCCCACCAGATCTTGTCGATCCCGGACGATCCGTGCCGGGCCCTCGCCGGCAAGGACCCACGGCGGGGGTGTCGGCCTCGACTCGAACGCCCCCGGCGCTCCTTCCTGTCCCACGGCGGTCACCTCTATCGGTGCCTGCGCGTCACGATCCCCGCGGGCGGTTGGGTGCGCCTGCGCCTTCCCGTCCCCGAGTCCGACCGGATCCTCGCGCTCGTCCGCCGCGTCCGCGGCTCGGCCAAGCGTCTGCGGTTCCGCGTACCCGCCCTCCACGGCGCGACGGCCCACCCCCTTGCCGACGCCCTGACCCCGGTCCGCCTGGCCACCACGAACCTCGAAGGTGCCTTCTTCGAGGTCCGCTTCGCCAACCGCGACCGCGACCCCGCCACCGTCTGCATCGCCGCCGCCGCCTTCGACGACCTGCCCGCGGACTGATGCGCCGACGACCATACGTTGCGGCCGGCGGTCGACTCGGATAGCGTAAACGCCGCCATGGGCATGGCTGCCCCCCAGCAGGACGGCGGCATGGTCGCCGAGATCAACGTCACCTCCATGGTCGACGTGCTGATGAGCCTTCTCATCATCTTCATGGTCTCGACGCCGGCGCCCCCCAACGAGAAGTTGCCGCTCCAGTTGCCCAAGCAGACCGTGGTGCAGCAACCGAACGACCCCAACGCCGCCCTGCTCGTGACCATCGAGGAAGACGGCTCGGCGCGCCTCGGCAAGACGCCCCTGCCCGCCGACTACGCCGGCATCGTCAAGGCCATCGCCGCCAACGAGAAGGCGCAGCGGGACGGCCGGATCGCGATCACGGCATCGGGCAAGGTGCCCTACGGCCAGGTGATCCGCATCATGGCCGCGGCCCACGAGGCAGGGGTCGCCCAGGTGGGGATCGCGTCCGACCGGCTCTGACGCGCAGGTGGGGCGAAACGTTCTTCCTCGCACCGTTCGCGGGACACGGCGGACGCAGGCGACGCTGCCCTCCGCCGCGTCGTCGCGAACGTCGTGATCGCCGAAACGGTACGGCATTGCCGCGGAGCCGAGCGTGATTGCGAAACGTGGTGGGAGGTACCGTGGAGGGATCGGTCCGCGCCGCGCGTGGAGGACGGGCGGGGGACGGCGAGTGGCGGACGGCGGACGGCGACACGGCGGGCGGCGGACGGCGAACGGCGAACAGCGACGGCGGACGGCGAACGGCGAACAGCGACGGCGGACAGCGAACGGCGAACGGCGAACGGCGAGCGGCGAACAGCGACGGCGGACAGCGAACGGCGAGCGGCGAACGGCGAGCGGCGAACACCGACGGCGGACGGTGGGCGGCGAACGGCGGATGGCCCCCGATGCTGCGCCCTCCACGGCCTCGATGCACCGTGGTGGCTCGGGGACCGTGGGTGGCGGCGGCGGTGGCCTCGAGGGCGAGGCCGCTGGCGGGGCGCACGACTCCGGCGCTCGTCGAGGTGTTCGTCCCGCCGAGGGCACGACCGTGAAGTGGCGACCGATAGGACCCGTGGGACCTGCAACGTCGCGCCTTGGACGTTGCATCCCCGCTGGGGCTGTTTCGCAACGGGCGGCGGACGGCGAACGCCGAACGGCGAACGGTGGGTGGCGGGTGGCGGACGGCGAACGGCGAACGGCGGGCGGCGGGCGGCGGACGGCGAACGGCGAACGGCGGGCGGCGGACGGCGAACGGCGGGCGGCGGACGGCGAGCGGGGTACGTCGCAGCAGCGGGGCTTGGAGGTGGGATTCGGCGGCCATCCTGCCGGGGGCGAGATGGCCTCCGAATCCCACCCCTGCGCCCCTTCCAGTCGACTCGTGGCCCTTCGGCTCGCTCAGGATGCGGCGGTGCGGCTTCTGCGGGCGCTGCCGAAGTCCGTG
>RFGU01000233.1 GCA_003696955.1 Deltaproteobacteria bacterium | reverse complement strand
TCGCCCCTGGTCCGCTGGCTCGGCCGCCTCGGCCTTCGTCTCGTCGGCTGGCGTGCCGTAGGTCGCGCCCCCGACAGGTCCGTCGTCCTCATCGCGGCGCCCCATACGAGCAACTGGGATCTCCTGTACATGCTCCTCGTGGCCGCGGAACTCGGGATCGACGTGCACTGGGTGGGCAAACACACCTTGTTTCGGCCACCCCTCGGATGGCTCATGCGCGCCGTCGGGGGGATCCCGGTCGATCGAAGGGCGCGCCACGGCGCCGTCGCCCAACTGGCCCGTGCCTTCGAGGAACGTCCGGGCCTCGTGCTCGCGGTCGCACCGGAGGGAACGCGCGGCAAGGCGCCCTACTGGAAGAGCGGCTTCTACGAGATCGCCCGTGGGGCCGGCGTTCCCATCGCGTGCGGATTCCTCGACTACGCGCGCAAGGAAGGGGGCATCGGCCCGCTCATCGAGGTGACGGGGGATCGCCTGCGGGACATGGACGCGATTCGCGCCTTCTACGCCGACAAGACCGGGAAGCACCCGGAGGACTTCACGCCGCCCCGGCTTCGAGAGGAGGTCGCGGGCGGTGACGATCAACCCGCGGCCGGAAGTGCGGCGCAGGCGTCGGAGACGAGTTCGACGGCTTCGGCGAAGAAGGGCGCGTAGTCGGAGGCGCAGACGTCCCCGACGAGGCCCCGGGGCCCGAACATCTCGGTGAAGGCGATGATCTGGTGGGCGACCTCGGCCCCTTCGGATCCGTTCCATTGGAAGTCGGGGCAGGCGTTCGGTTTGGGCGTGCCCACCAGGGAGAGGACCACCACGTGGTCCGGGTCGCCGCCGGCTCGTTCGACGATGCCCTCGTACCAGTCCTCGACCATGCCGGGCGAATCCTGCAGATCCTCTTCGTCCGTGACGATGACGATCACGAGCAGGGCCTCGTCACGGCGGAAGCCCGCGTTGCAGCCGCTCGGTGCGAGTTTGTCCGGGGAGAGGGCTTCGAGTGCGGCCAGCATCGGTCGCTCCTTCGGGTCGCCGCTCGTGCCGACCCGGGCGGCGCAGGCGAAGTCGGCCTCGAGATCGTCGTACTTGCTCATGAATCGGCCGAGGGAGAACGGCGCGCACATGGCGTTGCTGGCGTCGTTGCCGCCGGTCTTGGTCGTCAGGGCGCCGATCTCGGTGCAACCTTCCTCGTTGAAGGCATAGGCGTCGGTGGTCACGACGCCGACGTGGACGTCGTAGCCTGCACCCACGAGCGTCAAGAGTCCGTCGGAGAATCCCGGAAAGCTGTCGACGAGGTGGGACTGTTCGTCGCTCATGCTGTGGGAGTCGTCCACGACGAAGAGCACGTCGATCCCCGGGCACGGCGCCTGACCATCGGCGGGATCGGTCTCGGGTGCGACGTCGAATTTCGGGAGTGTCGTGCCATCGGCTTCGCCGTCGGTATCGGTCGCGCCGGTTTCCGACGGGCCGGAGGCCCAGGACGTCGAGCCCGTGGCGGCCGTGGAGGTTGCGGAGGTGTCGGGCGGAGGCGTACCGGTCGGGCCGTAGGCAGGATCCTGCGGCACGACCGCCTCGAGGGTGCATGCGCAGACGACGGCAACGAACGACGCAGCGAGGGATTGGCGATGCATGCTCCGGCTTGGATTCATGTGTCGTGCCGATTCGCCGCGTGCCGGCACCGGCCGGGGGCGCCGATTCGCAACGCTCCGATGCACGACGGGCTGCGACGCGGCCGACCGTGCCCGGGGTGGTCCCCCGCCCCGGCAGGTGGCCCCGCCCCGAACCCATCGCGGGCCGGGACGTGGAGCCGGCCCGTCGGACGTGCGGCCCGCCCGCGTCCCCTTCGGTCCCCCCGCGGGCCGGTGCAGGTCCGCCGAGGCCTCGGGCGCCCCAGGGAGGACGGCTGCGGCCCGGCCGGCTGCGGCGCGATGTCGCCCGTGCTAGGTTGGGCCGGGATGTCCGGCGGTCCGACCACGAAGCGATTGCCCCGAATGCCGGGGCGTGGAGGGATCCGGGTCTTGCGCCTGCGAGCGGCCGACCTCGAGAGGGTCACGCGTCTTGTCTCCGGGACGTACCGGATCGTCGTACCGACGCGAGAGGTGCTCGCCGAAGGCGATCACGTGATGGTGGAGGTCGCCTTGGGACCCCTCGACGACGAGGTCGCCTTCGACGGTCGCGTCGCGGAGATCGGGGCGGACGAGCGCGCAGGCCGCCGGCTCGTGCACATCGAGGTCCGCCCCATCGACGCGCCGCGCCTTGCGTATCTGCTCGACGTCCTCGAAGGCCGCCGCAGGCCCGTCCCGCGACGACACCGCCGGATCCCCGTGGATCTGCCCGTGCGGTGGTTGCACGGCGTTCGTCCGAGCCATGGCGTGCTGCGCAGCCTGAGCCCCGGCGGTGCCTTCGTCGAGACGTCCGAGCCCGTCGCGGTGGGCACGCCCCTCGAACTCGAACTGCGCGACGACGCGGGCCGCGGTCCGATGCTGCTCGTCGGCACGGTGGTTTGGGCCGGGCGCCTCGGAGACCGGCTGGGCTTCGGCTTCCGGATCGATCGACGATCGGCCACGGACGCGGCTCGGCTCGCGAATCTGTTGCGGACCTGGGAGCGTAACGTCGGCCCGGACCTCGTCACCCTGGGCCGCCTGCGGCCGTGAGCCCCGTCCGGGGCGGCATCGGTGGCGCCCATGTGGTATGGGGCGCTCGTGGCCCTGCACGTCCTGCTCGTCGAGGACGAAGAAGAACTACGAACATCCGTCGCCTACGCCCTGCGTCGCGCCGGGTACGTGGTGCACGAGGCGGGTAGCGTGCGCGAGGCCGAGGCGGCCGTCCGCCGAGCCGACCGGGTCGACCTGGCGATCCTCGACGTGATGCTGCCCGACGCATCGGGCATCGAGCTGTGCCGTCGCATGCGGGCTGCGCCGCGCACCGCCGACGCCGGGATCGTGATGTTGACGGCCCGCGGCGAGGAGTTCGATCGGGTGATGGGGTTCGAGGCCGGCGCCGACGACTACGTGGTCAAGCCCTTTTCGATGCGGGAACTCGCCTTGCGGCTCGAGGCCCTGGCCCGACGCACACGCAGGCCCACCTCGGCGCGGATCCTTGCCGCCGGCTCCATCGCCGTGGACGTCGAGGGCCATCGCGTGACGGTGGCGGGCAAGGAGATCACCCTGACGGCCCTCGAGTTTCGCTTGCTCGTCACGTTGCTCGAGCGTCGCGGCCGCGTGCAAAGTCGCGAGGTCCTCCTGCGGGACGTGTGGGGGATCGACGCCGACGTGACCACACGCACGGTGGACACCCACGTCAAGCGCCTGCGCCAGAAGCTCGGCGAGGCAGGTGCGGCCATCGAGACCATCCGCGGCGTGGGATACCGGTTCGCCGACGAGCCCGAGACGTAGGCCATCGTCCCCGATGCCGGTGACCGTGCGCCGAAGGCGCAGCTTTCGAGGATTCACGGGTCTGTCACACGGCTGTCACACACGTTCGCCAAAAGGGCGCCGCAACGACCGACGCAACGAAAGACCAGCGACCATGATTCGACATCGAGCATCGATCTTCGTCCTGTTTCTCGCAGCCGGGGCGCTCTCCACGGCATGCGGCAGCAAGCACAAGGCGGCCGCCGAAGGTGGGGCCGGCGCCGCCGAGGGCGATGCCGCCAAGGCCGAGGGGGTCGTCACCGTCGACGGCTCGAGCACCGTGTTTCCCATCACCGAGGCCGTCGCCGAGGAGTTCCAGAAGACCAGCAAGCACCGCGTGACGGTGGGCGTCTCCGGTACGGGCGGCGGGTTCAAGAAGTTCTGCCAGGGCGAGGTGGCCGTCACGGGAGCCTCCCGTCCCATCAAGCCCAGCGAAGTGGAGCTTTGCAAGAAGAATGGCATCGAGTACATCGAGCTGCCGGTGGCCTACGACGGTCTGGCCGTGCTCGTGCATCCGTCGAACGACTGGGTGGATCACATGACCGTCGAGGAACTCAAGAAGCTGTGGGCGCCCGAGGCCCAGGGCAAGGTCACCAAGTGGAGCCAGATCCGCGACGGATGGCCCGACAAGGAGATCCACCTGTTCGGTCCGGGGGTGGACTCGGGCACCTATGACTACTTCACCAAGGCCATCGTGGGCAAGGAGCACGCAAGTCGCGGCGACTACACCTCGAGCGAGGACGACAACGTGCTCGTGCAGGGGATCTCGACGGATCCGCTCGCCCTCGGGTTCATGGGCTTTGCCTACTACGTCGAGAACAAGGGCAAGATGAAGGTCGTGCCCATCGACGACGGCAACCCCGAAAACGGCGACGGGCCCATCGCGCCGTCCCAGGAGACCGTGGCCAACGGAACCTACCAGCCGCTTTCGCGACCGATCTTCATCTACGTGTCGAAGAAGGCGGCCGACACCCCGGCGGTCCGTGAGTTCGTCGACTTCTACCTCGACCAGGCGGCGAAGCTCGCCAAGGAGGTCGGCTATATCCCGCTGCCCGAGAAGGCCTACGCCCTGGCGAAGAAGCGTTTTTCGGATCGCGTGACCGGTTCGATCTTCGGGGGCAAGGGATCGAAGGTCGGCGTGTCGGTGGAGGAGCTGCTCGCCGGCTGAGGACGAGCGATCGCCTTCGGGAGACTCCCCACGGTGGAACGAACGAGCGCCAGCACCGCAGCCGAGCGGGCCGTCTACGTCGGCCTGCTCGCCTGTGCCCTGGTTTCCATCGCCACCACCGTGGGGATCGTCGCGGTCCTGCTCGTCGAGACCGTGGCGTTCTTCCGCGAGGTGACGCTGGGGCAGTTCCTCTTCGACACCCAGTGGACGCCGCTCTTCGCCGACAAGCACTTCGGGATCTGGCCCCTCGTCGCCGGCACGGTGCTCACCTCGGGCATCGCCACCGCGACGGCGGTCCCCCTCGGAATCCTGTCGGCCGTCTACCTCAGCGAGTTCGCGCCCGGGCGGGTGCGCGGCGTCCTCAAGCCGGGGCTCGAGATCCTCGCCGGCGTGCCCACGATCGTGTACGGCTACTTCGCGCTCGTGGTGCTCACGCCGGTGCTGCAGAAGGTGATCCCGGATCTGGCCGGCTTCAACGCCCTGTCCCCCGGCATCGTCATGGGCGTGATGATCCTGCCCATGGTCTCGTCGTTGTCCGAAGATGCCATCCGCGCCGTACCACGGGAACTGCGGGAAGGTGCGTTCGCCCTCGGCGCCACGGAGTTGGCCACGATCTTCCGTGTGGTCCTGCCCGCGGCCAGCTCCGGCATCGCCGCCAGCGTCATCCTGGCCCTCTCCCGCGCCGTGGGGGAGACCATGATCGTGGCCATCGCGGCCGGCCAGCAAGCGCGCCTGACCTTCGACCCGCGGGTCCCCATCGAGACGATGACCGCCTACATCGTCCAGATCAGCATGGGGGACACGCCCACCGGGACGCTCGAGTACCGCACGATCTTCGCCGTGGGCAGCGTGCTCTTCGTGCTCACCTTCGTGATGAACTACGCAAGCCATAGGCTGCGCCGCAGGTTCGCCCTGGAGATCTGATCCCATGGCCGTCCGACGCCGAACCTCCGAACGGATCTTCCGCACGGTGTGCCTGCTGGCCACGGTGGGGCCCCTCGCGCTGCTTGCCTGGCTGCTCGGAGACACGTTGGCGGACGGCATCGGCCGCCTGTCGTGGTCGTTCCTGACCAGCTATCCGTCTCGGCACGCCGAGCAGGCCGGCATCCTGCCGGCGTTGGTGGGGTCGCTCTTGCTCATCGTGCTCACGGCACTGATTGCGCTGCCCCTCGGCGTCGGTGCCGCGCTCTTTCTCGAGGAGTACGGGGGCAAGTCCCGCCTGGCCCGGATCATCGAGATCAACATCGCCAACCTGGCGGGGGTACCGTCGGTGCTCTACGGCCTGCTCGGCCTGGGCATCTTCGTACGGACGCTGGGGATGGGGCGCAGTCTCATCGCGGGCGCGTGCACCCTGGCGATCCTGGTGCTCCCCATCGTGATCCTGTCGTCCCGCGAGGCGTTGCGCACGGTGCCCGACACCCTGCGGGAGGCCAGCTACGCCCTCGGCGCCACCACCTTCCAGACGATCCGCCACGTCGTGCTGCCGGTCGCCCTGCCGGGGGTGCTGACGGGCGCGATCCT
>RFGU01000232.1 GCA_003696955.1 Deltaproteobacteria bacterium | reverse complement strand
GGCAGGGCCTCGGCACGCAGCCGGGCGAAGGTGACGGTGCCGGGACCGAAGGCCGCCTCGAGTCGGGCGAGGGCGGCGCGCGCGGCCTCGGGGTCGCGGGCGGGCTGGTCGAGCAGGGCGAGCTGTCCGGCCTCGGCGGGGGCCGGCTCGGCGACGATCTCGACCCGCTCGACGCGCCCCGGCAGGGCGAGGGCCGCGAGCCGGAGGCGCAGGAGGTCGGCGAGGATCGATGCATCCAGCGTGGGACGCGACAGGGCGATCCGCAGCCGAACCGTGCGGCGTCGGATCCCGAAGACGGCCCCCTCGGCGGGCACGTCGAGGGTGAGCCGGATCCGTACGGCGGCCACGGCGCGAAGCTGCCGGCCGGTCGCGCGGCAGACGGCGTCGATGAGACCCCGGCAGACGAAGGTGAGGCGTTCGGCATGGTCGTCGGGCGGCTCGACGTCGGCAGCGGCGCGGGCCGGCTCGCGGACGGGGCGGGGCGCGATGGGCACCATCCCGTCGCGGTGGAGTCGTTCGTGGAAGCGGCTCGCCCCCCGGCCGAAGCGTGTCCGCAGCTCGGCCGCCGGCAGACGGGCGAGATCGCCTACGGTGCGCAGCCCGAGGCGTTCGAGGCGTCCGCGGATCTTCGGGTCCAGCGGCAGGATGGCAAGGGGCAGTCGGTCGGCGCAGCGGGCCTCGTCGGTCGGATCGTAGAAGACCCGTCCCCGGCCGCCGTGGCGCGCGAGGGCGTAGATCCGCAACCGGTGGAAGCCCACCACGACGGTGGCCGCAAGGCCCGTTTCGGCCAGGATCGTCTCGATCCGATGGCGCAAGCCCTCGGCGTCGCCGTAGAGGGTGCCGAGGCCCGATGCGTCGAGGAAGAAGGTGCCGGCGTCGGCGAGGGCGTCGAAGGACGGGCGCCCCGCGTCCCCCTCGGCGTGCAGGAGGGGCTCGACGAAGGGGGCGGCGCGCACGAGGATGCGGAAGACCTCGGCCGAGAAGCGGTGGAGGTCCTCCATCGAGATCGCCTCGATGCGCAGCTCGGGCAGGCGGGCGCGGGCGGCCGCGAGGGTGAGGCCGGGCACCACCCCCGCCCGCCGGGCCCGGGGGCAGGCGTCGAGGATCGTGCCGGTGGGGGCGAGGTGGTCGGCGGCGGCGTGGGGCAGCGCGCTCCAGTCGGGACGGCGCCTGCGGACGAGCACGAGTCCCGGTGCCCGGACCGCGACACAGGCCAGGCATGGTGCGGCCGATCCGGCAAGCGTGGCGCGGTCTTCGGCCATGGCGGGCGCGGGTCAGAAGCAGCCCCAGGGCCCACGGCAGAAGGCGGCGGGGGCGTTTCGGGGCAGGCCGATCTTGTTGCGTACAATGCTGGACTCGACGGCGAAGACGCCGGGGGCGTGGCGCAGGCGGCGGGGCAGGATGCGCAGGCCGACCACCGGGCCGAGGGACGGCGCGTCGGCCGCCTTGTCGGTCAGGAGGAGCACCCGGCTCGCGTGCTTGCGGGCCAGGGCGAAGAGGCGTGCCGCCGCGGCGGGTGCCACGACGGGAGCGCACCGATCCCCGCCGGGCCGGCGCAGGTCCGTGACGACGAGCCCGAAGGCCCCCGAGCGCAGGAGGATCTCGGCGGCGCGCAACAAGGGCGCAGCCCAGGCACGCCCCCGGCCGGGCGCCGGGCGGACGAAGGGCAGGGCGTCCAGATCGATCCCCCATTCGGCCAAGTCGGGAGCGAACACGGCCCCCGGGGCCGCCTCGACCCACGCCACGCATTCCCCCTGGCGCTGCACGGCGAGCACGGCACCGGCGGCGAAGGTGCTCTGGGCGCCGGTGCCGGTGGCCCCACAGGCCTCGACGATCCCCCCTGCCGGCAGGTGTGCGAAGAGGGGCCGATGGAGCCGCCCGGCCACCCCGGGCCGCCCCCCGCCGTCGGGGCCGCCGTGCCCCCGCAAGGGCCCTTCGAGGCGTTCGAGGACGGTTTCGAGCCTGGCGGAGAGGGGCCGCGACATGGGCCCCTGGTTATACTGAACATTCGTTCAATAATCCAGCCCCCATCCCGGCCCCGATGCACGGCGTTCGATGAACATCGTGCAACGGACGGCGTACGACGCGCCGCTGTGTTGCGGTGCAGGGTGGCCACGGGACAGACTGGATCCGTGGCAGGCGCCGGTTCCATGAGACGGCAGATCGCGACGGTAGGGGTCGTGATGCTGGTTGCGGCGTGCGGGCCGAAGGCCGGCGGAACCGGAGCAACGGGTGGCGGTTCGGAGGGAGCGCATACGGAGGGGAGCACGGCGTCCGGCAGCGTGTTGGCGAGCACCTCCGCGACCGTCGGAGGAGAAACGGATGTCGTGTACCGGGTGTCGTACTACTCGGGCACGTCGCCGTGGTTCTATCTGGTGATCGACAAGGCGCGTACGCATTCGGATTACTGTGTGCAGTTGAGCTTTTGGTATCCCCACATCAATAATTCCGGCCAATTCGGCATCGAGTTTCCCCCCGATCCGAACTGGGCGGTAAATTGGCCGCCGCACGTCGTGGCGTCCGCAGAGTGCTACTCGGAGGACGACTCCGACGATGCGGATGTCCTGGCGGCGGAGGGGAGGGTGTGGTGGGACGAGGGCATGTGCGTGGTGGATGCGGACGTGGTGTTGACGTTGCCGGCGGATCCGCGCTGGCCGGCGATGGAGCGGATCTCCTTCGAGGGGCTGCCGGTGGAGGGGCGCGAGGCGGAGTGTGCGGCGGGAGGAGATACGGGGACGGGAGGGTGAGCGGCGG
>RFGU01000043.1 GCA_003696955.1 Deltaproteobacteria bacterium | reverse complement strand
GTCCGCGTCGTCGAGGCCCACGACGCGGACCTCGCCCGCGCCGTGGCGCTCAAGCTCTACCCTCCCGTCGCCGACGCACGGCTCGATCGGGAGCTCCGGCGCGAGGCCCAGGCCCTCGCAAGACTCGAGCATCCCAACGTCGTCCGAGTCTTCGACGTCGGCGAGGCGAATCTCGAGTGCGACGGCCTAGGTACGCAAGTTCCTTACATTAGCATGGAACTCGTGCGCGGAGACAACCTGCGCGTCTGGCAGCAGACCCGTCGCCCTCCGCGCTCGGAGATCCTCCGGGTCCTCGAAGAAGCCGCCGCGGGGCTGGCCGCCGCCCACGCCGCAGGGATCCTGCACCGCGACTTCAAGCCCGAGAACGTCATGATCGACGATCGCGGGCGGGCTCGGGTCGTCGACTTCGGCCTCGCCAAGGGGGAGGGTACGAAGGCCGCCGGCGATAGCTACGCGCCCGGCGACGTCCTTGGCGAGGGCTTCACGGCGGTCGGCACCATCGTGGGCACCTACGAGTACCTTGCGCCCGAGGCCCGCGAGGGCGCTCCGACGGCCGCCAGCGATCAGTATGCCTTCGCCCTCGTGGCCTGGGAGGCCTTGGCGGGCGTCCATCCCTTCGGCCGGCGGCCCGCAGGCGACGGCGTAGCGCAGCACGTGCAGCCCGAAGGCGTGGGACGGATCCCGAGGGCGCTTCGTCCCATCCTGCTTCGTGCCCTCGCACCGGCGGCCGACGACCGCTTCCCCGACATGGCCGCGCTCGCGACGGCATGGCGGCGCCGGCTTCGTAGGGGACGGATCACGGTCTTCGGGGCCGCCGGCACCGGCGCGCTGGCAGCCGTCGCGGCGTTCCTCGTTCCGCGCGGCGTCATCTCGACCGTAAGGCCCACGGGGCCGGATCGCGCCGGCGCAAGCGTCACGATGCCCGATACGCCGTGCCGCGGCCTCGAGGGCCGGTGGCACTTCGCCACGGTGGCCGCGTGGTCGGAACGGGCACGATTCCTCGGCGCCAACGGCCGCTACCAGCTCGACCTGCGCCACCTCGCCGCCTGCGAATTCGAGGTACGCCTTCGCAAGGTCGGCAGTACGTCCGGCAACCGCGTGTTTCGCTATCCCGAGGACCGGATCCGCGTGGGCACGGCCGTCGCCACCGCGGAGCGGCGCGGCGACGGGGCGCACCTGTCGTTCGACATCGGGATGGCCTCGCCGGAGATCCCCCAGGCTGCGTACCACTTCGATCTCGTGGTCGGTCCGGGAGAGAGGCTGGTCGGTACCTACGCATATCGCGCCCGCCCAGGCGCCGCACGGGACCACGCCGGTTACCTGCGCGGCGGCCGGGCGCCGTTCGAGGAGATCCTCGACGCCGCGTGGGACGACGTTCCGTGTAGGCTTGCGTGCAACTTCGTCTGCCCCGACGAGGACGCCGCACGGGCGTGCGCGGCGACGTGCGAGGGTACGGGGCTCGAACGCTGCGGGCCCCCCACGGACGCCTTCGTCGCACCGAAGCGAGTGCCGGCTCTCCTCGTCGCCCCCCCGAAGCCGGCCCGTGGGGAAGAGGCCGCCGCATGCGCCGCGGCAGCCGGACGGATCGCGGGCGCGTGGGTCCTCGAGGAGGCCGGAGGTCGCTCGACCCGCGTGACGCTTGCCGCCGAAGGGTGCCGTCTTCGCGTCGTCTCCGGCGCCTACGACGAGGGCATCGTCTCGCCGGACGGCCCGTGGCGCCTCGACCGCAACGGCCGGGCGGCGGTGGCCCTGGCGGGCGAAGGCCCCGCCTTCGGGCTGACGGCCGACGGCACGCCCGTGGCCGCCTACCGGCTTCGCGCTCCCACCTCGGAGGGTGCCCCTCCGTGAGCCGATCCACCCCCGTCACCGGACGAACCATTGGAGGCCCCGCCCATGCACCCAACGGACCACCACCGACTCCAACAGCAGACCGCCCGCGATCTCTACGACGACGTTCGGCGCTTCTTCCGGACGAAGCTGCCGGCCCCCGACTGCTACGACCAGGCCCACGCGGTGATCGAGGCCTTCTTGAAGGTGCCCCCGGGCCGGATCCACGGCGACCGCCGCGCCTACCTCATGGGCATGGCCCGCAAGTACGTCCTCAAGTACTTCGAGCGCCAGCGACCGACCGAACGGTTCGACAGCGCGCGCATGTCCGTCTCGGGCATCACGAGCATGAGCGAGCGATTCGACCGCCGCAACGTGCTGCTGAACGCCCTTCGCAGCCTGCCCCTCGACCAACAGATCGCCGTCGAGCAACACCTCCTCGAGCGGCGGACGTACGAGGAGGTCGCCCAGACCCTCGGCGTCTCCCTCGCCACCGCCAAACGCCGCGTCGCCGACGGACGCAGGGCCCTTGCCGAACAACTTGCCGACTGGCGCGCCGAGCGCCGCGAAGATCGTCCCGCGCAGGGCTCCTCGGCGAGCGCCGACGACCTCGACGACGCTACGGTTCAACGGCTTCGGGCCGCATACGCGGAGGCATGAGGCGATGGTCAGGATCCGAGCATCGGCATGGACGTTGCTGGTCGGCGTCTCCCTTGCAGGATGCAACGAAAACGCGGATCGCAGCGCCGAGCTTTCGACCTTTCTGAGACGCTCGAGGGCGGCAGACGAACGAAGCCTTGCGAGCACGTCCTCCGCGACGTCCGAGCGCCCAGCCGACCCGCCCGAACGTCCGACCGGCCCCGACGCGCCCGAACGTACTACGCCCCGTCCCGAAGGCACGCCCGTGCCGTCGAAGGCGACGACGAGGGCCGATGCCGCCGCTCCGAACCAGGTTTCGGGACGGACGCACGAGCGGAGCGATTCGCCCGCCTCCCGTCCGGGGTCTCCTCCCGCACCGACGAACCGGGCCATGCATCGTCGGGTCCTGAAGGGCCACTCCCTGCGCGGGCCGTTTCGGGATCTACGGAGCGCATGCGCGGCCATCGATAACGAGCTGCGAAACCGCGACGTCGACCCTGCCCACTCGGTCGAATGTACCCCGAGACCGCCGTCGCAGCGGGTCCCCACTCCCGGCCGTAGGCCCGCGAGTTCCCCGGCGATCCTGACGCCGCACCTGATGATCGTCGACGTCATCGGCGACGGCTTCGAATACCGCGAACTCTGGCTCCTCGTACGCGATGCGAACGACCGGTGGTACATCGGTCCCACACTCGCACATCAACGTGCCATCGGCGCGGAGCCTCCCACGCCTCGATTCGAGTATCTGGACGTGATCCCCGGCGGCCCGGCGGAACTCGTCGTCACCGTGCGGCAAGAGGAACACGACATCGCGATGGGGCTCAACTTGGACGACGTGAGCTTCTACGGAAGCCTGCACATCTGCGGCATCGGCCCATCGGGCCGTCCGAGCTGCGCAAGTCCGCCTTCCTTCCTCCATTGGCGCGAGGAGCGACCGGCCAACCCCGGCTATCCGGTGGAAGGCGACCTCGCCCCACCCTCGGGCTACGAGTACACCTACACCATCGACGCGGGCCGCGTGACCATGCGCCTCCAGAGGGGCCAGCCCCCCAAGGACCCCCCGCGCACGCAATGGGAGGAGCACGCCATCGTGCTGCCGTAAATGGCCCCGTGGCCACCGCACGGACCGCCGAAGATGTCCACGGACCGCTCCTGTGCCGCCATACCGATTCACGCCGCATCGTGTCTGCTGGTACCAGCACCGGCCGTCCGCTGCCGTTTCGTTCACGAGAAGAGGAAGATGGATTTCGATCTCGAGCGGATGCAGGCGCGAGGTGGTGAGGTCATCTTGGATGCGTGCCCCGCAAGTCC
>RFGU01000231.1 GCA_003696955.1 Deltaproteobacteria bacterium | reverse complement strand
CTCCCGCCGAGGGCACGACCGTGAGGTGGCGACCGACAGGACCCGCGGGACGTGCAACCTCGCGCCTCGGATGTTGCGTGCCCGCTGGTGCGGGTTCGCGGTGGGCGGTCGGTCACGGACGGCGGACCGCAGACGGCGACAGCGGACGGTGAACGGCAGACGGCGCACGGCAGACGGCGTCCGACGGCGCGTCGAAGGCGGCCAGGGTGCGCCGCAGGGCGGCGATGGTCCGGGCGACGTCCATCGGGACGTGACGAAACGCAACCTCGGAAAGCTCCGGCCGCAGTGGGCGGCGCAGCGGTTCGAGATCCAGCGGGTCGCCCCGCGCCGCGGCGACGGCCGCCACGAACGTGCGCGCCGCAGCCGAAAGCCCCACGACGGCATCGAGACACGCCGCCGTGCCGCGCCCGCGCCCATCGACGACGCGCACGGCACGGCGCTGCGTACGGGCGGGGGGCTCGAGGCCGAAGGTGCGGGCGATCGCGCGACCCACCTGCGCGACGGCGCGTCGCTTGGAAGCGGCGGTGCCACCCGCCACGTGGGGCGTGCCGACGACGAGGGCGGCGCCGAGTCGCGTCACCTCCCGCGTGTCGATGTACGGCTCGCCCGGCCAAACGTCCACGACGAGCCGTAGGCCCATGGCCGCGGCGGCGGCGAGGTCGACCACCCCGTCCCGGCTCGTCTGCACGAGTGCGGCGCCGGGCTTCATGCGCCGCAAGACGGTGCCGTCGAAGAGCCCTGCCGTGCGATGACGGCCGCGACCCGTCCACGGCACGTGCACCGTCACGGCATCGCACGCGGGCAGGAGATCGCCGAGGGACACGAGGGGCTCTCGACGGGCCAGCCGATGGAAGGGCGTGGACCCCAGGGAGAGCGCGCCGCGGATCCGCGCCTCGAGTAGCGGCGGATCGCAGGCGGCGACCCGAAAGCCGAGGACGCGGGCCGCCGCGGTCACGCGCCGCCCCACCTGCCCGAACCCCACCACGCCGATCCGCGCGCCCCGCGAAAGCCCCAAGGGCCCCACGAGGGCCGCGAGCACGTACTCCGCCACGGCCGAGGCGTTGGCACCCGGTGCCGCGGCGAAGGCCAGGCCGCGCCGGGCGAGGGCATCGGTGTCCACGTGATCGATCCCGGACGTGGCGGTCGCCACCATGCGCAGCCTCGGCGCCCGGGCGAGCAACTCGTCGTCGACCCGCGTGACGCTTCGCACCACGAGCACGTCGGCTCGCTCGAGGTCGGCCCCGATGGGCGATCCCTCGAAGGTCGCCACGTCCCCGAGGGGGGCGAGGAGCTCGGCGACCTCCGGAAGCCGACCGTCCGCCAGAATCGCAAGGCCCACGGGGCGACGTCAGGAGGCCGGGACCAGCCCGACGGGACAGGCCACGCCCGTTCCACCGAGGCCGCAGTAGCCGTCCGGGTTCTTGGACAGGTACTGCTGGTGATAGGCCTCGGCATAGTAGAATGCGTGCAGCGGCTCGATGGTGGTCGTGATGCGCCCATATCCGGCCGCGTCGAGGCGTGCCTGGTACGCGGCGAGCGACGTACGGGCGGCCTGGGCCTGTTCGTCGCGGGTGGTCAGGACGATGGAGCGATACTGGGTGCCCACGTCGTTTCCCTGGCGCATGCCCTGGGTGGGATCGTGGTTCTCCCAGAAGGCCGCGAGCAGCTTTTCGTACGGCAGGACCTGGGGATCGAAGACGATGCGCACCACCTCGGCATGGCCCGTCCGCCCGGTGCAGACCTCACGGTAGGTGGGGTTCGGCGTGTAGCCGCCCGCGTACCCGACGGCGGTGGTGTAGACGCCCGGCATCTTCCAGAACAGGCGCTCGGCCCCCCAGAAGCACCCCATGCCGAAGACGGCGACGTCGTGGCCGGGCGGCGGTTCGGCGTCCACGGGCCTGCCGAGGACGTGATGGACCGGCGGCGACTCGATGGGGGTCGCACGCCCCTCGAGCGCCTCCTCCGGCCGGACCATGCGACACTCGTCCGGGTGGATCATGACGGCGTAGGGTAGCAGAGAAGGACGAGGGGCGGCCCCGGCCGTCATCCTTCGCACAGTCCGAACTCGGCGAGTTGTGCGCGAGCGATCTCGGCCCAACCGCGATTGGCCCGTGGATTGGCCGGACTCGGATGGAGTACCGAGGCGATGGGGATGTCGCGGTCGCCGAACACCTTTTGCAGCCTGGCCTCGGCGAACTTGCCCACCCCCACGAGAGCACGGGGCTCGACGATCTCGACGGTCCTGCGCAGGGCCTCGTCGCAGGCGGCGAAACAGGCGGCCGCCGCGGCCCTGGGCAGCTTGTCGGGGGTCACGTTGCGGCCCCCCTCGTCGAGGAAGAGCAGCGGGCAGTAGTTGGCGACGAAGAACCGATCGAAGAACGGATCGGGGCGACCGAAGCACCGTTCGGCGAGTCCCCAGAGCCTCCGTCCGCTCACCTCGGAGCGCGGGCACGCAAAGCCCAGCACGGGACGTTTGGGATGTTCTCGCGGCGGGCGACCGATGGTGCCGTCGAGCCCGAGGAACGACCGCACGGCACGCACCTCACCGAACGGAACGCCCGTCTGCGCCATGCCGAACGGGCCGGGATTCATGCCCACCGCGAGCGCGACCCCCCGCCGTCCGCCGTAGCGCCGCAGGTAGGCCGCATGCACGTCCCACGCGTAGACGAGGGGCGCGTAGACGTAGGCGACCTTGACCCCGAACGACAGATCCGCCGTCGCGTCGCGCAAGGTTCGGGCAACCTCCACGAGGGCCTCGGCGGCAGGTCGGTCGGACATCGGGGACGGACGCTACCAGCCCGAACCCGAGCACAGGACGGTGCACGGACCGGCGGCCTCCCTGGCCCACCCCGGGGCGCGAGCCCGAACTGCGCAAACAGCGCACAGACCGAGACCTCGGCGCAGCGCCCTTCGCACACCCATATCGTCTCGGCGTCCCGCCCGCGGCCGTCGTCCATACCGTCACCAATCGAAACCTTGGTAAGTTCGCCGACACACCATGGTGGCCTCCCCCCAACACACCGTGCGGCGCGTGTTGCTCGTGGACGACGAGGCCAACATCCTGCACGCCCTGCGGCGCCTGCTCGGGCGTCGCAAGATCGAGGTGCTCGCGGCGCCGGCCGCACCGGCGGCCATGCAGGTGCTCGCGGCGAGTCCCTGCGACGTCGTGATCGCCGACTATCGGATGCCCGGTGGCGACGGACTTTCGTTTCTCGTGGACGTTGCGGCCAAGTACCCCGCCACGCGCCGCATCCTCATGTCCGGGTACCGGGTTCCCGGTGCCGAGGCACACCTCGATGGCGGCACGATCCATGCCTTCGTCCAAAAGCCCATCGAGATGCAGGAACTCCTCGGTCACATCGGCATCCGCGTGACCTTCGGCGACGAACGCTAGGGCCGGACCTAGCCGGGGCCTTCGGCCGCGCGCAGCACGATCCGTGTGATCTCCGAAGGCGAGCCCAAGCGGTTCGGAGGCCCCCAGTAGCCCGACCCGCGGCTGACGTACACCCATCCCCGGCTCGCCCGGGCCAATCCCGCGACGAAGGGCTGGACCAGATGGACCAGAAGGTTCATGGGGAAGTACTGGCCGCCATGGGTGTGGCCGCAGAGCACCAGGCGGGCGCCGGCGTCGATGCAGGCCTTGGCGCTGCGCGGCTGGTGGGCGAGCATGACCACGGGCGCGCCCGACGGCGCCCCCGCGAGCGCCCGGGCCGGGTCCGGAGCGTGCTCGGGGACGAAGCGCGCGGCCCGATGGTCACAGATCCCCGCCACCACGATCCGCGCGCCGTTGCGTTCGACGACCCGGTGTTCGTTCTCGAGCACCGTAAGACCGAGGGTCCGCAGGTGGGCGCACCAGGCACGACCGTCCCAGTAGTACTCGTGGTTGCCCGTGACGAAGTAGACCCCGTCGGGCGCCGCGAGGTCTGCAAGCGGCGACACGTCGGGGGCGAGATCCGGCACGAAGCCGTCCACGAGATCCCCGGTCACGGCCACCATGTCCGGCGCCAGGCCGCGGCACCTTGCCACGAGCCCTTCGAGGTACGCGCGGCCGATCGTCGGCCCGACGTGCACGTCGGTAAGCTGCACGATGGTGTAGCCGTCGAAGGCGGCCGGAAGCCCTTCGATGGGCACCTCCACGTCCACCACCCGCGGCAGCCTCATCGCCTCGGCATAGCCGGCCACCGACAAGGTCGCGGCGCCTCCCATGAGGGCGGCGTCCACGCCTCGCTGCAGGAACGCACGGCGCGACGGGTCCACGGCTCCGGCGGATGCGGCTGCCGAACCCGACCGCCACCGCACGATCCACCGGACCAACAGCGCCGCGATCCGCGTGACCGCGAAGCCGACGAAGTGGATCGACAACAGCCCCATGGCGAAGAAGCCGACCATGGGTAAGAGCCCCCGTCCGAACGGCCCAAGGCGCCCGACCACCATCGTGATCACCGGCATGAGGGCCAGCGCGAGGACGGTGGCCCGCAACACGCGCCGCATACGGGGCGAAAACCCGGCGAAGCTGCGGCGCGCGACCAAGTACGCAAGTCCGAGCCACACCGAAGTGGCGACCACGCCGAAGAGGACGAGGCTTGCGTGCACGGACGCGACCTGGTTCGCGCTCAGTCGAGGAAGAAGTCGGGCAGGAGATCCTGGCCCGGCTCGACGGCGTAGTGCTCGAAGTCGGTCACACCGGCCTCGCGCAGCACGTCCTCGTCCACGAAGAAGTTCCCCGTGGTGGTCTTGGCGTCGCGGGTGAGGATCTCGTAGGCCGCATCCGCCATGATCTCCGGCTTGCGGCACCTACGGATCGTCGCCTCGCCGCCGAGGAGGTTGCGCACGGCTGCCGTGGCGATGGCCGTCTTCGGCCAAAGGGCGTTGACCGCAAGCCCCCGATCGGCGAACTCCGCCGACATCCCGAGCACGCACATGCTCATGCCGTACTTGCTCATGGTGTAGGCCACGTGGTTTGCGAACCACTTGGCCTTCATGGAAAGGGGCGGCGAGAGGTTCAGGATGTGCGGGTTGTCCCGTTCGAGCAGGTGCGGGATGCACAGCTTCGAGCACATGAACGTGGCGCGCACGTTGACCTGGTGCATCAGGTCGAACTTCTTCATCGTGGTCTGCAGCGTCCCCGTGAGACTGATCGCGCTTGCGTTGTTGACGAGGATGTCGATCCCTCCGAACGTCTCCACGGCCTTGTCGACGGCCGCCTGGACCTGATCCTCGAATCGCACGTCGGCCACCACGGGCAAGGCCTTGCCGCCCGCCGCCTCGACCTTCTCGGCCGCGGTGTAGATGGTCCCGGGCAGTTTGGGGTGGGGCTCGGCCGTCTTGGCGACGAGGACGACGTTGGCGCCGTCGCGAGCGCACCGCACGGCGATGGCCTCGCCGATGCCGCGGCTTCCACCGGTGATGAATACGGTCTTTCCTGCAAGCTTCGTCACGAGCGGCACCTTACCGCGACCTACGCCACCGGCAAGTCAGCTCCGCCGCCGACCGCGCCCCCGCCTTCGACCGCGCCGGCGGCGAGCGCCCCGAGGCGGTTCGCTCGGCGCCGTCGCCGTACGCCCCTCCCGGCCGGCGCGGGTCGCCTCGGCGAGCCGCCGTTCGAAGGCCGCCGCCTCGCTCCGGCCGCGGCACAGATCGCAGCGTCCGCAAGGCGGTGGGTCGTCCTCGCCGAAATAGGCGCGCAGGTACGCGACCCGACAGGTGGCGTGATCCACGTAGTCGAAGACCGCCGCCAGCCTACGCTCGTCCTCGCGCCGCACGGTTTCGAATCGCTCGGCGAGGATCTCCGTGGCCTCGTCGAGTTCGGTCGGCGAGCCGACGAGTCGCACGCCACCGTCGTCGCCGACCTCGACGACGCCCAACCCCGAAAGGTGCCGCACGTAGACCTCGGCGCGTCGCGCCGACAGATCCGCGGCGACGCCCAACTCCGAAAGGCTCGGGGTGCGTTCCTCGGCGGCGTATGCGGCGATGGTGCGCCCCACCCGGCGCAGGACGGCGGCACTCGGTCGGCTCTTCGCCGCCAGGGCACGGTGAACCTCGGCATCGTCCTCGGCCGCGAGCAACACGGCTCGCGCCGCGCGACCGTCTCGTCCCGCCCTGCCCGACTCCTGCACGTACTGTTCGAGGGACGAAGGTGCCTGGGCATGGATCACGAAGCGCACGTTCGGCTTGTCGATCCCCATCCCGAATGCGCTCGTGGCGACCATCACGCGGCGGCTCGACGGGTCGAGGAAGCGTTGCTGCTCCTTGCGGCGCTCGGCCGCCGCCATGCGACCGTGGTAGCGGCTCGCACGGATCCTCGCCCGGCGCAACGCCACGTACAGGCGGTCGGCCTCCACCGTGGTCGTGACGTAGACGATCCCCGGAGGGCGCAGCTTCCGCAGCCATACGCCCAACCGGCCGTCTCGTTCCGAGTCCGTGACGTGCTCGGCCGCGAAGACCAGGTTCTCCCGTACCGGAGGCCGCACGATGCACAGCGGATCCCGCAGGTGCAGGGCAGCCACGATCTCCTCGCGCACCCGCGGGGTGGCCGTGGCCGTGGTGGCCACCACGGGTACGTCGGCCAGGCGATCGCGCAGCGGACCGAGCCCGAGGTACGACGGTCGAAAGTCGTGTCCCCACGCCGACACGCAATGGGCCTCGTCCACGGCCAGGATCGCCGGGGGCGTCGCGCACACCTCGGCCGCATGCCGCGTGAGGGTCTCGGGCGTGGAGAAGATCACGGCCGGCGCCTTTCGGCCGAGGGCCGCAAGGGCCTTGCGGCGCTCCTCCGCGCCGACCGATCCGTCCAGACGAAAGGCCGGGATCCGCCGCCGCCGTAAGGACGCGAGTTGATCGGTGATGAGGGCCAGCAAGGGCGAGACGACCACCACCGGGCGTTCGAGCAGGACGGCCGGGAGTTGGTAGACGAGGGACTTGCCGAATCCCGTCGGCAGGACGGCGAGCACGTCTCGGCCCGCCACGAGGGCCGCCACGGCCCGGCGTTGTTCCCGGCGCAGTCGCTCGATCCCGAAGCGGCGCCGGGCGACGGCGTCGAGATCGGTCGCGGGGGCGGAAGGCCCGGGCTTCGGCCTTCCGCGAGAGCGGTTCCTTCGCCTGCGCGCCACGTTCGCCGCGAGCCTAGCGGACATGCCCGGCCGCGTCCGGGGCCCCCGCGCCTTCGCCCACGGCGCGCTGCACCGCAGCCGGGAAACCTGCTAGAAGGGCGCCACCGTGCGTTGGTTCGTACGGGGCGACATCGACGGATTCTTCGGCCTCGCCCTCGACAACCTCATCCAGCTGCTGCTCATCGACGCGCTGTGCCGCCACGTCGTCGGCTTGCCCGCCGAGATCGTCCATGGCCGGATCCTTCCGGGCGTCGCCGTCTCCCTCGTGGTGGGGAACGTCTACTACGCCCGCACGGCGATGCGCCTTGCCCGCCAAGAGGGCCGAGACGACGTGTGCGCCCTGCCCTACGGGATCAACACGGTCTCCCTCTTCGCCCACGTCTTTCTGGTGATGCTCCCGGCGAAGCTCGCGGCCGAGGCGGCGGGGGCGCCGGACCCCGGCCGCGTGGCGTGGATCGCCGGGATCGTCGCCACGGTCGGCTCGGGGCTCGTCGAGACCCTCGGGGCCTTCGTCGCGGAGCCGTTGCGCCGTCTTACGCCCCGCGCGGCCATGCTCGCGACCCTGGCCGGGATCGCCCTCGGCTTCATCTCCCTGGGCTTTCTGCTGCGCACCTACGCCCACCCGGTGGTGGGGCTCGCGTCCCTCGCCGTGCTCGTGGTCGGATACTTCGGCAGGGTTCGGTTCGGCCGGCACCTACCCGCGGGCCTCGTCGCCGTGGCGGTCGGCACCGCCCTTTCGTGGGCGACGGGGCTCGCCCCCGGCCCGCGTCCCGACACGGAGGTCGGGCTGCACCTTCCGGTCCCGGCCGCCGCCGTCCTGGCCGAACGCGGGGCATGGTCCACGTTCGTCGCCTACTTCTCGGTCATCCTGCCCATGGGCCTGTTCAACCTGGTGGGATCGCTGCAGAACGTCGAATCCGCCGCGGCGGCCGGTGACCGCTACGATGCCCGCCCCGCCCTCGCGGTCAACGGGTTGGGTTCCTTGGCGGCGGCCGCCTTCGGCTCGTGTTTTCCGACGACGATCTACATCGGCCATCCCGGTTGGAAGGCCATGGGTGCGCGCGCCGGCTACTCGGTGGCCAACGCGGTCTTCATGACGGTCCTGTGCCTTTCGGGGACCGTAGCATGGGTGGCGTGGGCCGTCCCGGTGGACGCGGGGATGGCGGTGGTGCTGTGGATCGGCCTGGTCATCACGGCCCAGGCCTTCACCGCGACGCCGGCCGCCCATGCGCCCGCCGTGGTGCTCGGGATCCTCCCGGGACTTGCCGCGTGGGGCGTGACGTTGGTCAAGACCGCGTTGCGCATCGCCGGCCTCGGCACGGAGCAGAGCCCCTTCGGCCCCCACCTGGCCGCCGCCTTCGCCGCCTCGGATACCTGGATCGAGGGCGGCTTCGCCCTCGAACAGGGCTTCGTCTTCTCGTCCATGCTGCTGGCGGCCGCCACGGTCGCGGCCATCGAGCGCCGCTTTGCGCAGGGCGCGGCATGGCTTGCGGCCCTCGCGATCCTCAGCGCCACCGGTCTGGTCCACGGGTATCGGTACACGACCGCCGACGTCGTGCTCGATCTCTCCCCCGCATGGCCTTTCGTGTGGGGATATGGTGCCATGGCGCTCGTCTTCCTCCTCGCCGGACGGGTCGGCCGGCCCGTCGACGCAACGAACCCAGAGGACCCCTCGCACCCATGACCACTCGCGACGCACGCACGATCTTCGATCTCGCCCTCGTCCATGCCAACGCCAAGGGCGCCGCAACCGCGGCGCTCGTCAAACGTGGCGGCACGTACGTGCCGGTTTCGTGGAACACCCTGGTCGACGACGCCTACGCCCACGCCCGCGGGCTGCTCGGCCTCGGTATTGCCCCCGAGGAGCGGGTGGCCATCATCTCCCACACCCGCATCGAGTGGACGGTCCTCGACCTTGCGATCCAGGCGGCCGGGGCCGTGTCGGTCCCCATCTATCCGTCGAACCTGCCCGAAGACTGCGCGTACATGGCGGACCACTCGGATGCCAAGTACGTGATCACCGAGGACCGCGCACAGACCGAGAAGTTCCTGTCGGTGCGAGACCGGCTGCCGAAGGTCGAGGGGCTGTTCCAGATCGAAGGCGACGTGCCCGACGACCCTTGGGTCCGGCCGATCTCCGCCCTCGTCGACGCGGGCAAGGACGTCTCCCGCGAGGCCGTGGACGAGCGCCGCGCCGGCGTCGAGCGCGACCAGATGTTCACGATCATCTACACGTCGGGCACGACCGGCGTGCCCAAGGGCGTCGTGCTCACCCACGGCAACGTGCTCTACGAAGCCGAGGCGGTGCACCAGATCGATCTCGCCCGCCCCGACGACATCCAGTTCTTCTTCCTGCCGCTCGCCCACGTGTTCGCCCGCGTGCTGCAGGTCGCCTGGCTGTCCCAAGGCCATGTGATGGCCTACGCGGAGAGCATGCAGACGATCAAGGACAACATCCAAGAGACCCGGCCGACGATCATGGCCGGCGTGCCGCGGGTCTACGAGAAGTTCTACGCCGCCGTCGTCGAACAGGGCGAATCGGCACCAGGCCTTCCGGGCAAGCTCTTTCGCGAGGCGCGGCGCCTGTCGGAGAAGCGGGGGAACGCCGAATGGGGCGGGCCACCCTTAACCCTCGCCGAGCGCATCGAGTGGCGGATCCTCGAACGCGTCGTGTTCGGGAAGGTGGGCGCGAAGCTCCAGGCGGCCCTCGGGGGAAGGATGCGGGCGATGCTCTCGGGCGGCGCACCCCTGTCGCGGACGATCGCCTACTTCTTCCGCGACGCCGGCATTCCCATCCTCGAAGGGTACGGGCTTACGGAGACCTCGGCCGGATCGTGCGTCAATCGCCCGGACGCCTACAAGATCGGCACGGTGGGACCGCCCCTGCCGGGCACGGAGGTACGGATCGCCGAGGACGGCGAGATCCTCATCCGCGGTCCCGGCGTGATGAAGTGCTACTGGAAGGCCCCGGAGGAGACGGCCGCCGTGCTCGAACCCGACGGCTGGTTCCACACCGGGGACATCGGCGAGATCGACGCGGAGGGCTTTTTGCGGATCACGGACCGCAAGAAGGATCTCATCGTGACGGCCGGCGGCAAGAACGTGGCGCCGCAGAAGATCGAGAACCTCATAGCGGGCGATCCCCTCATCGCCCGGTGCATCGTCTTCGGGGATCGTCGCAAGTACCTGTCGGCCCTCGTCACCCTCGACCCGGAGGCCTTGGCGAGCTTCGCCAAGGAGCGGGGGCTTTCGGGCACCCTCGCCGAGCTGGCCCACCACCCCGAGGTGGAACGTCACGTCGCCGACGTGATCGCCAAGGCCAACGCCAAGCTAGCCTCGTTCGAGACGATCAAGCGCTGGACGATCCTGGACCGCGACCTCACCATCGAGGACGGGGAGCTGACCCCCAAGCTCTCGGTCAAGCGCAAGGTCGTCGAGGAGCGGTACAAGGACCTCATCGACGCCATGTACGACGAGTCGGTCCCCACGTAGGGCGGGGCGGCTTCGCGGCTCGGCCCAAGGCGACGGACCGACCCCGCGCCCGGCCCTGCGCGCCGCGGCGGCCGGCCTTTCGGGCCGGGTCTACGCCTCGAAGGCTTCCGTTCGACGAAACGACGGCGGCTCGGCCAGGGCGACCTCGTGGACGGCCCTGCGGGCCACGTCGACCAGCAGGATCCGCTCCACGTCGAAGGCGAGCATGTACTCGACGAGCTGGCGACGCGTGCCACGGTGCGCCAAGGTGCCGCTCGCATCGCCCGACTTGAACTCCGCGACGAACACGTCCGGTCCCCGGGCGACCAGCGCGTCGGCCCGCACCCGGAAGGTCCTCGGGCACCCGTCCACGAAGAGCTCGATGCCACCTTCGACCTGCCGGTCGAGCACCACGAACCCGTGGCGCCGTAGGAGCCGCTCGGCGATCCGCTCGGCCCGCAACCCGCGCCGCGACCTGCGCCCCGCCACGAAACGACGCCACCTTCGCGCGAGCACCAGGGCGAGCAGCACCCCGAGGAGCACGGCACCTACGAGGACGAGGACGTGCGGGGCCGGCATGACCGCGCGATCGTAGCGCCCTCGGACGAAGAGCCCGAAAAAGCGGCGCGGGCGCTCGCGCCCGACGTCATCGCCTGCCGCCGCTTCGGCCGGTCGAGGTCGGCGTCACGAAGACGCATCGCGGGACCGTGCTGTTACCATCGGCGGCCGACATGGCCTGCGGCCTCACCAGCCTGCTCGCAGCCCTCGACCGGGCACGGGCGCGCCCCGTACTCATCGAGGCCTCCGGCGAGGCGGTCACGGGCGGCGATCTCCTGCGCCGCTCGGCGAACATCGCCTGCGCGCTCGAACGACGCGGGCCGAAGGGCTCACGGGCGCTCGTGCCGGCCTGGCCGACGGCCGAGACGGTGGCGGCCCTCGTGGGGGCGATGCGAGCCGGGTGGATCGCGGTGCCCCTCGGCCTGCGGTACCGGGCGCGGGAGATCCTGCACGTGGTCCGCGACTGCCGGCCGGCCGCGACCGTCGGCCCGCCCCATCCGGCCTGGCCCGAGGTCGTCGCAGCCGAACCGGCCGCCCCGGCACCCCTCGAGCCGGCGGAGGATCGCACGAAGGCGCCTGTCGACCCGCAGGATCCGGCGACGCCCTGCCTCGTCGTCTACACGTCGGGCACGACGGGACGCAGCAAGGGCGCGGTGCATACGCAGCGGTCGGTGTTCGGCGCCATGGGGGTCCTTGCCCGCGCCTGGGGCTTCGGCCCAGACGACGTCCTCGCCCACACGTTGCCCCTGCACCACGTCCACGGCCTTTGCATCGGCATCTTCGCGACGCTGGCCTCGGGCGTCACGGTGCGCCTCGCCGAACGCTTCGATCCGGCCGCCGTCGTCGCGGCCTTCGAGGCGGGGGCGACGCTCTACTGCGGCGTGCCCACCCAGTACGTCCGGCTGCTCGAACACTTGGAGGCCCATCCCGATGCGGCGAGGGTCCTCGCCCGCGCGCGGTTATTCACCTCGGGAAGCGCGGCGCTTCCCGTGCGGGTGTTCGAGGCGTTCGAGAACCGCACGGGCCACCGGATCCTCGAGCGGTACGGGATGACGGAGACCATGATCACCCTGTCCAACCCGCTCGACGGCCCGCGGGTCCCGGGCACGGTCGGGTATCCCCTGCCCGGCTTCGAGATCCGCGTCGAACCGAGCACCGACCCCGAGATGGCGGGTGCCGGCGAACTCCTCGTCCGGGGGCTCGGCCTCTTCGCGGAGTACTACGGCGCCCCCGAGGCCACGGCCGACGCGTTCACCGGCGACGGGTTCTTTCGCACCGGGGACCTGGTGCGCCGGGATCCGGACGGACGCGTTCGCATCGTCGGCAGAATCTCGGCGGACATCATCAAGACCGGCGGATTCAAGGTCGCGGCCCCCGAGATCGAGGCCGTGCTGCTCGACGATCCGCGCGTCGCCGAAGCGGCGGTGTTCGGCGTCCCCGACGACGCGTACGGCGAGGCCATCGCCGCCGCGGTGGTCCTGCGTCCCGACGCCTTCGGCCTCGAAGGCATCGGTGACGCCCTCGTGGCCCGTTGCGCCGAGCAGCTTGCCGGCTACAAGAAGCCGCGACACCTCCTGGTCCTCGACGGACTGCCCCGAAACGCCATGGGGAAGGTGCAAAAGCACGTCCTGCGCGACCTGGTGGCACGCGGCGCGCCGGCCGAGGGAACGTCCGACGACACCCAAGCGTCGAGGGCCGGGCGGTAGGCCCCCGGAGGGCAAGAGGCTTCGCCACGTCGGTACGGAAGTAGCGTGCAGGGGATTCGATCCTCCGCGCGTTTCGAATCGGAACGCGTAATCCGGCCGGCCGGTCGGTGATGCTTCGACCCTGCGGCCGATCTGGGACGCTCGTGGCGGAAGGGGCGATTTTGCCAACGTTGCCGAGCGGATCTCTTTCTTCGTCCACAGAGGAGATAAGGGCCGGCCGGCCGGCCGGCCGGCCGCGTCCGGAGTTTCGATTCGAAACCGGCTTTCCTCACGTACCCCCCTACGCACCGCGTGTTGACGCACTCCGTAAGGCCCGCATTTCATCTCACCACCATTTCCTCTTACGAAGGAGACACGTCCCCCATGTATCGTAAACTCCCGCTATCTCTCGCACTCCTTTTCGCCGCGACCCAGGGTGCCCATGCCGAGGCCGCCGAGCCCATCGGCCACTGGACCTTCGAACCCGGCGAGGAACTCGTCGACCGAACGGGCAACTGGAACGACCTCGAACTCTACGGCGACGCCACCGTCGCCGACGGAAAGCTCGATCTGAACGGCGTCGGGTTCTCGACGACGTCCGTGGCTCGAGCGGTCGGCTACACGGGAACCATCCGCGACAAGACCTTCGTCGTATGGGTCTCCCTGGACGATCCAAACGTTCGAGCCGGTTCCTTCATCTCCCTTGATGCTCGCGACCCCAACGTCGACAACTTCGACGCGATTGTCTGGGCCGAGCGAATTATTCAGCACTGGATTGCGGGTTCGAGTTTCTTCAGGCGCACCCAGGACGTTGCAGCCGCCACCATCAACGACGTCGGCGTGACGCACCAACTTGCAATCGCGTACCAGGACCTCGGCTTCGGCAATGTGCAGATCACGATGTGCCAAGATGGCATACAGATCGCAAGCTACGTCTCGGGCAACTTTACGTCGTGGTCCAACGGTGACGTCGAGGTCCTGTTCGGGCCACGCCACTCCCTTCCCGCCTGGGTCCCCGGCGACGCTCAATTCACGATCGACGGGGTCGTTCAGAGCCTTCGTGGTGCGGTCGACGCCAAGATCGAGGAGGCCATCCTCTACGATACGGCCCTTTCGTGTGCCGAGGTGGCCGGGCTGCCGCCGCAAGTGGACACGGACGGCGACGGGGTCATCGATGCCAACGACGCCTGCCCCGCAGAAGATGCCAGCGGCTACGACACCGACGGCGACGGCTGCATCGACGACAGCGACGGCGACGGCGTGGGTGACGACGTCGACCCGTGCTCCGGCTTCCCCAACGACGATTCCGACGGCGACGGCGTCTGTGATGCCAACGACGCCTGCCCGACCGACCCCGACGACGTGGACGCGGACGACGACGGCGTCTGTGACGTCGTGGACGTGTGCGTCGGCGCCGCCAACGTGGATTCCGACGGCGACCAGATCTGTGACGACATCGACCAGTGCCTCGGCAACGACGCCAGCGGCGACGGCGACGGCGACAGCATCTGCAACGACACCGACAACTGCGCCGACGACCCCAATCCCGACCAGGCCGACGCCGACGGTGACGGCATCGGCGACGTCTGCGAGGCCGATTCGGACGGCGACGGCGTCATCGACGACGACGACAACTGCGTCGACGACCCCAACGACGACCAGTCCGACAACGACGGCGACGGCATCGGCGACGTCTGTGACGACGACGACGACGGCGACGGGGTGCTCGACACCGAGGACAACTGCCCCTTCTACGCCAACGACGACCAAATCGACACCGACGGCGACGGCTTCGGGGACGTCTGCGACGGTGACGACGACGGCGACGGCGTCGCCGACGAGGCCGACCTGTGCCCCGGTACCGCCCTCGACGTGCCCTTCGACGAACAGGGGTGCTCCGGCGAGCAACGCATCGAGCTCGCGTGCGGAAGCCCGGCCGACTACGGCTGGCGCCGCAGCGGCCGGTACATCCGTTGCGTCGTCCACGAGTCGCGCAAGGCCGTCAAGGCCGGCCTTCTGACCTGGCGCGAACGCGCCCGCATCATCCGCCGGGCCATCATCGAGATGTGGATCGTCCGCTGGCGTAGCCGCCTGCGCCGTTGGTGCTGACCATGGAGCGCAACGCAACGCCCACCCGATGGGTCGCTGCCCTCGCCGTCCTCGCGGCGGCGGGGGCGGGCGCCTGGCTCCTGGCCCGTGCCCCCGAGCCGAGGGCCGCCGCGGTCGCCGCCGAGCGCCCGGCCGAACGGACCGTGCCGAGGTTCGTGGCACGCCCGGCCGCGAAGACCGTCGAGGACGACGACACGGAAGCACCCGCGTCGTTCGGCGAGGTGCGCGGCAACGGCCGGACCGAGCCCGTCGTCGACTTCGACGAGGAGCACGCCGAGGCCGCCCGCGCCTACCGGGAGCGGATCGCCTCGAACATCGCTCACCTCGAGGAGAAGGCGCGGATCGCCCGGGCCGAGGGCAACCCCCAACGGGCCGAACTCATGGAGAAGCGCATCGCCGGCCTCTTTCGCAGGTTGGCCGAGTTCGAGGCCGACGTCGCCGAGGCCCCCTGAGGGCCTCGGTCCCCCCGCCGTCCGCTCGCCGCCCGTCGCGGTGGGCGGGCGGCGGTGTTTCGTCCACCGTCGATCCTCGTGCGGAGGCCCACCGGGTCATGTGCCGGCGTGGACGTCCCCTAGATCGAGGTCCCCCTCGCCGGGCGGGAGCGGCACGCGCCTGGGCAGCCCCCCGCCCGGCCGATCCCACAGGAGGACCGTGGCCTCGCCCGCGGGAACGGTCGCCTCGAATCGGCCGTCCGCGTCCGTCAAGGTACCGGCGATCCATGCTCCCGGTCGCGGTCGCCCGTCGGCCCCGACCACCCGTCCGCGAATCCGGCGCGGAGCCTCGAGCTCGAGGTCCACCGTCACCTCGGGGACCGCCGCCGACAGCACGACGTGGGTTCGAACCGACCGACCGTCGTCGGCGATCACCTCCACGTCGTACGATCCGGGCACCGGGACCGGTTCGAGATCGAACGCGGCGTCCCCTTCGTAGCGGTCGACCATCGTGGTGTCCCCGCCGCGCACGCGCACCGTCCAACCGCCTCCGGTCCCCCGAACCGCCCCCGCGATCCGACCCGGCGCCGGAAGACGGACGGTCACGACCGCCCCCGGATCGACGGGCCCGGTCCGGGCGGTGATGCCTCGGCGGTCCGTGGCGACGACCCGAACTGGCCCAAGGCCGACCCCGGACACCTCGAAGGTGCCGTCGGGATCGGTGAGCGCCGTCCGTCCCCCCGCGCTACCCGTCACACGATCGGCGACCAGCCACGTCTGGAAGCTGTCGTCGTCCGCATCCACCACCGTGACGAACACGTCGGCGGCCGGTCCTCCGTCGGCATCGAGGACGCGACCTTCGAGGACACCGTCGGATGCAGCCAACGTCAACTCCACCGTGGCCGTCCGCCCGGCCTCCACCTCGACGGTCGGCTCGCCGGCGAGCGCGCGGCGAAGCCCCTCGGCGTCGCGCACCTCGAGCCGCACCGTGCCCGCCGGCACCCCGTCGAGCCGGAACGTCCCATCCGGTCCCACGCCGGCCCGGGCGCCCCCCGACGCTAGCAGCACGTGCAGGCCCGCGACCCCTTCGGCGCCCGAGACTCGACCTTCGACCGCCCCGACCGGTCGGGACGGCAGCTCCACGGTCAGCGGATCGGCACCCACCTCCGTCGTCACCGCATCCGCCCATCCGTCCAGACCACCGAGCAGCGTGGGGCCGACCCGCGCCGGCCCCGGGGGGATCCGTCGAAACGTCACGCAGCGTTCGCCGTCGAGTTCCGCAACGTGCCGCGTGCCCGCCGCATCGTCGAGATCCACAGCACCCGAAGCCGGCACGTCGCCGGCGACGCAGGCGCGCACCTCGGTGCCGGACGCAACGACGATGGAGCGCTCCATCG
>RFGU01000230.1 GCA_003696955.1 Deltaproteobacteria bacterium | reverse complement strand
CTCGTACTGCACGGTATAGGAGCGGCGCTCCGGGAAGAGCGGCTTGCCGTCGAAGCGAAGCAGGTCCTCCTTGACCAACCGCCGCATGAGATCCGATGGATCGGCAGTGTGCACCCCGTCGCGGAACTTGCCCTCGAAGCGGTCGCCGTCGAGCAAGGCCAGGAAGATCTGGAAGTCCTCCTCCTTGCCGTTGTGCGGCGTGGCGGTCATCAGCAGGAAGTTCCTGCAGTGGCTGCCGAGGGTCTGGCCGAGCTTGTAGCGCTTGGTGAGCTTGATCTCGTTGCCGAAGAAGTGGCCGCTCATGCGGTGCGCCTCGTCTACGACGACGAGATCCCACTCCGGCGCGGCTGCGAGCTTCTTCTGGAGGTCGTCGTTCCGCGCGAGCTGGTCCATGCGCGCGATGAGGAAGCCGTGGTGCTCGAAGGGGTTGCCGCCGCGGGCGGCATTGATCATGTCGCGCGTGAGCAATTCGAAGTCGAGCCCGAATTTCTCCCACAGCTCGTCCTGCCACTGGTCGGTCAGGGAGCCCGGCGCCACGATGAGGCAGCGTTGGAGGTCGGCCCGGAGCCTCAGCTCCTTGATGAGGAGCCCGGCCATGATCGTCTTGCCTGCGCCGGGGTCGTCGGCGAGCAGGAAGCGCAGGGGCTGCCGGGGCAGCATCTCTTCGTAGACGGCCGCGATCTGGTGCGGCAAGGGTTCGACGACGCTCGTGGTGATGGCGACGTAGGGGTCGAAGAGCCAGGCCAGGTTGATGCGGTAGGCTTCCGAGGCGAGGCGAAGCAGCTCGCCGTCTCCATCGAAGGACCAGGGGCGCCCGGCCTCGACCACCTCGAGCGTGGGCTCGTCGTCCCGGTACAGCAGGCGCTCGCCGAGCCGGTTGTCTTCGCCGCGGAAGACCACACGCAGGGCCTGCTGCCCGATCCACTGCACGGACTCCACCGTAGCCACGCCCGAGGGCGTAAGCCCCGCCATGCGGGTGCCGGTGTGGATGTCCTCGAGCCGGGCCATCGGCACCTCACGTTCGGGGCTCGGACGGGGCCACGCTGCGGTGTGTCGGCGAGCGGATCATGGATCGCCGTCCTCCTGCCGAGCCGCGGATTGCTTCTGATCATCGGTCCATTCGTCGACGCCCGGGCGCCGACAACGCGAGGTACGCGATTCCTCGAAACCTGGGAGCTTCCCTCGGCCAACGATCCTGCAGACCGTCTTCGGGTCTACGTTCAGGTACTCAGCGACGTCTTGCACGGTCATTGCCGGCGCGGCCATTCTCGCGTCCCGACTCGAAGGGCTCCTGGTCGGCGGCCCATGGTAGTCCAGGCCCGCCCAACGGACAACCATCGAAGTAGAGGCGCGCCGGGGCCGGACACCGTTGCCGAAGGCCTACGGCCCCATGCCGAGGCACCGCAACGCCGCCCGCCGCTCCAACCGAACCCCGTGTCGCACCACCTTCCGAACGGCGCTCGGTACGGGGGCTCGGCCGTCGACGGTCTCGATGAACGGGATCTCCTCCTGGATTTCCGGTGCCGGCGCGGTCAGGTGCAGGCGTCGGGATTTGGGGCCGCGCGTGAGCCCGACATGGCGGGCGAGGCCGGTGCGGTCGCGGTACTCGTCGCGGTCGATGGCCGCCCGGAGGCGGTGGGCGTGCCTGCGTGCACCGCGTGCGGGCGCTCGATGTCAGCACGGGGGGGGCGTCGTAGCGGCCGCGCAGCCTCGGCCCCTGGTTCGTGCACACGGTCGATGTCCTTGCCGGCGACGCCGCGCTCGGTGGCGACCTTGCGCCCCGGCGGAGCTACGCCAGGGCCCTGGGAACTGCGGTGCTCGCATTGAACCTTCCAGCGGACCGGACCAAGTCCTCGCCCGACCGGGAAGCGTGGACGCCCGATGAGGAAACCGGTCGGTCGCACCGGGAATGGCACGCCGATTGGACGGGGCGTGGCTCGTAAGCGGGGCGCTTCCCGGGTCGTCGAGGCGGCGTCGAGGCCTGCGTTTACCGGAGGGCGTCGAGGAGTTCCCGGGCGAGCAGCTCGCAGGAGACGGCGATCTCGTCGGCGTCGACGAGGCCCCCGGCCGAACGGATCGCCATCTCGATCCCTTCGGCCGCACGCCGGCCAAAGAGCGCATCGAGGAGGTCCAGGGCCTTCCGGGCGACCGCCTCGCTCCGTGTGTCCGCGAGCAGGCGTCGCATCCGCTCAGCGAGGTCTGCGGTCTCCATGCCGCGCAGGAGCCGGGCGACGTCGAGGGCGTCCTCGTCGCCGTGGCGGGTCGTCTCACGGCGGTCGCGGATCTTGAGCAGCTTGGCGACCAGCAGCGCCGCGGGGCCGGCGATCTGGACCTCGAAGACGCGCTCGTCCCCCTCGGCCAGGGCGCCGAGCTTCGTTCGGTCGACGTCGACCAGGGCACCCTCGAGGCCGACCACCTTGCGGGCCGCCCGCGGGTCGTGCCCCGCGAGCCGAGCGGCACGGCGTCCCTTGCCCGGGCTGACGTTCTCGGGGACCAGCAGATCGACGGCGAACGCGGTCTTCGGGCCGTGGGAGCTCTCCCGATGCGTGATCCACACGCCGACCGAGTCGGTCTTCTTCGGAACGACTCCGGCGTCCAGAAGCGCGCGCTCGAGCGGCGGGATCTCGCCGAGCACGGCGGGGCGAGGACCAGGTCGCCGTCGGTCGTGTACGGAGCGACCGCCAGATCCGCGTCGCCGACGTGGAGGTAGCCCGCCTGGGCTCCGACGAGCACGATGGCGTCGCGGTGCGCGCCGAGGGCCTCGAGCGCATCCAGGAGGCCTGGCGCGCGAGCACGTAGAGCTCATGCACGCCAGGCCTCCTCGTTGGACGTCATCCATTCCATGAGCGCTTCCGCTTCGGTCGGGCTTCGGCCGGGGCCGGTGAAGAGGTCGGCGACGACCTGCACCAGCGGCGCCCACCGTACACCGTCCTCGTCGGCCGTGGCAGCCGACAACACGCTCGCATCCTTGGGCTCGATGAGCAGGACGTTGGCGCCGGCGTCGGTCTCGTGAAGGTCGAGGACACGCCGTGCGGTGTCGGCCGTGTCGACGTAGATCGTCGCCAGCCGGGGTGGTGCGACGGGAGCGAGCCGGGCTGCCGCGAAAGACCCGGTCATGGCATGCTGCAGCTCGGCCTCGCCGAGGCGGCGCATCGTGGTGGAGGTCCCGCGCGGGGCGATGAAGAGACGGGAGCGGCCTCGCCTCTCGATCGGTACCGCTTCGGCCCATCGACGCACG
>RFGU01000229.1 GCA_003696955.1 Deltaproteobacteria bacterium | reverse complement strand
GTGAACCTGCCCGAAGGGCGCGAACCTGCCCGAAGGGCGTGCACCGGGGACGCGAACCTGCCCAGAGGTCGCCCGAACGGTGTGCGCCCGAAGGTCGTGCGTGAATGGGTGTGCGCGGAAGGCGCGAGATGGTGATGCCCTCGCGGTTCAGCGCAGGCCGAATTCCTTCATCTTGTAAAGAAGGGCCCGGTGGCTCAGGTCGAGGAGCTTGGCCGCATGGGTCCGATTGCCGCCGGTCTTGGCCAGGGCACACTCGATGAACGTGCGCTCTAGGCGCCGTTGGGCGCGCTTGACGGAGAGATCCTCCTCGGAGAACCGCAGCACGAGATCCCCTGGCGGCTCTGCGTGGATGGCGCGCACCCGCTCCGGCAGGTGCTCCGGCATGAGGACCGGGCCGTCCGCCATCACCGCCGCGTGCTCGAGCACGTTCTCGAGTTCACGCACGTTGCCGGGAAACGGATACGCACGCAACCGTTCGAGCGCCGCCTCCGATAGCCCCTCGATGCTCGTGCCGAGGCGCTCGTTCAGGCGCGCGACGAAGTGGGCACACAGCGGCCCGATCTCCTCGACGCGCTCGCGCAGCGGCGGGATCCGCAGGGTCATCACGTCGAGCCGGTAGAGGAGATCCTGCCGGAACGTCCCCTCCTCGACCATGGCCGCAAGGTCCCGCGACGTCGCCGCCACCACCCGTACGTCCACCTTGCGCGGACGGGTCTCCCCGACGCGGCGGATCTCCCCCTCCTGCAACACGCGCAGCAGCTTGACCTGGAGGTTGAGCGGAAGCTCCCCGATCTCGTCGAGCAGGAGGGTGCCGCCGTCGGCCGCCTCGAACAGCCCCACCCGGTCACTGCGCGCATCCGTGAAGGCACCGCGCACGTGGCCGAACAGTTCGGACTCGAGCAACGCCTCCGGGATCGCGCCGCAGTTGACCGCCACGAACGGACCGTCGGCACGCGGCGAGGCATCGTGGATCGCCCGGCTCACCAGTTCCTTGCCGACGCCGGACTCGCCGAGAACGAGGACGGAGGTGTCGAACGCCGCGACCTTGCGCACGAGCCGCGCGACGTTCCGCATGGCGTCGCTGGCGATGACCATCCCTCCGAGCCGATCCGCCGAGCCTGCCTCGAGTTCGGCGACACGCTCGCGCAGGGCCGCGTTCTCGCGCCGCAGCCGCTCGCGCTCCTCCGCCTTGCGCAGGGCGAGCACCACCTCGTCCGGCTTGAACGGTTTGGGAATGTAGTCGTAGGCGCCCCGCCGCATCGCATCGAGCGCAAGCTCCACCGACCCGAAAGCGCTCATCACGACCACGGTGAGGTCCGGCGCCCGCTGGGCGAGGGCATCGACGAGGGCCAGCCCCCCCATCCCCGGCATGCGTACGTCCGAGAGGACCACGTCGACGGCGCGCTGCTCGAGCTGCGCGAGGGCCGCCTCCCCCGAGTCCGCCGTCACGACCTCGTACCCCGCCCGGGAAAGCAGGAGTTCGAGCATCTCCCGCACGGCCGGATCGTCGTCGACGACCAGCACCCGGACGAAACGTGACGTGGGTTCGGCCACGGCCCTGAGCATACGACACCCCGTCCTCCGGTTCGGGTCCACCGCGCGCGCCCGCGCGTGTAAGCTCGCGGTCATGGTCGGCCCGCCGATCGCCGCAGGTCCGGTTCCGTCGGCGCCGCGCCTTTCGGCCGCCAAGAGGGATCGACGCCAGCCGTTCCGGCGCGGCGACGGCCCGGTCCGCGCCCTCGTGCTCCATGGCCTGTCGGGTTCGCCCCACGAGGTGCGCCCGTTCGCCGAGGCCCTCGCCGACCTCGGCCTCGCCGTGGACGTGCCCCTGCTTCCCGGACACGACGACGTCGAAGCCCTCGCCCGGGTCGGAGCCGACGAATGGCTCGACGCCGCACGCGCGGCCTTCGACCGGCTCGCCGACGGGGCAAGTCACGTCGCCGTCGTCGGCTTCTCGATGGGGGCCCTCCTCACCCTGTGCCTTTGTGCCGAGCGCGCTCCGTCGATCCGCGCTGCCGTGTGCGCGGGCACGCCCCTCGAGCTTGCACCGTCGTCCCAGGTCGCCGTCGACGGCCTGCGCCGGCTACATGCGGCCATCCCCGGCGCCCATCCCTTCGCGCCGGTGGCCAAGGGCCTGCCCGACGTGCGCCTTGCGAGCGAGGCCGTCTCCAACCCCGGCGTGATGGCCTTCCCCACGACGGCCCTTGCGGCCCTAGCCGACCTCCAGGCCAGGGCCCGGGCGGCCCTCGATCGGATCCGATGCCCCCTCGGCCTCCTCCACGGCCTCCACGATCACACCGCCCCCGTCACCAACGTCGATACGGTCGCGGCCCAGGCCTCCTCGCCACGCATCGAGACTCGCATCCTGCCCGAGAGCTTCCACCTCGTCGGCGTCGATCTCGAGGCACCGGCAGCCATCCGTTTCGTTCGCGACTTCGTCCAGCGCCACGTGTTGGCGCCCACCCACGAACCCCCGTACCAGGAGCCATCCGCGTGACCGATCTGCTGCTCGCCATCGACCAGGGCACCACGGGTAGCACGTGCCTCGTCCTCGACCGCGACCGCAAGGTCCTCGGCACCGCCAACGTGCCGTTCCCCCAACACTTCCCCGAACCGGGACAGGTCGAGCACGACTTCGACGAGATCTGGAGCAGCGTGACCGAAGCGATCCGGCGCGCCCTAGCGACCGCGGCCGGGTTCCTGCGCACGGAGCCCGACGAGGTGGCACGCCGCATCGCGGCCATCGGGATCACGAACCAACGCGAGACCGTAGGGTTCGTCGATCGAACGTCGGGGCGCGTCGTCGGGCGCCTCATCGTCTGGCAGGATCGACGAACCCAGGGCATGTGCGCCCGTCTGCGCCGGGAAGGCCACGAGCGCACCGTCCGAAAGCGCACAGGCCTCCTGCTCGATCCGTACTTCTCGGGCACGAAGATCGCCTGGATGCTCGAGCACGTCGACGGTCTGCGCACCCGGGCCGAACGTGGCGAGGTCCTCGCCTGCACGGTGGACGCCCTGCTCGTCCATCGCCTGTCGGGCGGGCAGGACGTGGCCACCGATCCCTCGAACGCCTCACGCACGCTCCTTTGGCCCCTCGAAGGCGGGGGCTGGGACGCCGAGATGTGCGAACTCCTCGGTGTGCCTTCGGCCTGCCTGCCCCCGGTGCGCCCGTCGAACGCATGCTTCGGCACGACCCGGGCGGTCCCGGGACTTCCCGACGGGATCCCGATCCACGGCATCTTGGGCGACCAACAGGCGGCCCTCTTCGGACAGGGATGCTTCGCGCCCAAGACGGCCAAGTGCACCTATGGCACGGGCGCCTTCGTCATGGTGAACACGGGTGACCGTACGGTTCCATCCAAGGCACGACTCTTGACCACCGTGGCCTGGCAGATCGGCGACGCCACGACCTACGCCCTCGAGGGCTCGGCCTTCATGGCCGGAGCGGTCGTGGCCTGGCTGCGCGACAACCTGGGGATCATCGAGCGGGCGGCCGACGTCGAGCCCCTCGCCCGCGAGGTCTCCGATGCCGACGGGGTCGTCTTCGTCCCGGCGCACGCCGGGCTCGGGGCACCCCATTGGCGCCCGGATGCCCGCGCCGTCATCTGCGGGATCTCCCGGCGCACGACCAAGGCGCACATCGCCCGCGCGGCCCTCGACGGCATCGCCCTGCAGATCGCCGACCTCATGGACGCCATGGCCGTGGACGTGGGCGAGCCCGTCACGCTCCTGCGGGTGGACGGAGGCGCGGCGGCCAACGACCTGCTCATGCAGATCCAGGCCGACCTGCTGGGGATCCGCCTCGAGCGGCCGACCATGCTGGAGTCCACGGCCTTCGGCGCCGCCTCCATCGCCGGCCTGGGCGTGGGCCTCTTCGCCGGACTCGACGACCTGGCCCCTCGCAGCGACGAAACGACGATCTTCGAACGGAAGGCCCCGCCCGAGCACGTCGACGCCCTGCGGGTCGCCTACGCGCGGGCCGTCTCCTGCGCTTGACGCCTCACCGCCGAGGGATGCGCGTCACCCGATCCTCCGGCGGCCGGCCCGGCGTGCCGGTTCGCCGCGGATCTCCCCGTCCGGCCGCCGGGCGCGTCGACGCCTCGCTATGGTGGATGGGTCCCTCGCGTCCATCCCGCCCCCGGCCGACCGAGCCGCAGGCTGCGTACCGCCCCATTGGACGAGCCCCGCGTCCGGTTCCCCCGCCTGCCGGGGCGCTCTTCGAAGCGACGGGACCGCTCGCCGCGACCGCGCGGCCTCACTCGGCCTCCGCCCCGGCGGCTCCATCGGCCGACCGGTCGAGACGCTCGATGCGCTGCTTGGCGGCTTCGAGAGCGCGGTCGTCCTCGTCACCATCCGGGTCGGCGAGGACGAACACCTCGGCGATGCCGTGCTTCGCTCCGACGGACGAGCGGTTGACGCCGGCCTGGCGAATCAGGACACTGTAGATCCGCTGCGCCCACGCATTGCGGGCGACGTTCCACGCTTCGTTGTCGTCGCGGGGAGCGTAGGGCGCCCACACGATGCACGGATAGGCCGAGCAATCGATGTCGTAGTCCCACTCGAACCCCGCCTCCCGAGCCGCTTCGAGGGCGATCTGCTCGATGCCCTCGGGTGTCAGCGCCTCGGGCGCTCCCGGCGGCCAGACGCCGGCGTTCGCCGCGGCATCGTCGTCGTCGGACGTGCATCGTCCCGACGGCACGCGGACGACGACCCGGCGCGCGGCGACCTTCGCGGGAGGCTCCCGGTCCTGCCGCCGATCCCCGGCGGCCACGGCCGCGCCCCCGGCGACGGGCGCGCCTTCCCCCGCCGCCGGCTCGCCCGTGCCCCGAGCCATCCACCCGATCCCGAAACCGATGCCGAGGGCTCCGAGCCCCACGGCCACGAGGACCCCCCAATTCGACGTTCGAGTGTGATGCGTACGGCTATCCGCCATCTTCGTCTCCTTCGTTCGGGTTCACCCGGCACACGTTGTCGGCGACCTCTTCCACGCGACCGCCGGATCCATCGAACGCAGCATCGTTCGACCCTTCGCCTGCATGCCGGTCGTGTCCGACGACCGTCCCTGCATCCGACCCGGGCTCCATCACGCCCCCCGCCACCGCCTGCCGCCGCCGGGCGCGCGTCGAGCTCGAAGCACCTCGCAACATGGCATCCGAAGCATCCGCGCGATCGTCGGCCACGAACTCGTCTTCTACACGGCCGATGCGAACCGTGTCAATGGTCTTCCGTTCGATGCCTTCCTTTCGGCAAGAAGACGTGGGACGGCCCCCGGCCGACCGCGTCGCCGTCTGCCACCTTCACCCGCATCGTTTCCCGGCGCCGGAACGCGCACGGCACCACGGTGCCCGGCATACGGGACATCGTTCCGTCGCGCGATATGCCGTCCGAGATACCGGACGCCGCGGAACCGTGCACGACCTTCGCGATGGCGGTCGCGTCGGGATGACCGCTTCCAGCCGAGGATCAACCGCAATCACAGCGTCCTTCGTCGCCATAGAATGCGCACGTCTCCGGACACCATCCCTCCACGCTCATCCCCTCCCCCACGGCCGAGCAACACGATGCGCCTTCCTCCTGGGAACCGCAGATCTTCCACGTACAACTCGCTCCGCCCTCCGAACAGCACTTCACGTATCCGGCCAGGGGCTCGGCGTCGCTCGTTGCATCCGGAGAGCGGGGTTGGTCGAGCGTTCCGGTCGACGCTTGCGAGGCACAAGCGCCTACGGCGATTCCGATGGCGATGAGGATATTCGCTCTCAGCACAAGCATTGTTGGTTCACGAATCCGCAGGTCTCGGGGCACCAATCCTTGGGCGCGAAGAAGGTGCCGGCTTTGCCCTTGCAGCACTGCTCTTGGTCGTCGAACGAATCACGAGCCACCCACTTACAGGTGTTTCCCCAACAACGGTTCACATATCCCGAAGTCCTCTCAGGCGGTCGCGAACATGCGCCAACAACACAATCATCGTCGAAGCAGACGAAGGATCCGTCGAGGCTGTCGTAGTCGTCCTTGAAGGGCAGATCGCACGCGATCCCTGCATGCGGGTCGCATCCGGCGACCGTCGCCGCGCCGAGTCCCAACGCCATCATCACGGAAAGCGCGCCTCTCCTCGGGCTCATCAGCCCGTCAAGCGTCGTGTATATGTGTGTGTGTGTCGAAGCACGGGTTCCATGACCTCCGTTCGGTCGTCAGCGATGGCTCCAATCTCTACAAGACCCGCCCGATCCCTGTCAATCGTGTTCTGTCCGATTGCTTAAGATTGGTAGGAAGATGTGGGACGGCCCATCGGCCGATCACTTCACCTGCGGTGTCCGTACCCGAACACCGGAGACGACTACGCGACGTCCTGCGTCGCGGACACGTCGATCGCCCGTGAAACACTGTCCGACGTACCGGACACCGCTACGGCTCGTGCGGCCTTGGGAATGGTGCTCTCACGACGTTCGGGACGGTACTCCCCGCGCGACCTTCGGGATGGTGCTTCTCGGGAGGGTGCTCCTTCCCGGGATGGCTTCGCGTGGGTCCGCCCCCGGATGGCGCGGGGCTCGTGCCGACGGCCGACGCCGTGGTGGCCGACGCACCGGTCTCGGTGCCCGCGCAGCCGGCCAGGACGCGGCCGGTCGAGACGGCTACTCCTCCGCCGCTTCCATGATCTCGCGCGCCCGCTGCTCGAGCCGCAGCTGGAACGGCTCGTCCCTGCGCCGATCGCCCGGATAGATGAAGAACACGGTGTACTTCGCGTTCGAGAACATGTGCATGTCGGCGTCGGGGATCCCACCGGGGTTGTGGAGAGCGTTCGCCCACGCCATGACGGCGTCGTTGTCCTCCGGCGCGAGGGGCTCTTCGAGGATGACCATGCAGGGGAACTCACCGCAGTCCACCGAGTAGGGCACCCGCACTCCGTGGCGGTCGGCCGCGGCATCGAGAGCGTCGACGAACGCCTCGGGACGAAACGCAGGCGGAACGGTCGCCGGCCAGGCCCCGTCGCTCTTGTCACCACCCGTTTCCTCCGGCTCCGAGCAGGCCGCGGGCACCCGAACGAGCACGCGACGCACGGCCGGTTCGGCGGCGGCGGGCCGCGGACAAGCCGCCCCGCCGCTCGCCGGAACCGCAGCCTCGTCCCCGGCCGTCCCCTCCGCACGGCGCTGCGCCATCGCCCACCAGACGGCCGCCGCCCCGAGGACCGCCCCGACCACGAGCCACCCCACCGAACGCAACGCCCCACCGGCCCCCGCCGTGGCGTGCTCCTGGCGGCTAGTCACAGAAGATCGTCTGTCCCTGGTCACTCCCACTATTGTCCTTCCAAAGACAGGATACGAAGGGTTTTCCGTTGCTTACGCCCTTGCTGCACGATTCCGTGTCCGAATCGCCCGGCGTCGCGCATGAGATGTGCAGTCCATTCGGACATACCGTACCGATTGCACAACGTTCCTTGTTCGTACCACTACACGCCCCGACGGTGCAGTCTTCCGTAAAGCACACGAACGTCCCGTCCAGGCTGTCGCAGTTGTCCTTGAAGGGAAGATCGCACACGATGGCGTTCGGGCCCGTGCCGCAGGGGACGCTCGCGGAGGCTGCGAACGCCGCCTTATCGTCGCAAGCGGAAACATCCCCGCCCTGTTCGTTGCACCACTCAAGGAACGCTGCGTCGCAGCGCCGATGGATCCCCGTATTGCCGCAGGCTCCGATCACCTCTCCCGTG
>RFGU01000042.1 GCA_003696955.1 Deltaproteobacteria bacterium | reverse complement strand
GCGACGATCTCCCTCAGGTTGGGGTCGATCAGGGTCTGGTCGTTGCCGGGATCGTCGTCGCACGTCCCGCACAAATCCTCCCGGTTGGGCCCACCCCAGATGCCGGCACAGTCCAGGTCGCAATCCAAGAGCAACTGTCCGGCGTTGGCCTCGACCACGGTGGCATGAAGGTCGTCGAGGACCATCGTGGAGACGGCACAGTCCAGGTTCGTGTTGCGCAGATCGACGAAGGCCAGGTTGGGCAACGACGCAAGGGCGGCGACGTCGGCCACGGCGGTGGCCGAGAGGTCCAGGCCGACGAGGCTCGCGAGACCACCGAGGGGATCGATGTCGACGAGTTGGGCGTTGCGACGCAGGTCGAGACTGCGCAAGGTGCCCTGGGCCGCCAGCGGGCCGACGTCCGCGACCACGTTGTCGGCGAGATCGAGGGACTCGAGCCCCGGCGGCAATGCAAGGGCATCGGTCCCCGCGATGCGATTGCCCGACAGCTCCAACCGGACCAGGCGCGGAAGCGCTGAAAGTGCGGCAACCGCCCCGTCGTCGAGCAGGTTGCCCGACAGATCGAGGCTCTCGAGCGCACCGAGGCCTGCAAGTGGCGCTACGTCGTACAGGGCGTCGTTCGTGAGGACGAGACGTTCGAGATCCGCAAGATGGGCGATGTGTGCGAGATCCGCGTCGACGATCTCCACGCGGTCGAGGACCAGGCCGCGCAGGCTCTCCATGCGCCCGACCGAATCCCAGTCGGTGACGGCCGTCTCGCTCAGATCCAGCCAGGCGAGGTCGGGAAGGGACGTGAGGGGTTCGACGTCCCGCACCGGATTGCGGGACAGGTCCAGGGACACGAGGTTCACCGCGCACTCGAGACCCCGTACCGACTCGATGTTCGACGCACTGGCGTCGAGTTCGACGAGGCCTTCGATGTCCTCGCGGGTGAGGTCGCGGTCGTACACGGCGAGCCGATCTCGCACCCGCTCCTCGAGGTCTTCGTCGAGAAAGACGATCCGATCCGGGTCGCAGAAGTCCGGCTGCCAACATCCCGTGCCGGCCGCGAGAAGGAGCACGGCCGCAGGCCGCCCTACGGTCACAGGCACCATCCCGCAAAACCGTCCTCGAGGTCGGCACACATGACCTCGTGTTCCATCCCGTACTCGGCACAGTCGTCGATGGAGGCGGCGCAGGCAAAGTACGACTCGGCGGCCATGCCGCAGGCGCCCCCTTCTTCGACGAAGCTGCGGCAGTCGAACTCGCATTCGTTGCGTGAGGCGTACTGCCGCATGCCGCCGCCCCACCCCGCATTGCACGTCATCACGTTGCGACAGTAGTCGGGGCACATGCTCGCATCCGGTCCGCCCGTCGTACCGGTGCCACCGTCCCCGAAGATGTCCTCTGCGGAACAGGCCGACGCCGGCATGCACGCCACGAGTAGCGCAAGGGTGAACGTGAGACGAATCGGTGCCATGGTGCGTGCTTCCTCTCAGAAGGCGATGCCGCCGGGGGACGTCGAAACGGCGCCCCCGGCGCGGAGCGCCACGCGCCTGCGTACGTGGCGGCGGTACTTGACGTTCTGGGCGATGCCGCCCACCGCCAACGCAAGCCCGGTGGCCTGGACGAGCCCCACGACGGCGAGCCCGAGGCCCGCGGCTGCCGACGGCGCCGGATCGATGGCCACGAACGGCCCGACCACCGGCACGAGCAGACGTAGACCGATGGCCTCCTGGCGCGCCCGTTCGTAGCTCGACACGTCGCGGGAGAAGTCGTTGCGCGCACCGTCCACCACGAGGGCGCCGGCAAGGGCCGTGGTCAGGTACGAGACCCCCAGGACCACGAACCCCGACGTCATCAGGCCGACGCCTCGCCGGGGAACGCGATCGGGGCGGACGTCCGGCGCCGTCGGCCCGGCCGCAGGCGATGCCTCGACCCGCGGCGGCGGCGGCGCCGCGTCCCAGCCCGGCCGTGGCGCGAGCCCACCGGATACACCGGACGCGGCCGTCGGCGCCGCGGCCCCCTCCCCCGGGGACCGGCCGGTAGGCGCGACGGCGGCAGGATCGGATGCCGCAGGCGACGACGGCCGTGCCGCCGCCGTGGAGCCCGCGCCCTCTCCCGTCTCGACCGGGTTCGACGACGGCGCAGCCGACGGCCCGGCGGGCGCCGGTGACGACGGCGTGGGGGGAGCCTCGTCAGGCCCTTGGGGGCCGGTGCGGGCCAACGACGGGCGTACCGGCCACACGCCGAGGACGAGGGCCAGACCCATGCGGATCGCTGCCTGCGGCGGATACCCATGGATCCGGTGCGGCACGGCGCCCGCCGTTTTGCAATCGCCGTTCCAGCGCCAATCCGCCGCGCAGAGCGCCCGAGTCGCGCCGGGAGCGACGCTGCCCGTGACACGGCTGTCATGGGGGGCGACATCGTTGTCCTACTGCGGCGTTTCGGCGCGGCGGCGCGAGCGGAAGGCCGCGCCGGCCGCACCGGTCCGCCGGCGCCCTCTTCCGTCGAGCCCGCGCCGACGCAGGTGGTTCGGCCCGCGGCCGGCGGCGCTCGGCGTGCCCGCCCCTGCTAGGCTGCTGCGCCGTGGCCCACCCCTGGCACGACCTCCCGAACCCCATCGACGACGCCCGGACGGCCTTCGCCGCGGTCATCGAGATCCCGAAGGGCTCACGCGTCAAGTACGAGATCGACAAGCCCACGGGGCTGTTGCGGGTCGACCGGATCCTCTACAGCGCCGTACACTACCCGGCCAACTACGGCTTCATCCCGCGGTCCTACGCCGACGACGGCGACCCCCTCGACGTGCTCGTGCTGGCGAGCGAGGCCGTCCACCCCTTGAGCATCCTGCGGGCGCGCGCCATCGGGCTCATGCACATGGAGGACGAGGGCCAGGCGGACGACAAGGTGATCGCGGTGTGCGTCGACGACCCGGCGTATGCGGACTACACGGACATCGCCCAGCTCCCGCGCCACGTCTCCCTCGAGATCCAACGTTTCTTCGAGGACTACAAGAAGCTCGAACACAAGACGGTGCAGGTCGAGGAGATGCGGGGCAGCGACGAGGCCATCGCCATGGTCCGCGCGTGTCTCGAGGCGTACCAGCGCGAGGAGCGAAGGCTCCGCGGCTTCGCCTGACGGCCCGACGGCACCCGGTCGTCGGCCACCGAGACGAACCGGGCACCCCGGGGCGCGCCAAGGCGGCGCCGCCGTCCACGGGACGACGACCGCCGACGGGAGGGCGCCGTCACGGCGACAGGATCGCCGTGGCGAACGGCTTGGCCCGGCCGGGCGGGTCGTAGGCCACGGCGATGCGGTCGAAGATCCGCACCTCGGAGACGGCCGCAGGAACGTCCGCGACCGTCAGGGCCAGGTCGAAGGAACACACGCAGAGCGAGCGCGACGTTCCGGGTTCGGGCGGACGTTCCACCACGTCGAGCCGGCCGTCGCCCACGAACGCGGCGAACGAAGGCCGCGGTTCGCAGGTGGCGACGAATCCCTCGAGATCGATGTGCACCCCGCCCCGCTTCACCCGTCGTGCCCGCGCGGAGGTCTTCGCCCTCTCCGCCTCGAACCGGTCCCAATCCCGGCACCGGCGCACGCGCACGCGCACGGATCGTTCCTGCCGTTCGTCCGCCGCCGCCCCATCGGGCGTCGCCACCGGGGCTGCACCGGTCGCCGCCCCGGATGGCTCGGTCCGAGGCTCACCGTCCGAGGACCCGGAGGCGTTCGAGGCGCCCGCGGCCCCTCGATCCGCTCCAAGGGAGAACGCCTGGGTCGCGGCCGAGGACGCCGCCTCCGGCCGCGCCGCGGCGGGTTCGGATGTGGGCGACGGGGGCGTGGCGCCCGTCCGCGGCGCGGTGGCCGACGGTGTGCTTCGGCCCGCGCCGCCGGTGCCGCTCGAACAGCCCGCGACCAGGAAGGCCACGACGGCGATGATGCCCCGAGGAGCCACGTGGTCGATGGTAGGCCAACTCGACCGAACGTCGGGCCGTGCCGTGGACGCCGGTGCGGGGAGGCGCCGGCCACGCGGCCCGGACCCCGGCCGAGAGCCGCGATGGGCCCGACCACGGACCAGCCGACCGGGCGGGATCGGCGGGTGCAGGATCTCCGACGTCACCTTTCCGGGGGCCTGCGCGTGAAGGATACGTGCGACGAAACTCCGACATCTTCGTGATCGGCGGCGGGCTCGCCGGACTCCTGGCCGCCTGCCGCATCGCCCGCGCGGGTAGGACCGTGCATCTCGTGGAGGCGGGACGCACCCTCGGCGGACGGGCCCGCGCGACGGCGCTTGCGACGACGACCGCGAACGTCGGGCCCCACGCCCTCTACGCGGCCGGCCACCTCGCGGCCGCCCTCGCCACCCTCGGCGTCCGCGTCTCCGGTGGCCGCCCTGCCGCGGGCGCCGCCATCTGGTCGGGCTCCGAATCTCCCCTTCCGGCCGGCCCGGCCACACTCCTGCGATCGCGTCTGTTGCCCGGGCGCAGCAAGTGGGCCTTCCTGCGAGCCGTGGCCGCCCTTCGAAGGGCGGACGCACGCAAGGTGACTTCCCTGACGGTGGCGGCGGCCCTCGAACGGCTGACCGACGACCGTCACGTTCGCACGCTCCTCGCGGCCCTCGTGCGGTTGGCGACGTACGTCCACGCTCCCGACCTCATGTCGGCCGAGGTCGCCTGGACACAGCTTCAGCTCGCGTTGCGCGGCGGCGTGCGCTACGTGGACGGAGGCTGGCAGGCCCTCGTCGACGGCCTCGCCACCTGCGCCCGCGCCCAGGGCGTGCGCGTCGAGACGGGGCGCCGGGTGGCCCGGGTCACCGTGGAGCGAGGCGGGCCCCGGGTCCACCTTCCAGGCGGAGCTTGGCGCGATGCGGCGGCGGTCGTCGTCGCCACGGGCCCGCGCCGCGCGGCCCGCCTCTTGGCCGACGTGCTCGATCCCGCGACACTTTCGCCCCCGGCGAGCGTGCACGCCGCCTGCGTCGACCTCGTCCTCGAAGGGCCGCCGCCCGCGCCGCCCCATCTCGTCCTGGGGATCGACGTTCCCCACTACCTGTCGGTCCATTCGGCGTACGCGAACCTCGGGCCGCCGGACCGACACCTGGTGAGCTGCGCGGCGTACTTGCCGCCGAACGCCACGGCAGACGCGGGACGTGCCGCCCTGGCGGACCTCGAGACGTGGGTCGCGGCGTTGCGTCCGTCGTGGCAGCATCGGATCGTGGCCATCCGTCGCATGCCGCACCTTCCCGTGGTGCCCCTCCTGCCCCGGGCGGCCGACGGTGGATTCGCGGGCCGACCGCGCCACGATCTTCTCGCCGCCGCCGGGATCTTCCTCGCCGGCGACTACGTGGGCGCCCACGGCCACCTGGCGGATGCGGCGGCGGCATCCGCCAAGGCGGCGGCCGATGACGTGCTGGCCATCCTCGGCCCCTCGGCGCGCGCCGCCGGAGGCGCCCGATGACGGACGCGGCGGCGACCGTCCGCGCGGCCTACCTGCGCCACAAGGACGCCCTCGTCGGCCACCTCTATCGCCTGACGGGTGAAGCGGCCGACGCCGAGGATCTCGCGCAGGAGACCTTTCGGCGCACCCTCGAGAAACCGCCGCCGGACCTCTCCCGGGACCTCGGCGGCTACCTGTTCCGCGTCGCCACGCGGCTCGGCATCGATCACCTTCGCCGCGCGCGGAGGCGACGCGCGGCGCGTCTTCGCCTGCCCGAGCCATGGCCGAACCCACCCGCGCCCCCGCTCCGCCCCGAAGCGGAGACGCGGTACGAGATCCGGCAGACGGCGTCGATCGCGTTCCTGCACGCCCTCGACGTGCTCACCCCCCTGCAGCGGGCGACGCTGCTTCTACGGGACGTCTGCGGCTTCTCGACGCGCGAAGCGGCCTCGATCCTCGGCGTGACCGAAGGCGCCGCCAAGCAGCACCTACGGCGCGCTCGCAAGGTCCTCGCGCACCATCACCTCGAGGAAGGCCGCTTCGCCGAGGCGCGGCGCACAAAGGCCCGGCGCCTCTTCGATCGAGCCATGGCGTGCCTGCTTTCGGGGGACACGGCGGGCTTCGCCGCGCTGCTTTCCGAGGACGTCACGGCGCGCGCCGACGCCGGTGGACGCTACGCAGCGGCCGCCTCGCCCCTCGTCGGCCGCGCGAAGGTCGCGGCACTCTACGGCGGGCTCGTGCGGCTGTTCGGGAGGCCGAAGCGGGCGATCCCCCTATGGGTCGGTCACGACCCGGCCGTCCTCCTCGACCTCGATCCACCCTCGCCCGCGTTCGCCCCGCGGGCGCTGGTATGCGCGCGCCTCGGCGCGGAAGGTCGATTCGACGGGATCTTCACGATCCTCGACCCGGACCGGCTGACGCGCTGCGGGGCGAGGACGTAGGCTGCGCCCCGATGACCCGGGAAGGTTTCCATCGCCCTACGTGGCGCCTCGCCCTACTCGCATCCGCCGTGTTCCTCGTGGCGTTCCAGCTGCCCTTCGTGCCCTTCTCGAACCCCGCGATCCGTGCCGTGTCCGGGGGTGAAGGACTCTTCGACGTGCGCCCCTTCTACGGCCCCGGCGACGTCGCCGCCGCCCTCGAGGCCTTCGGTACGGCGGGGCGGCGGCGGTACCTCGGCTTCCTCGCGGCCGACGCCGTGTTCGTCGGCTGCTACGTCGTCGGACTCTCGGGCCTCGTTCGGCATCTCGGTGGCGTTCGCGGGGTGGCCGCGCCGCGGCTCCTTGCGATCCTCGACCTCGCCGAGGACGCCACCATCGCAGCGCTGCTCCTCGCGACGGCGCCGCCGCGGGCCCTTGCGTGCCTCGCTGCCGCGCTCACCGTCGCCAAGCACGCCGCCACCCTCTCGGTCGTCGCCGTCCTCGTCCTCCTTCTGGCCCGCAGGCGGCGTCCGCGGGCGACCGAAGCGTAGGTTCCCGGACGAATCCTTTCGCCCGAAGCGTGGCTCCAACGGATCGGGGACGACGACCCGACCCGACGGAGGTTGAGCCCATGACCGACAGCTACGGATTCGAAGTTCGACTGCCCGCCACCGACCTTGCGACCGCCAGGGAGCGCGTGGCCGACGCCCTCGCCGCCGAAGGCTTCGGCGTGCTCACCGAGATCGACGTCGCCGCCACGTTGAAGAAGAAGCTCGACGTATCCTTCCGTCCCTACGTCATCTTGGGCGCGTGCAACCCGAAGCTGGCGCACCGCGCCCTCGGCGAGGACCCGCGCATCGGTCTTCTGCTGCCCTGCAACGTGGTGCTCGACCAGCAGGACGACGGGGTCGTCGTGTCCATCGTCGATCCGCGCGCCATGTTCCGGGTCGCCGCCAGCGAAGCGCTCGAGCCCATCGTCGCCGAAGCCGAGGCCCGCCTGCGCCGCGTCGCAAGCGCCTTGGCCGAGTCCGGATCCTAGAGCCCGCGCAACCTATCGAAGATCCCGGCAGGCGACCCCGTCGCCCACGTCGTCGCCGTCGTGGATCTCCCCGAGGGTCCGCGAGACCAATCCGGCGGCGTCGGCGGCATCGAGGAGGGCCATGATCCGCTCGCGGGCGTCGCCTGCGTACCCGGCCGAGGGACCGGCGCGGTACGAGACCGGATGGACCACCAGGCCCAGAAAGTCGTTCGGACCGGCCATCTCGAAGGCCGCCGTCGCCGTCTCCAACGACACGGCCAGGCTGCCCGCCTCGGTCTCGAACGGCGCGATGGGCAGGGAATAGACGTCCTCGGTGGCACTGCCGAAGCGATCGCAGAACGAGGTGCCGAGCAGGGCCTGGGGATCGCCCACGTCGGCTTCCGTGACGCCAGGATACTTCGTGGCCTGGTAGGCGATGGTCGCGTTCACGAGGCCGGTCCATTCGCCGTCGATGCAGCCGTGGTCGTCGGCCACCGGCGGATCCTGCCCGGGCGGGCACTCGTTCCGACCGCCGGGCACCGGCCCGTCGTTGCCCTGGGGGCCGATCGTCGCGAAGCGGATGTCGTAGGGACGGCCGCCGAGGGCCTCGTCCACCGCCGCCTGCACCGAACCGAGGCCCGCATCGAGCGTGCATTCGCCTTGGGCGGGGTCCCCCATGCACATGTTCCAGTCGTCCGGGCCGAAGAGGTCGGCGGCGTTGGTGTAGCCGTCCCGAACCGCGTGGTTGTGGGTGTGGGAGTGGAACGCGGCCTCGTGGCCCTGCTCGATCCACGCCGCAAGCTGGGCGCGCTTGGCAGGGTCGGCGAGCATGGCCCGGCCCCAGTTCGGCGTGAACATGATCGTGACGTGGTGGGGCACGGGCAGCCCTTGGTTGCGCGCAGCCAAATCGTCGAGGAGACGCTCGAGACGCTGCCAGCGCGCCTCGAGGTCCGCCCCCACGGCCGGATCGGCGTGGAGCACGAACGCAAGTCGGGGCCCGGCCGGCGCGCCCGCATCGGCGGGCCCCGCGGACGCACCCGAGCCCGTCGACGCGGCGCCCGACGTCCACGGCGGGGGTCCGTAGGTCGATCCACCCGACGTCCCCGCCGAACCGTCGTCGAGGAAGTTGCCGTACCCGCACTCGCACCCCGCCGCCAAGAGGCAAGGCGCCAAGCACGTGACCGCACCCAGCCACTGCATGGGGGTCAGGCTAACACGGTGTGGCCCGGGGCGGCCGGGGAGTGGGCGTGGGAGGACTTGAACCTCCGACCTCTGCCTTATCAGGGCAGCGCTCTAACCAGCTGAGCTACACGCCCGGGGGGACGGCTTCTTACGCGCCGGACCCGCCGGCGTCAAGGGCACGGGGAGAAGGCGACCGTGCAAGCGGGCCCGGCGAGCAATGCGGCCGCATCCTCCCGGGCGCACCGGAGGCATCCGGCCCGCGCCCCGGTGGCGCATTCGACGCAGGACGCCGTTCCCACCGCCCCGGACGCACCGCAGAGGTGATGGGCGCCCCATCTACGGGGTGCCCTCGGGCGCGGACGCCCCACCCCCACGCTTCTCCGAACGGCGGCGGCGGCGCTCGGCCCGCTTCGCCTTGCGGCGGGCACGGCGTTGCGCCCGCTTCGTCGACGCCTTGCCGCCAATCGTGATTGCACCGGCCGCCCGCGCCTGGTCGACGGCCGCCTCGATCCAGGCGACCACCTCGTCGGTCGCGACGAGCAGGTGGTGGTGGAAGGGCGGGTCGTGGTCGGGTGCCCACCGCACGAAGAAGATCACGGACGCCCCCTGCAGGGCGCCGCTCAGCTCGTCGTCGGCCACCACCTCGACCGTTTGGATCGGGTCCGCGTCGTCCGGAAGCTCCCCGAGGAGCACGCGCTCGATCCGCAGGTCGAGGAACTGGCGATCGTCTCCCGTCCGACGCCCTCGCGCCCAGACCTGATCGACGTCGGCCAGGCACACCAAGCTGGAGAGGCCGAGGCGCTCGACGAACAAACGTTGGTCGAGTACGTCGTGGGGCGCGCGCCCCGTGAGGTTGACGGGTTCTTCCGTGAGGCTATCGTCGAACGCACGCGAAAGGACGTCTTCCCAGGGCGGAGCGTCCCGCGGCGGCTGCAGACTGCCGTCGCCCGCTCGACCCGCACACCCGACGACCCACCACGACATGGCGAGGACGAACGAGAGATGAACGAGCAGCGTGCGGCGCATCGGCCGACAAAGAGTAGCCGCGGCACACCGCATTGGAAAGCCGGCATGATCGCCGCCGCTTGGCTCGTCGCATGCAGCCCGCCGGGCCCTCCGTCCCTACCGCCGGCCGTGGCCGAGGTCGTGGCCGCCAACGAAGCCGCGGGCGACCCGTACCGCGGTCGTTTTCCCGTGGAAGCGGCCCTCGCTGGCCTGCCCGAAGGGCCCGGACTCTGGGCCACCATCGTCACCGAGTTCGGCGCGATCCCGTGCGAGTTGGACCTTACCGGAAAGCCCCTCTCCGTGGCCAACTTCGTCGGCCTCGCCCGGGGCCTGCGCCCCGTTCGCCAGCCCGACGGTACGTTTGCGCCGCTGCCGTACTACGAGGGCAGTGTGTTCCATCGCACCCATCGCGGACAGTTCGTCCAAGGCGGACGACGCCCCGGCCTCGAGGACCCTGGGTTCGTGTTGCAAGACGAGGTCTCGCCGGGGGACGACTTTCGCGACCCCGGGGTGCTCGCCCTCGCCAACCGCGGCCCCCACACCGCCTCCGCCGAGTTCTTCGTCACCCTGGGCGATACCCGGCATCTCGCCGGCAAGCACACGCCCTTCGGGCGGTGCGAGGCGCTGCACGTCGTGCGAGACGTGGCCGACGCCGTCGCCGACGGACGCAAGCCGGTCATCGAGCGCATCGAGATCACGACCGCGCCCCCGTAGCCGTGCCCGACCCCGGTGGACCTTTGAAAGCTGCGTCGGGGTGCGCTAGGGATCGCGGCGAAGATGCGACGCCATCATCTGCACCTTGCAACGCTCCTCGCCCTGTCCACCGTGCTCGCGCCGCTTTCCGCCGGTTGCGACGGCAAGAAGCGGCGTGACGAAGGCGGCAAAGCCGCGCCGACCAAGACCGAGGCCCCCCCTGCCCCTGCGAAGGAAACCAAGAAGGAGGCCAAGGTGGCAGGCGAGGCCAAGGCTCCGCCGTCCGCCGCCAAGCGCCGTCGCTTCCGCAAGGGGCAGCCGGTCCCCCCGGGCCTTTCGCCGGAGGAACTCGCGGAGTACAACCGCGCCCAAGGTGACCCGGAAGCCGACGGGTTCACCCTCGAAGAAGCGTTCGAAGGCGCCCCCGAGCTGGCCGACAAGTCCAAGGGCAAGCTCGTGGCGGAGTTCACCACCTCCATGGGCAGCTTCGACTGCGAACTCTTCGAGGACGAGGCGCCGCTTACGGTGGCCAACTTCGTGGGCCTCGCCCGGGGGGTACGCCCCTTCTACGACAAGAAGAAGGACGCCTGGGTCGAGCGGCCGTTCTACGACGGCCTCATCTTCCACCGGGTGATCCGTAACTTCATGATCCAGACGGGCGATCCCCTCGGCAGTGGCACCGGCGGCCCCGGCTACCACATCGTCGACGAGATCTCGCCCAAGCTCAAACACTCGGGGCCCGGGATCCTCTCCATGGCGAATCGGGGGCCGAACACCGGATCGAGCCAGTTCTTCATCACGGTGCGAGCGACGCCCCACCTCGACGGCAAGCACACGGTCTTCGGGCGCTGCCAACCGAAGGTGCCCGTGGAGATCTCCAAGGTGAAGACGGACAAACGCTTCGACCGGCCCTTCGATCCACCGAAGATCGAGAAGATCCGAATCGTGCGCAAGAAGAAGCTGGGCAAGTAGCCCACACACCGGCTCGTTCGCTCAGCGTGCGATCCCGACGACCCGGTAGGCCCCGAGGGGTCGGTCGACGATGAGCACGAGGAGTTCGTCGCCGATGCGCGTTACGGCATAGAGCTGCTTGCCGCCTTCGAGGACCCCCGCCGGCACGCCACCGAAGAGGCGGCGAAGCTCGGCGGCGGTCACGATCTTCGAGCCCTTCGGCCGTACCTTCGTCTCGTCCATGAGGCTGCGCAGCACCTCTTCGAGTTCGGCCCGCGTGCGTGCCACGACCCGTCCGGACACCGTGAAGGGAAGGCCCGAACGGGCCGCGACGCGCGAAACGTCGCCGACCGCGAGGTAGTGCAGCCAGGCGTCGGCGGTCTTCTTGGCGGCCGCCGGATCGGCGGCGGCGGCCGGGGGGGCCGGGGGGCTTTCCGCCTG
>RFGU01000228.1 GCA_003696955.1 Deltaproteobacteria bacterium | reverse complement strand
TGGCCTCAGCGGCACCAACTTCGAAAAGGGCTACGGCCTCGTCCGCGTCCTCTCCGGTGAGAAGGCCCTCGAGCACGCCGCCTACACCCTCGCCAATCCCGTGGCTGCCGGCCTCGTCGCCCGCGCAAGGGAGTGGCCGGGCCTTTCATCGGTGGGCATGAAGTACGGCAAGCCCGTGCGAGTCGAGCGACCTGCGGTGGGGCTGTGGTCGGGCAAGGCGGCCCACGCGGCGCGACACTCCTCCCGGTGCTCGAAGCGTGCCGCCTACGCCTGCCGCACCCGCCTGCCCGAAGCGGCGGAGCTGGTCATCGAGCGGCCACCGGTGCTCCCCGAGCGTACCGACGCACAGGTGCGCGCGGCGGTGATGCGGCGCTTGAAGACCCGCGAGCGCGCATTCGCGGCGGAGCGTCGCCGGCGCGGCCGGACGGTGCTCGGGGCACGCGAGGCCCGCCGGGTGCACTACCTCTCCGCCCCGAAGCGAGAGCCGCTTTTCGTCCGCAACCCGACGTTCTCGGGGGTGGTGGACGAGGCCCGTCGCGCGATGGCGGCGGCGGTGATGGCCTTTCGCCGATCGTACCGCGCAGCGAGCCGAAGCTTCCGCGAGGGGGTGCGTGACGTGGTGTTCCCCGCGGGCACGTGGCTCTACCGCGTGCGCTACCAGGCGTGCTGCGAGACTGCTGCGCCGCCCTGACGGGACGCACTTCTCTCTGCACCGAATCCGGTGCGCCTTGAGCGGACGGGCGGGAGCAATTGGCGAGTCGTCAACGCCTGGAAAGAGGGGCCGCATCGGTTACGAGTACTGTAGCTCGTGGGCACATTCAAAACGCAGAATATCCGGAGGAAGCTCATTGACTCGGTCACGGCGTGCGCCATGGCATCGGGACAAATCGCGTCGTCGGGCTGGATCGTGTCGGGATGGATCGCGTCGCCTCGGGATGGATCGCGTCGCACAACCTTCGGCACGGATCGCATCTCACGACCTTCGGGATGGATCACGTCGGGATGGATCACGACCTCCTGAGCGCGCAAGCATATCCGCGATCTCCGCCAACCGCTGCACGGGATCATCGAGGTCCAGCAGCGCCTGCTTGTGCGGCGTAGGAAAGTCCAGCGACGCCGCCAATGCGTAGGTGAGTCGCTCGAGTCCACGGACGTCGAACTCGACCTCCCCCGTGTCCGACACGCCGAGGCCGGCGAGTGCAGCGGCGTCTCCGCGACCCACCAAGTGCTCGGCTGTGGTGCGTAGGAGGGCGGCAACAACTTCCCTGATCGCCGAGTCGATCGGGCGGCTCTCGGCGGGCGGCTCCAGCTTCACGCTTGCCAGCGTGGCGCCGTCGCGATCGTGCACGTCCACCATGCGAGCTCTCTGCAAGCCCCTCACTTCGACTCGGACGTGCCGGTTCGGCAGCGTGATGCGGTTGATGATCTGCGCGACTGTGCCGCAACCGTGCAGGTCCGCGCGCGTTGGAGCATCCACGCCGGGCTCTCGCTGTAGCACCAAGTACAGCAAGCGGTCAGATGTCGCGTACGCCATCTTGAACGCGAGCACCGAGAACGATCGCCCGACAGTGAACGAAGTGGTCACGTCGGGGAAGACGACCGTGTCGCGCAGCGGAACGACCCAGTACGTCGCAAGCTGTCCATCTGCAAGCTGCCTGTCACTCGGGTCGGCCATGGCGCGCGCTCATCGGTCGCTCGGTCCTTGGGATCTGGACAGCCGTCCATGCTTCGGCGCGACGCGCTCAGTCGGGGAGCCGTTTCCCCAGGTCAGGCAGACGTCCACCTCCAGGCACACCCCGATCACGCAACACTGTGCCACCACGCATGCCTTTCCGTCGCTGATGTCGCCCTCAACGTCGCAGTCTGCATCCAGCGCCGGCTGCGGCGAACCCGAACCAACGAGTCGGATCGCCGCGGGGAACGTGGCGACGGTCGAGCCGCCCTGATCATCGAATGCGACCTGCGTCGCGCCGCTGTCCGGATCGACAACCGTTCTGAGCACGTAGAAACCGGTCGGAAGGCTCGCACCATCGCCGGTCGCCGGGATATCGATGTAGGCAAGCACCACGCGTCGATCATTCAACTGGCCGAAGTCACCGCGGCCCTTGAGGGCGACGAGCACAAGGGCCGCATCTGGCCGCGCACAGACAGTCAGGCTTCGGAAGTCCGCATCGACATCGAAACGAGCCGCAGTTCGCCGCATGATCTCCGCGATGCTGCACCGGCACTCGTCGAGAGTGGCTCCCATCTCCCGCAGCAAGCCAGTCAGCGGCGGAAGAGCACAGTCATCGTCAGATTGATGTTCCTCGCGCATGCCCCGCAGCTTACGGGTGAAGATCAGGGCAATCAAGGGATTACCTGCCCGAGGATTACCTTCGAGAGTGGCTCCCATCTCCCGCAGCAAGCCAGTCAGGAAGGATTACCTGCCCGAAGGTCGTGCAACTGACGGGATTACCTGCCCGAAGGTCGTGCAACTGAGTCCATCCCGAAGGTCGTGCACCCCCAACGCTGACGCGCGACGGCCGACCAGGAAACCGTGGCCACGCCCCCACGCCAGGTCCTCCCCAATCAGCTCTTCTACGTGACCGCCCGCACGGTCACGCGCTCCATGCGCCTGCGGCCCGACCCGAACACCGTCCGCACCGTCGCCTACTGCCTCGCCGTCGTCTCCGAACGCCACCGAAGGCTCGGCAAGCTCGTCCTCCACGAGTTCGTCTTCATGTCCAACCACTACTGGAATTGCCTCGAAATTGTGGACGGTTGGTTATGCGGCGCGTGCCGCGGGTTGGGGGTGGATCTCGTACTCGGCCGGGCTCGTGTAGCCGAGGCTCGA
>RFGU01000041.1 GCA_003696955.1 Deltaproteobacteria bacterium | reverse complement strand
GGCGTCCACCTCGACGGGGTTGCCGTTCTCGTCGAGCCCCATCTTGGTGTCGTTCTTGTCGTTGAAGACGATGGTGTACTCCTGGCCGGAGCAGATGGCGCGGTCGAAGTCCTCGAAGGCGTGAGGCACGAACGGGTCGTTGAGGCGCCACCCGTCCCGCACGTTGCGTGCACCGATGCGCGACGCGTTCTCCGCGCAGGCCTCGATGGTCGCCCGCTGCATGTTGCCGATGTGGGCCGGCCGATAGTCGAAGCCCTTGATGGCCGGGTCGTACACGACGCCCCCGACCTTCGTGACCCACTTGACGGCGTAGTCGCCCTCGCGCTCGGGGCGCATGTTGCCCTCGTCGTCGAGGCAGAGCTTCTCGACCATCTCGCGGCAGGTCCGGCCCTCGTCCCCCGGATAGGCCGCCTCGTAGTCCGACCGGCAGATGCAGGTGCGGGCCTCGTCGGGCAGGTTGCTGTTGCGCGAGTAGAGCGACACCGGCCGCACGTTCGTCTGGAAGATGGGGTCGCAGGCCTCCTGGTCCGCAGGCGAGCCGAGGGCGGAAAGGCAGCACTCCTGGGCGGAAAGTTCGTTGTTCTCGTTGGTGTCGCACATCACGAGCTGGCTGCCCGCGTTCGCCGTCTGGCCGCTCAGCTGCCCCGAGTCCGGGTCGACCAGGGGAAACTCCGCCGTGGCCTGGTAGCAGGCTCCGGCGGCGAAGGAGTTGAAGCGCTTGTCCACGCAGTAGCCCACGTCGCCACCCGTGGTGTTGTTGTCGGCCCGGCACGTCACGAACCATTCGGCCAGACAGCGGCCGTTCGTGCAGTCGGGATCGTTCATGGAGCAGGAGACCTGCTGCCCCCCGGAGTCCTTGACCCCGACGCACTCCGTGCCCGGAAGGTTGTGCACGTCGCGGCAATCGGACGTCGTCGTGCACGAGGGGGCCGCCGAACGATCCTCGACGAACTGGGGCCGCTCGTCGGGGTGGGTCTCGCGGAGCTTGTCGTAGACGGGGATTTTGAAGGTCTCCCGCACGTCCGGCGAGCTCCAGGCGTAGGTGTAGGTGCGGACCTCCCGCTCCCGGTTCGTCCAGGGCTCGAACTCGGCGCAGTCCTCGAACTTGTTGCCCATGGGGTCGCACGTGATGGCCGTGCCCGTGTTCGGGTTGCGCCAGACGTCCGAACCGGGCATCACGCCGTACTTGGCGACGTTGACCGTGGTCTCGAAGTCGCATACGGAGCAACAGGTGTCCGGCCCCGACGTCGGTGTGTCGCAGGAGTTGCCCCGCGAGTCCCACTCGCCGTCGTAGGACTTCGTGACGGCGGGCGGAAACCCTGGTGGGGGCTCCACCTGGGTCCACATCTTCATGGGCAGGCCCGTGTCGGGGTCGAGCTGGTTGCAGGGGTTCGTGTCCGGATCCTCGTAGTCCTCGTGGGAGAAGCTCTGCCCCTTGAGGCGCAGGTTGTCCACGCACGAGAGGTTCACGTAGCGCGTGATGATGTCGGGCTGCTCGCTCGCACCGAGGAAGACGTCGCCGTTGAAGCGCGCAATCGGACCTTCGATGTGCAGGATCTCCGTCTTCCAGTCGTAGACCTGGAACAGCTGGGGATTGCTCGGATCCTTGCGCACCAGCTCGAGGCTCGTCGCATCGAGCAGGTTGTTGAACACGAACTCGAGACCGCTACGGATCGCGATGGGGGCGATGAGGCAGTAGCCCTGGTCCCCGGGGCGCGCCGACTCGGCCGATGCCTCCGTGTTCTCACACAACTCGATGGTGTCGACGAAGTAGTTCGCCTTCTCGAATGGTTCGGGACAATCGTCCCCCTCGCATTCGGGGCTGACGATGTGGATCTTGGTCAGGGTGTAGTTGACCCCGCTGATGCTCGTCAGCACCAGATCGTCCGGGTCGCAGATGCCGCAGTCGGGGTCCTCGATGCATCCCGAGGTGGCAAGGACCGAGGTTCCGAGCGCGAGCGCAGCGAGCAGGCCTTGGATCGACGTGCGCGTGACAGACCGGGGGAAGTCGCTTGGAGAAGGCATGTCGTCGTCCTCGAACGTAGGGCGAAATCAGATGCCGACGAGGCTGTCGGCGACGGGCTTGTCTTTCTTCTTGACGATGCCGAGCACGTCCGCACCCGCACGCTTGGCGACGTCGAGCAGTTCGACCGCCGTTCCGTAGTTGGCATCGTCGTCGAAATCCACGAACACGACCCGCTTGTCCCGAAACTCGAGCTGCCGCTTGAGGGTGTCCTCGAGCTGGGTGCGGTCGATGGGGTTGTGATTGAGCGTGATCGCGCCGTCCTTGGAGAGCCCGAGCACGAGCGTGTCGCTCTGCTCGCGCGGTGGGCGCTTCTGCTTGCTCTCGGGAGGCACGCGAACCGAGATCTCCGGCACGTTCCGAGGCACCATCACCATGAAGATGATGAGCAGCACGAGGCAGACGTCCACCAGGGGGGTGACGTTGATCTCGCTCTTGGCTCCGCCTTTGGAGCCGCCTGCTTGCATGCCCATGGGGTCGGTTCTCCTTCTTGCCCGCTAGGCCAACGCCGCGGGCGGCGCAACCTTACGCCAATTGCCGCGCCGGGAGAAAGTGGCGCACACAGCGCAAGCCCCCGTACTCGGAACGGGGTTCGTTCGACGAACGTGCCTCAAGAACCCGCCTCCTCGGCGAGTTCCACCACGAGCGCGATGTCCTGCAACTGCAGTTCCTCGTCCTCGTTCATCCACGTCATGACGGTGCGCACGCGGCCCCACCGCGTGTCGCGATCTCCCTTGAGGAAGAGGATCGGGCCCTCGTATCCACGGGCCGCCGCCTTGCCCGCCGCCACCTTGACGGCTTCCCGAAGACGGGCGAGGAAGCTCGAACGCTCGATGAACAGGTCCTGCTCGATCCATGCCCCTTCGTCGTCCACCGAGACGAAGACCTGATCCCCCTCCTTGTGCTCGGTGGCGTCGGCGAGGATCGGCAGCTTGACGTCACGACCGCGGCCCAACATCGGCGTCACCACCATGAAGATGATGAGCAGCACCAGACAGACGTCCACCAACGGGGTCACGTTGATGTCGCTGTTGGGCGCCTCGCCCTCGACCGAGCTGTCCCGCTTGTACGGGATGTGCCGGTGGCGCGTGCCGAGATGGCCGCCGCCTGCCATCAGTAGCGCCCCTCCTTGAGCACGAAGTCGATGAACTCGCTGGCCACGTCGTTCATGTCGATCTGGTAGGCCTCGACCTTACCATTGAAGGCGTTGAACAACATGACCGCCGGGATGGCCACGAGCAGGCCCACCGCCGTCGCGACGAGGGCCTCGGAGATGCCGCCGGCCACCGACGAAAGGCCGCCGCCACCATCGTCGGAAAGGCCCTGGAACGAGTTGATGATGCCCACCACCGTACCGAGGAGCCCGACGAACGGTGCCGTCGAGCCCGTCGTCGCCAGCCAGTTGAGCCCACGCTTCAAGTTGGCCGTCTCCCGCTCCTTCGCCCGCTCCATCTGGCGGTTGACCGCGTCGACCAGGTCGAAGTCGCCGACGTCGTCCGGCCCCTCCTCGTGCAGGGCCTCGAGCCCCTTCAAGTACTCCCGCAGCCCTGCGCCCACCACCTTCGCGATGGGGCTGTCGGGATGGGCCTCGGCCGCCGCGATGGCCTCTTCGATCTTCCGCTCCTCGAGCAGGGTACGAAGCTGCATGATGTAGGCCACGGACTGGCGTTTGGCACGACCGTAGGCCCGCAACCGCTCGAAGATGATCGCCAGGGCCACGACGAACATGACCACGAGGGCGATGAGCACGGCCTTCGCGAAGAAGCCCATTTGCTCCCACATGCCAGCGAAGGTGAAGTCGACCGTTTCTGCGATGAGTAGGTGGAACATGGTTGTCTCGGAGGTTGTTCGGGTTCGGGGCCTCGTGCGCGGACCGTCATGGCCGCGTCGCATGCGCCGACGCCCCCGGCGCGGGGGCGATACGGCTCACTTGAAGTGGATCTCGAAGGTGTAGGTGGTGCAGGTCTTGCGGGGCTTGCCGCCCACGAGGAACGGCCTGAAACGCCACTTCTTCACGGTGTCGCGGATGATCTTGTCGACCTGGGGGTCGCCGGGGAACTTCTTCGTCGTACGCACGTCGACGACCTTGCCTTGCTCGGAGACGCAGAAGTAGGTCTTGTTCACGCCCCCGCGCCGGTCGAACATGGCCGCCTTCGTGGCCTGGAGCTTCTTCTTGTCGGGGTCGGGGGCGTAGATGGCCTGGGCCATGACCGTCTTGAAGGCCTCCTTGACCACGTCCGCCTTCTCGCGGCGGGTCGCAACGCCCCCCGGCACGCCACCCACGGAGCCGCCGATGACGCCGCCGATGACGCCGCCGGGTACCCCACCGGGCACGCCGCCGGGCACGCCACCGGGGATCTTGCCCCCCTTGCCCGGCTTCTTCTCCTTGGGGATCTCGTCGGGGGTCTCCTTGGGCTGGACGATGTCCTCCTCGAGGGGGACGTCCTCCTCGGGAATCTCCTCTTCGGGCTCCGAAGAGTCGCCGGCCGGAGGGGGCGGCGGCGGCGGCGGCGGCGGCGGCTCGTCCGTCGCCATCTGCACCATGATGTAGGTGATGGTCGGCGGGTCGACCCGCGCGATGCTCATCTTGTTGGCCACCCACATGAAGCCCACGAGGCCGAGGGTGGTGACGCCCGACGCGATGGCGGCGATCTGGAGGCGCCGACGCCTGCGCGGGTCGGCCACCTGGTAGTGCATGTAGTGCTCGAACATCGAGGTACCTCCCTTTCGTTCTAACGGCGACGCTTGCGGCGCTTGCGGCGCTTCTTCTTGTCACCGGCCTCGAGTTCTTCGCGCAGGGCTCGTTCCATTTCGGCGTCTTGGGCTTCCTCCTCCTCGGAGATGGGGCGGGGCGGGCAGCACGCACCCTCGGGTGGCTTGTCCGTCGGGCACTCGGGAAGCTGCTCGATGTCGCACAAGGCCTTCTGCTGCTTCCAGGCCATCAGGGTGTCCTTGCGCGCCAGGATGGCCTCGAGCTTCTCCTCGGGCGTCTGCGGATCCTCGAGCACCGCGCGGGACAGGGCCCGCTGGGTGTAGGCCATGGCGCGCCAGACGTAGGCATCGCGGAAGTTCGGATCGATGGCGGTCGCCTTGTCGAGCAGCCGGATGACCTCGTCGGCAATCTTGCGGCGTTCGGCCGGGGACAGGGAGGCGTTGTAGGGCAAGCCGGAATCCGGATCCGGCCACAGGGGCTCGAACCGCCGAATGGCAAGGGCGTGCCACGCCCGCACCGAGTCCGGGAAGTCCTCCGTTCGCTTCACGAACCACTCGTCGGCTTCCTTCTCGCGCCCGCACTTCTCGTACTGGCGCGCGATGACACCGTAGAGGGACTCCTCCTTGGGATTTTGTCGGTGCTTTTCGATCCAGTAGCTGAGGAGGTCGTCGCACCGCTCGTCCGCGTCCAAGATGGCGAGGCGGTGTTCCTCGATCTGCTTGGCGTCCGCCTCGGTCTTCTCGGGAAGACGGTCGTACCAGGTCTGGAAGTCCCGCAGCGCCATGTCCGCGTACTTCTTGCGTTCGGCCGCTTGCTTGGGGTCCTTCATCTTGAGGACCAGGCTCTCGGCCGCGCAGGCGCGGTTCCAGAACAAGGTGACCCCGTCGGGCTCGAGCTTCTCGGCCTCGTCGTACTTCTCGATGGCCTCGACGAACTGGCCGTCGCGGTAGAGCTGGTTGCCCTCGCGGATGAGATCCCGGGCCTCGAGCTTGGCGCACCCGGAAAGCAGTACGAAGGCGAGGACGGCGGTCTTCACCGTGGGGAGACGGTGCGGCATGGAGGGCGCTAGTGTACAGCAGAGAACCCGGCCGAATTCAAGCCGGACGTGCCATGGTGCGGCGGAGGGAACGCTGCGGCGGCCACGGCGGCACGGCGCGCGCCAGGGGGATCTCGAGGACATGGGAACACCGTACGTACGAGACCGGCTTGCCGATCTTTCGGTCGGCGCCCTCCCGGAGCACGTCCGCCGCGGGGGATCACGAGGGCGGGGAGGCCACGACGTGCAGGCCCACCTCGTCGAGGGATCCCGTCCCCGCGGCCAGCATGATGGCTCGGTCGAGCCCGAAGGCGACGCCCACGGTGGGGCCGATCCCCGCCACGGCGCGGGCCACCTCGTCGGCGGGTGGCAAGGGCGGCAGGTCGAGGGCGGCCCGAAGTCCATGGACCGCCTCGAAACGCGCACCCAGCGCATCTGCGGAGCGCTCCTCGTCGTACCCGTTGGCGATCTCGACCCCGTCCACGGCGGTCTCGAACCGGTGGGCCACGTACCGATCCTGCACCCACTCGGTTCGGGCCAGGGCGGCGAGCTGGCCGGGAAAGCGCACCAGATGGACCACCCCGCGGGGCGGTGCGGATCCTTCGAGGGTACCGTCGGCCCACCACGAGAACAGCGCCGTCCACGCCGCAAGGTCGGCCCCGGGCGCGGTGAGGGATGCGAATCCCGAAACGGCCCCTTCCACCGCGGCACGCAGATCCGCCCGCCCACGTCGGACGACGGCGACGAGGTCGGCCGCCGACTCGTTTCCCCGCAGGGGCGCGCCTACGGCCCGCGCGAGGGCGTCGAGCACGTCGACCCGTCGGACGGGCGCGCGAGGCACCGGCGGGGGCGTCCGTCCGGCCTCGGCCACCGTGGGCGCCACGGCCTCGAAGACGTGCCCGGCGAGTTCGACCACCTCCGCTTGCAGGTCGACCAGCGCGCCGCCGGGCCGGTACCACTCCACCAGGTGGAACTCCTCCCGGTGTCGGTCCCCGCGTTCGCCCGCCCGGAACACGCGCGCGACCTCGAAGATCGGCCCCGCCCCCGCACCGAGCAGGCGCTTGAGCCCCTGCTCCGGGCTCGTCACCAGATAGCCGGGCGGGGCGGGCAACGGTTCGATGTACGGCTCCGGGATCGGCACCCGTTGACGGGTCGGGGTGGTCACCTCGCGGTACCCGAGCCTGCCCAGGGTCTTCCGAACCGCGCCGAGCGCGGCGTCCCACATGCGCACCCGCGCATCCACCGTGAAGGGCTCAGGCATCGCCTTCGGGAGGGTCGCCCACGAGCCGACGGCGCCATCGCTCGAATCGCGCCGCGGCGGGCCCGGGGGAGCGGGCCGGCGGAGCATCGTCGACCGGGGTCACGGGCACGTCCAGGAGGGCGCAGCCGTCGGCCGCGAACAGAGCGCGCAGCGCCACCACCGGGTCCGCGCCGTCTTCGAGACGCCACGCATGGGGCAGCCCGCAGCCGCGGGCCACGGCGACGAGGTCCACCGCCTCGCCACCCACGACCGCCTGCCCCCCCGTCACCTGGTACACGCCGTTTCGGACCACCACGATGCGCAGGTTGCGGGCGGCGGCCTCCGTGGCCGTGGACAGGCAACCGAGGTTCATCACGAGGGATCCGTCGCCCACGAGTGCACACACCGGCAGGTCCGGCCGGCCGAGGGCGACGCCGAGGGCGAAGGGCACCGCCTGCCCCATGCTCGACGGCAGGTAGGCGAAATCCCACGGCGAAAGCCCCCGCGCCACGTAGGGGTGCACCGCCGACATGGTGGGCACGACCACCGAAGGACGGGGACGGGCCGCCTCGACGGCGTCCACCAGGGCCTCGATGGAGATCCCCCGACTCACGCGGGCCCCTCCGGGTACAGGAAGATCTCGGCTCGCCGCAGCCGGTTGGCCTCGTCGACCATGGCGGTCAGGGCGGAGAAGTCGTCCCCCGGCTCGAGCCAGCGATAGGGGAGGTGAAAGGCGCGCAGGAACGGCTCGGCCAGGCTCGCCGCCGAATCCGAGGCCCCCGTCGTCGCGTTGCGCACCCCGATCAGCCCCACGAGGGGGGCGCCGTAGTCCAACACCGCGTTGCGCAGGCTGTCGCCCGATTCGTAGAGGCCGGTGCACTGCATGACCACGAGGGGACGCGCCCCCGTGGCGTAGAGCCCGAGGGCGAGGGCCCATGCCTCCCCTTCCCGAGCCACCCGCAGGAGGCGAAGCCCCGGCGTCCGCTCGAGTGCCGCGGCCCAACGCCCGAGGGAGGAATCCGGGATCCACACGACGTGGGTGATCCCGGCGGTGGACGCGGCCTTGCCGAGGTCCATGGGCGCGCCCCCGAAGGTCCCGGCTGCGTTATTCGTTGACCCGTTCGACGTACGAGCCGTCCCGCGTGTCGATCCGGATCTTCTCTCCCTGCTTGATGAACAGGGGCACCTGAACCGTAAGGCCCGTGTGCGTCTTGGCCGCCTTCGTGACGTTCGTCGCCGTGTCGCCCTTGACCCCCGGTTCACACTCCGCCACCTCCATCACGACGTGACTCGGTAGCGTAAGTCCCACCGGACGCTCGTTGTAGAACAACACGTCCACGTCGAGCTGATCGAGCAGGAAGTACTTGTCGTCGCCCACCACGTCCTCGGGAAGCTCGACCTGTTCGTACGTCTGCACGTCCATGAAGGTGTACTGCCCGCCCGACTCGTAGAGGAACTGCATCTTGCGGGACTCGACGTTGGCCTCGTCGAGCTTCTCGCCGGAACGCCACGTGCGGTCGATGACCGCCCCCGTCAGCATGTTCTTGAGCTTGCACTTGTACAGGCCCTGGCCCTTGCCCGGCTTGACGAATTGGAATTGGACGACGACGTAGGGCTGGCCGTCGAGTTCGACTTTTACGTTCTTCTTGAGCTGGGAGACGTCCATGGGATCGACCGTCGTGATGGATACGGAGCGAAGGTGCCCCGTGCGGGGCCCCCTCTTGTCGCGGGTGGGGTCCCGTGTCAAGGCGCAGGCCGAAGGCGCACGGTGCGCACGCTCCCCTGCGCCGCCGTCGGCACGGTGGCATGGTGGGGCGAGCTGTGGCAGGATATTTTCCGGTTTCTACGGAACACAACGGGAAAATGCGCCTCACCACCAAGGTCCGGTACGGCCTGCGGGCCGTCTGCCACGTCGCCCACCGGGGCTACGCCTCCGCCCATGCCATCTCCGAGGCCCAGTCGATTCCCCCCCGCTACCTCGAGGAGATCATCGCCGATCTTCGCAAGGCCGGAATCGTCGTGGGCAAGCGGGGGCCCCGCGGCGGCTATCGCTTGGCCCGGCCCATCTCCGACATCGTTGTCGGCGACGTGGTCGACGCCCTCGCCGGTACGGTCGGTCCAGGTCCCGAGGCCCCGAGGGACGACGTGACCGCGTTGGTGGAGCGCGCCGTCGACGAATCCCTCGCCGCCTCGGTGCGGTCCCTTCGTCTCGACGAACTGCTCGAACGTGCGCGAGAGCGCCACCGCCGCAACGCCGCCAACTATGTCATCTGAAGCCTCCAACGAGTCGGTCACGGCCGCCGTCGTCCCGCCCCCGCCGATGGACGACATCCTAGGACGCATCGGCAACACGCCCCTCGTCCGCCTCGACGGGCTCGTGGATCCGCGCCGCCACGCAACGCTGTGGGGGAAGTGCGAGATGGCCAACCCGGGCGGGTCCGTCAAGGATCGCATCGCCCTTTCCATGATCCGTGCCGGCGAGCGCGCCGGCAGGCTGCGGCCCGGCGAGACGGTGATCGTCGAACCCACGAGCGGCAACACGGGCATCGGACTCGCCCTGGTCTGCGCCGTGCGCGGATATCGTCTCATCCTGACCATGCCCGAGAGCATGAGCCTCGAGCGACGCAAGCTCCTCAAGGCCTACGGCGCCGAGATCCTCCTTACGCCGGACGACCGCACCATGGAAGGCGCCGTGGCCATGGCCGAGGACCTGTGCCGCAAGCCCGATCACGTCATGCTGCAACAGTTCGAGAACCCCGCCAATCCGGAGGTCCACCGGCGCACCACGGGGCCCGAGATCCTGGCGCAGATGGCCGGCCGCTCCATCGACGGCTTCGTGTCGGCCGTGGGGACCGGCGGCACGATCACCGGCGTCGGGCAGGTGCTGCGCAAGCACAACCCCGCCATCCGCATCGTCGCCGTCGAGCCGGCCCGAAGCCCGGTCCTCTCCGGCGGTGAGGCGGGGCCCCACAAGATCCAGGGCATCGGCGCCGGATTCGTCCCCCCGGTGCTCGACACCTCCGTCTACGACCGCGTCGAGACGATCTGGGACGAAGACGCTTGGCGCATGAAGGAGGAGCTTGCGCGCACGCTCGGCATCCTCGCCGGGATCTCGTCGGGGGCGGCCGTCCTCGCGGCGGTCAAGCTCGCCGAGGAACTCGGTCCGGGCAAGAACGTGGTGACGGTGCTGTGCGATACCGGCGAGCGCTACTTCAGCCTCGGCGAGTACTTCGCCGGTCACGGCCGCAAGCGCAGAGGATAGGCGCCCATGGACCGTCGTCTCCACGCCGTCGTGATCGGCACCGGGGGTCTCGGCTGTCCCGCCATCTTGGGGCTGCTGGCGGCGGGCGTGGATCGATTCACGCTGGTGGACGACGACGTCGTCGAGACGTCCAATCTCGCCCGACAGGTGCTCTACGGCCCGGCCGACGTGGGCTTCGGCAAGGCGGGGACGGCCCGCGCCGCCATCTTGCGTCGCGTCCCCGGGGCGCGCGTCGAGGTGCTCGGCCAGCGTCTTGCGCCCCAGGACGCGACCTCGTTCGTGGCCGACCTCGACGACCAGGCCGTCGTCCTCGACGCGACCGACGATCCGGCGGTCAAGTTCGCGCTCAACGATGCGTGTCGCGCCCGCGGCGTGCCCCTGGTGATCGGCGCGGCCCTCGGCCTTGCCGCCCAGGTGATGGGCGTAGGCGGCGAGGGCGCATGCTACCGCTGCATCTACGAGGCCCCGCCGCCCCCGGAGAGGCTACCCACCTGCGACCGGGCCGGTGTGCTGCCCACCGTCGTCGGGCTTGCGGGATTTGCGATGGCGCAACTGGCCACCGCCTTCCGGGGCGGCATCCTCCACGTCTTCGACGGCGCCACCACGGCGTTTCGAACCCTCCACCCCGAGCGCCGGGCGACGTGCCCGGCCTGCAACCTTCGCGGCCTCGGGCCGCACCCGTCCTCCACCCCACCTTCGATCCACTCGGAAAGGATGTCTTGAATCATGGCAACGGTACGTATCCCCACTCCCCTGCGCAAGTTCACCGGTGGCCAGGAGACCGTCACGGTCTCGGCAGGTACCGTCCGAGAACTCGTCGACGCCCTCGAGTCCGCCCACCCGGGCATCAAGGAGCGCATCGTGGACGAGTCCGGAGCGATTCGGCGCTTCGTCAACGTCTTCGTCGGCGACGAGGACATCCGCTTCCTCGACGGGATCGACACGAGCGTCGGCGAGAACGACGAGGTGAGCATCGTCCCGGCCATCGCGGGAGGGCTCGGCTCACCGTGAAGGCCCCCCTTCCGTCGGATCTACGCCCCGAGCTGCTCGACCTGCCGAAGGTGGCCCCGCCTCCGGCCGTGGACTCGATCTTCGACCTGGTGGGCAACACACCACTGGTACGCCTTTCGAGGCTCGACGCCGAGTTCGACGGGGTCGAGATCTACGCCAAGTGCGAGTTCGCCAATCCCGGCGGGTCGGTCAAGGACCGTGCGGCCCTGCGCATCGTCCGAGACGCCATGGCCCGGGGCGATCTCGGCAAGGGCCGCAGGCTGCTCGACAGCACCTCGGGCAACACGGGCATCGCCTACGCCTTCGTCGGCGCCGCCCTCGGCATCCCCGTCACCTTGGTGATGCCGGAGAACGTCAGCGAACCCCGCAAGCTCGTGACCGCCGAGTACGGCGTCGAGGTCGTCTTCTCCGACCCCATGGAAGGATCCGATGGCGCCATTCGTCTGGCGCGGGATCTCGCTGCCCGATATCCCGACCGTTACTACTATCCGAACCAGTACGCGAACCGTTCCAACTGGCGGGCCCACTACGACGGAACGGGCGTCGAGATCTGGCAGCAGACGGAGGGGCGCGTGACGCACTTCGTCACCGGGCTCGGCACGACGGGCACCATGATGGGGACGTCCCGCCGGCTCAAGGCCTACGATCCCCGCATCCACTGTACCGCGGTCCAACCCGAGGATGCCTTCCACGGGCTCGAAGGGCTCAAGCACCTGCCGAGCAGCATCGTACCGCCGATCTACGATCCTTCCGTTCCGGACGAAACCATATGGATGCCCACCGAAGAGGGCTGGGACACGGCCGAACGGCTGGCGCGGGACGAAGCCCTCTTCGTCGGACACAGCTCGGGGGCCAACGTCGCCGGGGCCCTGCGGATCGCCCGGCGCCTGGCCGACGAGGGACGGCCCGGCGTCGTCGTGACCATCCTCTGCGACCGCGGCGACCGCTACTTCGAGTCCCTCGCCTGGGACCGCCACCACCCCCTGACCGCACGATGACCGCGTCCGACGCCGATCCCTACGACCTTCCGCCCCGGGTGCTCGCAGAGGTCTACGACCACGCGCGCGCCGAGTACCCGAACGAGTGTTGCGGCTACCTGATCGGCGACGGCGATGACGTCGAAGTCGTACGGTGCACCAACCGCCAGGACGAACTCCACGCGACGGACCCCGAGACGTTCCCACGGACGGCGCGAACCGCCTACCAGATTGCAGGGCGCGAATTGCTCGCCCTGGTGCGGAGCTTCGACTCGGACCGGCCGGCCACGATCATCTATCACTCCCACCCGGACGTGGGCGCCTACTTCTCCGAGGAGGACACCCGGGCCGCCCTCGCCGCAGGCTATCCGGTGGCCTACCTGGTGGTGGACGTCCGTGCCGACCGCGTCGCGGGGGCCGTACTCTTCGTGCGCGAGGGGAACCGCTACGTCGAGCGCCGCCGCTTTGGTCCGCCACCTTCGGCCTGACCGGCCGAAAAGGCCGGAAATTGGCGCCCGCGCGGCCGCTCCTCCTACGGTCGGAGCACCATGGCCGTCCTCCGCCGATCCCTCATGCCCCTCGTGCTGCTCGCAGCCGCCTGCGCCACCGGTGACGGCATGGCCAGCAAGTTTCAGGACGCCTCCCGCGACTACAACCGCTATCTGCGGTGGGGAGACCAGGATCGCGCCGCCGCCTTCCTGCCCCAAGAGTCCCAGGGGGCCTTCGTCGAGCAGCGCCAGGCCCTCGACGAACGCCTCGAACTCGTGGAGGTCGAGGTCACTCGGATGACCCTCGACAAGCAGCGCGGGATGGCGACGGCGCGCGTGGACGTGTCGTGGCACACCGACCGCGAGCTCGTGGTACGCAAGACGACCCTCGAACAGACGTGGCAGTGGTTCGAGGGCAACTGGATCCTCGTGGACGAACGCCGGGTGGCCGGCGTACCCCTTGCCGGATTCGCCGAGCCGGGCGCGCCCCATCCCTACCTTCCGGGACTCGACGCCTTTCGCGAAAGCCGACACATCGAGGCCGACGAGGACGCGAAGCGCCCCCGGCGCGCACGCCGCCGGGATGGCCGCGAACGGGGCTGACCGGCCCGTCCGCCCCGGCGGGACAGCCTCGCTGTAAGACGCGGTGCCAGCGACGCACCGGCGGGACAGCCTCGCTGCAAGACGCGGTGCCAGCGACGCACCGGCCATCGAGGCCCTCGGCGACAATTCCGGCCCGTTGGCCGGGTTTCGTGAACCGGGTGCGTTGCGCGTCGGTTCTCGGCGCCTCGACCGATCTTGTACCCTGCCACGGTACCCGTGGATCGCACCACCAGCCAGGGGCTTCGGCTCGGCCATAGCAGTACCGACCTCATCGGCGACATCCACCGTCAGCAGCGGCGGCGCCTGCTGCGACGCGCCGCGCAGGTCGTCCTGCTGGCGGTGCTGCTGCTCGCCGTGGGGCTCGCCGTCAAGGCGGCGGCGGACGGCCGCGCCCGAGCACGGGCCCTCGCGGCGACGGAAGCCGCGTTCGGCCGCGGAACGGTCGTGGAGTTGCGCGGGGCCGCCGAGGACCTGGCCGAGCACCTCGAGCAGCGGGGCCGCGACGACGACGTGCTCGCGACCTTGGCCCTGGTCCGCGCCCAGCTCTACGTGGAGTTCGGCGAGCAGGCCGAGGCGGCGATCGCCACCGTGTCCGAACTCGACGACGGCATCGCGACGCCGGAGGCGGAATGGGCCCGGGCCCTCCTGGCCCTGGCGGCCGGCGAGACGGACCGGGCCGTCGCCCTCGCCCACCCGGCGCCGCCGGACGCGACCGTCCTGGTCCCCGGACACGACGCGTACGTTCGGGGGCTCGGTGCCCTTGCGAGCGGCCCCGACGCCGTACTCGAGGCACGGGCCGGGCTCGACGCAGCCGCCGGCAACGACACGGTGGCGAGCCACGCCCGTCTGCGCATCGCCCTGGCCCTTGCCGCGGGGGATGCCGAGGGCGCGCTGGATCGGCTCGCTCGCGCCCGCGAACAGTATCGCACCCACATGGGACTGGCCGCCGACGAGGCCCTCTATCACGCATACCTTCGGCGAGAACTCTCCGGGGTCGCCGACGTCGCCGACCAACTGCTCGCAACCGACGGCGGCCTCGTGTCGGCGCGGGATCGCATGCGGGCCAGGCTCTCCCGAGCCGTCGTCTTCGCCCTCGGGGGAGAGCGCGAACGGGGGCTCGAGGAGATCCGCGAGATCTTTCCGCAACTGCCCCCTTGGGATCCCATCGCGCGCGAGCTTTCCATTCGCACCCTGCTCGAAGCGGGCGAGGCGGACCAGGTTGCCGCGTGGATCGACGACGCCGGACTGCCCCCGACCACGGAGGGCCTCTATCGCGCATGGATCGATCTGGTACGGGGCGATGCCGCCTCCGCCCTCGCCCGGCTGGCCGAACTTCCCCAGGCGCTGCCGCGCGTGGCGTACCTGCAGGCCCTCGCCCTGGTGGAACAGGGACGCTACGAGGAGGCCGGCCCGTGGGTGGAACGGGCCCTTGCCCTCCTGCCCGGCCGTACCGAACTCGAGGTTGCCAAGGCACGGGTCGAGCTGCACACGGGCGATCCGCAGGTGGCCCTGCGCAAGCTCGAAAGCTTGGCCCACGAGGAGACCTACGCCCCTCGAGCGTGGACGGCCCTCGGTGAGGCGTACCTGCACGTCTCGCCTCCGAACCCGCAAAAGGCTAGGCGCGCCCTCGAACGGGCCCTCGAACGTGAACCGCATCCAGCCGAGGCCGCACACCTGTTGGCCAAGGCCATCGTGGCGGCCAACGCGGGCGCCGAGAACCAGCGCAGGGCCCTCGAACTCGAGGCGCGGGCGGTGCGCGAGAACCCCTATCTGCCCCGGTACCGCGAAGCGCTCGCGCGCATGTACGCCGAGGTGGGCCAAGTCGATCGGGCCATCGAGACCGCCCGAACCATCGCGGACGACCCGGCCGTGGATCCGGCCCTGCTGCTGGATCTCGCCCGATGGCATCTGTTGCGCGCCGAGCGAATGGACCGCAACGACGATCGGGACGCCGCGCGCACCCTCGTCGCCACCGCCGAGCGCAAGGGTGCACCAAAGGCGGGCATCGCCGTCGCCCGTGCCCGTCTGGCCCTGGCGAGCAAGGACGAGACGGACATGCAGGCAGCGGCCGACGAGCTGTCCGAGTTGCTCCAAGCGCACACTCGGGACGTAGAAGCCTGGGTGCTGCTCGCGCGGCTGCAGGCGGCCCTCGGCGACCGAAAGACGGCCGAGAAGACCCTGCGGCGCGCCCTTGCCCACTTGCCCGACGCGGCCACCGGACCGGTGCACCTCGAGTGGGCTCGCCTCGAGGCTCGCAAGGGCGCCCGCCGCAAGGCTGCGGCGCGGGCCCGGGTCGCGTGGTCCCGACTGCAAAGTAGCGGCCCCCCGGAGCAACGCATCGCCGCGGCACGCCTGGCGACGAAGCTGTGGTTGCGCCTCGGCAAGCCGAAGACGGCGCTGCTCATCGCACGGCAGCTCACGGATCGACTGCCGAACCGCGCCGACGCCTGGCTC
>RFGU01000227.1 GCA_003696955.1 Deltaproteobacteria bacterium | reverse complement strand
GGGGATCGTGCGCTCCACCTTGCACTCGGCGAGCAGAACCACGTCGATCTCGTAGGGGCGGACCGCGAGCAGCCGCGTCCTGTCGGTGGTGGGGACGAGCGCGAGGGGGGCGTCTTCGAGGGCGACCTCGTTCCGCCGGCCCGGTCGAACGACCGTCCGCCTTCCGGCCGTTCGGCCTCTGCGCCGTGGGGTGCGGGCAGCCATGGAGAGGCGGGAATCTAGCACGTCCCCCGATGGGAGGGAGTCACTTTGCGCAATGGTTGCGCGACACGGACGGAGCGCGCAGTGGTTGCATGGTCGCTCGGACGACCCACGTTGCGACGGCCGGTGACCCCGGCAGGAAGGTGTGCTCCCCATGAACCCGATCTCCGACCCCAAGGCCCTCACCGTTGCGGACTTCATGACGAAGAAACCCGCCACGGCCCTTGCCGACCTCACCCTGGCCGATGCGCGCGAGCGCATGTACCTCGACAAGATCCGCCACCTGTGCGTGGTGGACGATGCCGGCGACCTCGTGGGCATCTTGAGCCAACGCGACATCGCCATCGCCGAGGCCATGGATCGCAAGAAGTGGGGGGCCGTCAAGGTCGGGGACGCCATGGTGCGCAATCCGATCACGGTCGCGCCCTCCACGAGCCTCGTGGACGCGGCGGCGCTCATGGAGGAGAAGCGACTCGGCTCGGTGGTGGTGACCGAGGGCAACAAGCCCGTGGGCGTGTTCACCACCACCGACGCCATGCGCGTCATCCGTTCCCTGGTGGCGGGCGTGATCGTCGACCCGATCCATCCGGCCGAGCATCTTCCGCCCAAGGAAGACGAGCGTCCGCTCGTTCCCCACTACATCCACCTGAAGGATCTCCTCGACGGCGCCCGGCCGAGTCCCAACATGGGCAAGATCGGCGACTACCTGTAGTCCGCGGCTGCTGCGTCCCCGTCGTGCGATGCTTCGAGGGGCGCGGCAGCCGTCGGCGTCAGTACCGTGGTGGCGGAGGGGGTGGTGCGAATCGGGTGTTGCGCGGCCACGGATCCGGTTCGAAGGAGTAGACGGGCGGCGGTGGCGGGGCCACGTACACGCCCCGGGCGGCAAGCCCTTCCGGTGTGTCGTAGTAGAGGGTGATCAGGCGGTCGGGACGTCGCGGGTGCCGTCGGCGGAACGTGGTCTCGACCACCGAGCTCGTCCGCGTCTCGCCGTAGGCCGTGCCGATGCGGTTTCGTGGGCGCGGTGCCGGGGCGAACCCGCCGGCCCCGCCCGGGCGGGCGGACCGAGCGCTTCGGGCCCGCACGCCGGATTCGGCGGGGGCTTCGGCCGCCGGGGCGCTCGCGCGATCGGCCGCGGCGCTTTCGGGATAGGGGGCGCCGGCCGGCCGGTCGTCGTAGGTGGTGAGGGGACGGGGCCTGCGACGGCGGTGGCGGACGCGCTCGCGGAACACGGCGACCCCGATCACGCCGACGTGTTCGGGGGTGCCCATGCGCGTGGTGTAGGCGTCGGCCACGTCGGCGAACCGAAACGTCGCCACCTGGTCGAGGGAGCGGCGGAAGCCGTCGATGGTGATCGTGCCATAGGGCGGCACGACGTAGCCGCGCTGGTTGCGGTAGTCGCCGAGGCGCCCGGTGACCACGTCGCGACCGTCCACGGACACCACGGCCTCGAGCCGCTCGCCGGTCAGGTTCGTCAGGCGGATCCGGTAGGCCATGCCCGGATGCCCCGCCACGTAGACGGCCCCCTGGTGCCAATAGGTGTCGAGGGGGCGCCCGTCGAGGGTCTCGATGCCCACGGAGAGGAGGTCGCCTTGGGGCACGGGGTGGTGGAGTGCGTGGGTGTTCGTGGGGGGCTGGGCCTCGGCCTCGCCCGTGGCACAGGCGACGAGGCCGGCCAAGAGTCCGGCGACGAGCAGGCGGGAAGACGAAGGGGAAAGGGGCAGGTTCATGGCGGATCTCCTCGTGGCGGGTGGGACCGAACGCAGGGGACGAGATATCGGTTCGTCGACGGGGTCGCGTTCGGGCACCCGGCGGAACGCCGCCCGGCCGCGCCCGCTTACACGTCCCGTCGACAGCCGCGACGGGCTGTGGGAAAACCCGCCCATGCCCGGCGCCGAGGCACCCATCGAGGTGGTCTCCGTGGACGGCCCTCGCGGACCGATCACCTTGGAACTGGTGCGGCGGCGAGGGCTTCTACGCTCGCGCTACGAGGTCTGGCTGAGATCCCGCGACGGGCGTGCGCGCCTGTGGGCTGGGGGCTCGCTCGGCCGCGCGCGGGCAGAACTCGACCGTCACGCGGTGCGGGCGCGGGCGCGCGCCGCGGCGGTCGCCCTCCCCGAACGGTCCCACGTCTGGTTGGCGCGGCTCCTCGACCGTCCCGTCCCCTGCGGAGCGCGGGACCTCGCCCTCGAGGACGCGCTCACCAACCTCGGGTTCGCCCCATCGGAGGTACGTGCGGCTGCGTCGGCGGTCGTGGGGATCCCGCAGCGGCTCTGGGACGACCCGGAGGGCGGGCCCCTCGACGGCGTCGATCCGACGCGTCTTGCGCGGTTGTTGCCGGCACTGGCCGCCGCCGGGCCGACCTTCGGTCGATGGGTGCGGAAGGTGGCCGTGCGCCCGGACCTCGTTGCGCGCCTGTCGCCCGAGGCCTGCATGCACTTGCTCTCGACCGACAGCGATGTCGCCGAGTGGATCGCGCAGGCGTGGGCTGGGCGTCTGGTCGCGGCCGTAGGGGATCGGGGGGTGCTCCGCCTTGCCGACGGTGCGGCCCGCCCACGGGTGCGCGATCTTGCCGCTGCCTGGCGACGGCGGATCCCCTGGGTTCGCGTGGCCGCGCGATCCCGGAAGACGATCCGCGCGCGTGGTTTCGGTGGCGCGGACACCCGGACGGCCACTTCGCGGTGGCCGTGACGCTCGCGCCCTTTCCGCCGCGCCCTTTCCGCCGCGCGCCAGGGGGCGCCCCACGCCGCCGTCACGGCGGACCGAATCCAGGCGGCGGCGTGGGGCTCCGTCCCCGGACGCGACGACCCGCGTTGGGGACGATGGTCTCGGGGCGTCATCTCGTCGGTGGCCTGCTAGCCTTCGCGCCCCGTGTCCCGCCTGCCCCTCCTCGTCCTGTTCGCCCTCGGTCTCGGGACCACCATGTCCGGTTGCCGGGGCCGCGGCGTGCCCGGAGCGGCGCGCCCGGACGAGACGGACACGGGGGACTGGGCCGCCTGGTTGCGCCTCGAACCCGTCGTGGACGCGGCGCGGCACCACGCCTCGGCTCCGATCGCCGATGGGATCGCCGAGGCGGGAGCCCTCGCCGCCCGAGGACGGATCCGTGCTGCGGACGCCCGGCTGGCGCGCCTGGCGGCGGCTGGCGGCGATCCATGGGTTGCCGTCGCACGGGCCGACCTCGCCGCGTTCTACTTCGTGCAGTGCGTCAAGGGGGTGGCCTTTCGCCTGGCCGACACCGAACCGGGCGTGGCGCCACCGGTGGGGGCGCGCGAGCGCATCGACGGGGAGGACGTGCGGGTCGCTCCCGAGGACGTCTCCGTCGAGGCGTTGCTCGAGGGGCTCGAGCGTGCCCTTGCCATGCAGGTCCCCGAGCTCACCGTCCATGCCCAGATGGCGCGGGCGCGGGTCGCCGCGTATGCGGCGGCATGTCCTCCGAATCCCGAGGTGGCCCGGCGGGCCGCCGAGGTGATGCGGGCGGACCTGGCGGAACTGGCCGCGGCCGGGCGTCTCGCGCCGGACCTCGCCTTCATGTGGGGGGGGATCCAGATGTCGGAGTACTCCGGGGCTGCGGCGCGTCCGTTCCTCCACCAGGCACGCAAGGGGGGATTCGACGACCCGAGCCTGCCCCTGATGTTGGCCATCGCCGACAAGGACGCGGGTGACCTGCGGGCGGCACGAACGTGGGCCCTCGAGGCGCGGGCACGGTTCTCGGCGTCGAAGGACCAGGGCCTCGAGGCGGAGGCCGAGTTCCTGCTCGGCGAGCTGGCCGCGCTCGAAGGAGACGTGGCCGGGGCAACCCGTCACTACCGGGCGGCGCGGCGTCTCGATCCGCGTCACGTGCACGCACTCATCGGGGAGGCGACGATTCGACTTCGCACCTCGGGGGAGGCCGATGCGGTGGACTTCCTCGCCCGGACCCTGGCCGACAGCTTCGCACCGAAGGCGTGGACGGCCGAGACGGCCGAGGCCATCGTGGCGCTCGGCGAGGGGCTCGTGCTCGCTGCGGGCGACGAACCGGCCCTCGTACAGGCACTTCGAGACGCCCTCTTGCGGGACGTGGACGCGGCGCCAGACGGTGCCGCGCGCGCCCTCCGGTACTTCTTCGCGGCGACCCTCGACGCCCGGCTCGCCGAGTACGAGCGGGCCCGAGGCCACGCCCTGCTCGCCCGGCAGGAACAGGAAGGCGCCGGCATCGAACTCCCGATCTCGGTGGACGAACTCCTCGAGAGCCTGCCCGAGGCGGCCGGCGCTCCGTAGCCGTCGTGGCGGGCCGGGGGCAGGTGGCCGGCCGCGCGCTCTGGTAGCTTCGGCGGGCGATGGCCGATCCCGACAAGACGGAGCCGCCGAGTCCCGAGGACGATGCACCGCGCGCGACGGATGCAGGGGATGCGCCGCGTCATGCCGGCGACGAGATCGCTCGGGTGTTGCAAGCCCACGACGTGCCCGCGCTCTACACCCTATGTGGCGGTCACATCTCGCCGATCCTTCACGGGGCCAAGCGGGCCGGGATCCGCGTCGTCGACACGCGGCACGAGGCCGCGGCGGTCTTTGCGGCCGATGCGACGGCACGCCTGACCGGCACGGTTGGGGTGGCGGCGGTGACGGCGGGACCGGGGGTGACGAACGCGGTCACCCCCCTCGAGAACGCGCGTCTGGCCCAGTCGCCGCTGCTCCTGTTCGGCGGGGCCGCGGCCACGGTGCTCGCCGGGCGCGGCGCCCTGCAGGACATCGATCACGTGGCCGCGGTCCGTCCCCACGTCAAGTGGGCCGGACGGGTCGCTCGGGTGGCCGAACTCGTCCCGACCGTGCGCCGCGCCATGGCCGAGGCGAAACGGGGCACGCCCGGGCCCGTGTTCCTCGAGGTTCCCGTGGACCTGCTCTATCCACCCGATGTGGTGCGCTCCTGGTACCTCGAACAGGTCAAGGGGCGATCCGTGGGGGCCCGCGCCCTCGAACTCTACCTGCGCGGCCACTTGAAGCTCATGTTCGCCGGCTTCGACCGCACGCCGGATCCATCCCCCCTTCCGGTGGTGCCCCTCGAAGCGGATCGCGGGGACGTTCGGCGCGCCGCCGCGTACCTGGCGAAGGCCCGGCGACCCGTGGTCCTCGTGGGCAGCCCCGCCGTCGCGGATCCGGCGGCCATCGCCGACGTGTGCACGGCCCTTCGAGCCCTCGGGGCGCCGGTCTACCTCTCGGGCATGGCGCGGGGGACGCTCGGCGCCGAAGACCCCCTGCTCATGCGCCATGGTCGGAGCAAGACGCTGCGCGAGGCCGATTGCGTGGTCTTGGTGGGGGTGCCGTGCGACTTTCGCCTGGGCTACGGCGCTTCGATTCCCCGAAGGACGCCCGTCGTGTCGATCCACTGGGATCGCAAGGCGCTCTTCCTCAACCGCCGGCCCACCGTTCCGATCCATGCGGACCCGGCGCGTACGTTCGTCGCCGTCGTCGAGGAGTTGCCGGCGGTCGCGGAGCGGTTCGCACCGTTCGTCGCGGCGGTGCGAGCGCGGGACGAGGCACGGGAGCGGGAACTCGACGAGATCGCAGCGTCGGATCCGCCCGACGGCCTCCATCCCGTCGCGGTGTTTCGCGCCATGGACCGGCATCTCGACGCGACCAGCACCCTCGTGGCCGACGGGGGCGACTTCGTGGGTACGGCCAGCTACGTCCTACGACCCCGTGGGCCCCTTCGGTGGCTCGATCCCGGCGTGTTCGGCACCCTCGGGGTGGGGGGCGGCTTCGCCCTCGGGGCCAAGCTGGCCCGTGCGGGCGACACGGTCTGGACGGTCTACGGCGACGGTTCGGTGGGGTACTCCCTCGCCGAATTCGATACGTACGTGCGGCACGGCGTCGGGGTGATCGCCGTGGTGGGGAACGACGCATGTTGGAGCCAGATTGCCCGCGAACAGGTGGAGATCCTGCGGGATCCGGTGGGGACCGAACTGCGACACACCCACTACCACGAGGTCGCGGCGGCCTTCGGCGGCGAGGGCATTCGGGTCGAGCGCCGCGAGGAACTCGACGGCGCCTTCGAGCGGGCGCTGGAGGCGGCCCGTGCAGGCCGGCCCGCCCTGGTGGACGTTCGCATCGCGCGGACGGACTTTCGCAAGGGATCGCTTTCCATCTGAGGCCCACCGACGGGGGCCGCAAGGCGTGATCGACGAGGCGCCGTCCGGTACGCTCGGCCACCATGAGACGTCCTGGGTTCACCGTCGCCCTCGTCCTCGTCGCTGCGTGCAACGCCAAGCCCTCACCGCCCAAGAAGGCGGATCCGGCCGGGAACGCGACGGGCACGGCCCCGACCGAGCAGGCGACCCCACGGGAGGAACTCGACCCGTCGGCGCTGCCCAAGCCGGCCCTCGACGTGGCGTTTCTGCGGGAGACGACGCGCCTTCTGTCCCACGATGCCATGGAAGGGCGCGGGATCGGGACCGAGGGCGGCAAGCGGGCCGTCGAGGCCATCAGGGTCCTGATGGAGCGGGCGGGTCTCGAACCGGCCGGGGACGGCGGGGGCTGGACGCAGCGGGTGCCGCTGCGCAGCGTGGCGGTGGAGATGCCCAATACGGGGCTTTGGATCAAGGCGAAGGAAGGTGACGGGTATGCCCGCCTCCACTTCGGCCGCGAGGTGCTGGTCAACTCGTTCGGCCCGGCCGGAACGCAGAGCCTGACCCTTCCGGTGGTGTTCGCCGGCTACGGTGTCACCGCTCCGGAGTACGGTTGGGACGACTACGCGGGCATCGACGTCCGCGGCAAGCTCGTGGTGGTGTTCGTGGGCGATCCGCCCACCGGAGACGAGCGGTTCGATGGCGAGGCGATGACCTATTACGGCAGATGGAGCTACAAGTTCGAGCGGGCCCTTGCGGCCGGCGCTGCCGGATGCCTGGTGGTGCACGAGGACGAACCGGCCAGCTACGGTTGGAACGTGGTGCTGAACAGCTGGTCGAAGCCGCGGTTCCAGACCCTGGAGTCGGACGGCTCGCTGCCGCCGAGCCTTGCCGTGCAGGGATGGATCTCCGCTGGTGCCGCCGACAAGCTGGCGAAGATGGCCGGGCAGAGCCTCGCCGCCTGGCACGACGCGGCGATGCGCAAGAACTTCCGCGCCCAGGAGCTTCCCGTGTTCTTCGGCGGCAAGCTCACCACGACCGAGCGGCGGCTCGAGGACGTCAACGTCGTCGGACGGATCCCGGGTACCCAGCACCCCGACGAGGGCGTCGTCCTGACCGCCCATTGGGATCACCTCGGTCGGGCCGAGCAACCGGTGGACGGCGACGACATCTACAACGGGGCCATCGACAACGCCAGCGGTGTGGCCGGCATGCTCGCCGTCGCCGGCAGTCTCGCGGCCGATCGGCCGGAGCGCACGGTGATCTTCGTGGCGACCACGGCCGAGGAGCAGGGCCTGCTCGGCGCCCGCTACCATGCCGACCATCCTGCCCTGCCCATCGAGCGCACCTGGGCCGCGTTCAACCTCGACAGCATGAACGTGGACGGGCGCACGAGGAACGTCGAAGTCGTGGGCATGGGCAAGACGACCCTCGAGGACGTGTTGGCCGAGGTGGCCAAGAAGCAAGGGCGCGTCCTCACCCCGGACGAACGGCCGGAAGCCGGCGGCTACTTCCGATCCGACCATTTTGCGTTCGCGCGCAAGGGCGTGCCGGCCCTGTACTTCCGAGGCGGGCTCGACATGGTCGAGGGGGGGCGGGCCGCGGGCGAAGCCCTGCTCGAGCGCCGCAAGGCCCGGTACCATACCGTCGACGACGAATACGACCCGAGTTGGACGTTCGAGGGCGCCCTCGAGGATGCTTCGGCCCTTGCAGACGTGATCCGGGCCGTGACCGCGGCGGCCGAGCGCCCGTCGTGGCGCAAAGGGGCGAAGATCCCCGGGGCGCCGCGGCCGAAGGCACCGCCAGCCGGTTGAGGGCGCCGAGGTCAATGCCCTCGGGTGTCCACCGAAGGCCCGGTCCTCACCTCGATCCCCCGTGCTCCGAGGATCCGGCGCGCTCGTTCGGGGTCGACGGACGTGTCCCGCAGGTCGACGGTGCGCAGGTGGCCGAACGTGGCGAGGGCGTCGAGTACGGCGTCGGAGACGAGCGTCGCTCGAAGATCGAGGTGTTCGAGGTGCGGCAGGGGCCCGATCGCCCGAATGCCGTCGTCGACCACGTCCGTCTCGGCGAGGCGCAGGGATCTGAGGGTGCGTAGGGCGGCGAGGGGCTCGAGCCGGCGCGTGACCCGGGTGCCCGACAGATCGAGGTCTTCGAGCGGGCCGCTTCGAGCGATGGCCGGCAGCGACCGGTCCCCCACGGACGTGTTCGAGAGATCGAGGCGGGTGAGATTGGCGAAGGCGGGAAGCGTGGCGACGGTCGTGTCCCCGAGATCCGTGGCGCGAAGGACCAGGGTCTCGAGCTTGCGGGCACCGGCGAGGGGCGCAAGGGTCGTGAGCGCGACGCGGCCGCTGTCGATGCGAAGCGACGTCAAGTCGGGTAGCGCTCCCCATGCGGCGATGGTGCCATCGTCGAGCTCGACGCCGTCGAGCACGATGGAGCGCAGGCTCGACACGCGGCCGAGGCGGGCGAGGCCGGCCGGGGAGGCCGCAGGTTCGACGAGGGCGACGTGGGTGAGCCTGTCGAGGAAGCGAAGATGTCCGACGCCGACGTCGCCCAGGCGGGGGCATTCGCACTCGAACCGTTCGATGGGGAGGTTCCGCAGGTAGAGCGGCGTGGCGTCGGTGAACCCCGAGCCGGACAGACGAATCTCGCGCAGCGCGTCGTGGGCCGCAAGGGCGTGCAGTCCGTAGTTGCCGGCGCGCGTGCCCAGCACCTCCAATCGTTCGAGACCCATGGCCCGTTTGGTCGCAAGGAGCGTGCGGGAGTCGGCCCACTGGCCTTCGAGCGAAAGCGACGTGAGCGACTTGGACCATGTGGCGACGAGATCGACCAGGAGGGAGCGTGGTGGCAGATCCCTCAAGACGAGGGAGCGTACCGGTGCGGTGGTGGCGACCGAGGTCGAGATATCTCCTTGCGTCCGCACTCGGTCGAACTCCACGTGACGCAGGGCTGCCAGCGCGCCGATGGCCGACAGGTCGTCGTTGTCGATGGACAGGTTCCGCAACACGAGGCGTTCGAGGTGCGGCACGCCCTCGGCGACGTGGCGCTCGCCAAGGTCGCCACAGCCGACGAGCACGAGGGAGCGAAGGCGCGGCGCACGTTGCGCCAAGTCCGCGAGGGACGGGCCACACGGGGGTGGGGGACCTCCGGTGGTGCCCTCCTCCCCGGGGCCGCTCGCCGTTGGGTCGGTTGCGGCCGCCGTGCCCTGCGGGCGGTGGCCGTCGGGCGCGGGAACGAGTTCGATCTCCTCGACGTTGGCCAGGATCTCGGCTGGGATCGCGTCGAGGGCGTGGGTGCGAATGGCGGCAGGCGGCGACGCGGCGGCGGAAACACCCGAACTTGCCGGCGGAGCATCCGGCGGCCGGGTTGCTCGATCCTGCGCGCTCTGCGCACGTTCGTGTAACGGTGGACCGTCCGACGGCGTCGAGTTGCCGCCGGAACACGCAAATGACGCACCCAGGAGCGCCGAGAACGCAGAACGAACCGTGCTCGTCGCGCACCCTCGGAAGCGGCGCCGCATGCGCTCTGCGCTATACTCGCCGCACGACCGACGCCGTGTCGTCCTCGCGGGCCCGCGGGCCGGTTGTTCCGAATCCTGCATCCTCAGTCTCGACCTTTGCACCATGAGTATGTGCTCATGCAAGACTCGCCGTCACCGATGTCATCCGTCAACGTTCGCCCGGCCCGGGGCCGGCAGGGCGCGTTTGACGCGATCCAGGCGGTGCGGTAGACCCAACACGTACGCATCGATGGAATCGACGCACCTTCACGGCCCCAGGAATCGCCATGGCAATCAGTAAGATCGAACGTGTTCTGCGGCACGACGGCATCGTCGCCGTCTTCGACCAGACGGCCGAGCAGGCCCAACGGGGCGACGCGACCTGGATGGGGGACGAGCGGTGGCGTCCGGTGGTCCTGCAGGCGGCCAAACTCCGCCACATCGCCCAAGAACCCTCGGTGCGGGTGCTCGTCGGGGAGCATGCCGTGCTGGTGTCGGGGGACGATCGCCACGTGGTGGGCGTGGTCTTCATCAAGGGTCATCCCGTGGTCAAGTCGGTCGTGCGCATGGTGCGGCAGTTGCTTCGGCAACCCAGCAATGCGCCGCAGCCTGCGCCGAATCCGCAACCGTCGCAACCCGACCCGACGCCCTCGATCTAGAAGGCTCTTCGACCCGCCGCCTCTGCTCCTCGTCGCCCTACGTGTCGCGGTATCCCTGCGCGGGTACCGCGACACGTGTTAGGAATCCCATGATCCACTCCGTCGACCCGGCCGTGCTCGAGGCGCTCGAGGGCGTCGTGGGACCCGAAGGGCTCTCGGTCGATCCTGCGGATCTGGACTTCTATGGCCGCGATCGGGCCGTCGGTCCCTGGCCCGTGCGCGCCGGGGCCGTGGTCCGGCCGGCGACCGTCGAGGCCGTCTCGGAGGTGGTCCGGGTATGCGAGGCGCGGGGCGTGGGCATCGTCCCATCCGGCGGGCGCACGGGGCTTGCGGGCGCCGCCGTCGCGCCCGCTGGAGAGGTCGTGTTGTCCGTCGAACGCATGCGCGGCGTCCTCGCGGTGGACCCGGTGGCACGCACCGTGCGTTGTCGTGCGGGGACCACCGTGGCCGAGGTGGATGCTGCCGCGCGGGAGCACGGTCTGTTCTATCCCGTGGACTTCGCGGCGAAGGGCACGGCGCAGGTGGGCGGCACCATCGCCACCAACGCAGGTGGCGTCCGCGTCGTTCGCTACGGCCCGACACGTGCCTGGGTGCGCGGCATCGTCGCGGTGACAGGTGGCGGCGAGGTGCTGGAACTCGGCCGCGGGCTGGTCAAGGACAACACGGGCTACGCCTTGGAGCAGCTCTTCGTCGGGGCGGAAGGCACGCTCGGGATCGTCGTGGAGGCGACGCTCGGGTTGGCCGTCCCGCCCGCGTCGACGTGTGTGGCCGTCGTCGGCGCGCGAGACGTTCCTGCCCTGCTTACGCTCTACCGTCGGCTCGGCACGGTCGGCCTTCGGATCTCGGCGTTCGAGTGCTTCGATGCCGGATGCCTCGGTGCGGTACTCGAGGCCCGCGGACAAGGGACGCCGCCGCTTGCCACCGAAGCCCCGATCTACGGGCTCGTGGAAGTGGAGGCCGATGCGGTCGCGGAAGCGACGGCGGTGCAGGATGCCCTCGTCGAGGCCCTGTGCGACGCTCAAGAGGACGGCGTCGTAGTGGACGCCACCGTGGCCCAGACCGCGGCCCAGGCACGGGCGCTGTGGTCGCTGCGAGAATCCGTCTCCGAGGCCTTGCACCCCCGCAGGCCGCACAAGTCGGACGTGACGATCCCCCAGTCCAACATGCCGAGGTTCCTCGACGAACTCGGGGACGTCGTCGCGCGACACGTGCCCGAAGGTGAGTTGCGGATCTTCGGCCACCTCGGCGATGGCAACCTCCACGTGAACCTGTTGCCACCCAAGGGCGGCGTGCTTCTCGAGGAATCCATCGAGGCCTTCGACGCCGAACTCTATCGCCTCGTCGGCGAACTCGGCGGAAGCCTCTCGGCCGAGCACGGCATCGGCCTGCTCAAGCGCGCATACCTGCCCCTGCGGCGCTCGCCCGTGGAGATCGATCTCATGCGCCGGATCAAGCAGGTCTTCGATCCGAAGGGGGTCTTCAATCCGGGCAAGGTATTTCCCCCGACCGATCGTGACGGCTGACCGCGCGGCCAACGCCGAACGCCGGCTTCCGCCGCGAACGCGAGCGCCTGCCCGCCGCGGGGGACTATGGCGGGGATGGAGCCCGTCCCGTCTCGATGCGCCTGCTCGCCTGATCGGGCGTGAGATGATCGTTCTGCCAGATCTGGACCTTGGAGTGTTGCCAGTCGTCGTCGATCACCGAGACTTCGGCGCGGTACTCCTTGCCGTGGATCCGCAGCCGCGCCACATGGTTGAAGTACTCGTAGACGGTGATGTTCGGCTTGGGGTGGCGCACGGTGGGCTCGCCCGGTAGCTCCAACCCTACGATCCGCAGGGCTTCGGCGGGGTCGAAGGGGCCCGTGCCCGGGATCCGTTCCCACCAAAGGCTCGTCGCGCGCCCATCGGTGTATTCCACGCCGACGGCGCCGAACCGCCCGGACGGGTCGGCATAGCGTTGCTCCGCGTAGGCGCACGAAAACCACGTCCGTTCGGGGACGAAGCGGACACAGGACTTGCGCATCATGCCCTTGCCGAGGGGCTCGCCGAGCTGTTGCTCGACCCGTTGCGGCGATGCGCCGAGCATCGCCTCGATGGGGAAGGGGGCGTCGGGCAGCACGCGGCCGAGGTCGCCTTCGCGCGCGTCGCCGACGGTGGTGGCTCCGTCGGCAACCTGCGAGGCGTTCGCCGGACCGTGGGATCGGGATGCAGGGCGCTTGCCTTCGATGGTGCAGGAGGCAAGGGACACGACAGCGACGAGGACGTGGGGGAGGACGCGCACGGCGAGACGCATCCTACCACCGGGGGGCGCGGCGAAGTTGGGGCGCCTAGGGGTACGGGTCGTAGACCTCGTAGGGGTCGGGCGCTGGGGTCGGCGCGATGTAGATCGCCGCGATGGACGCGATGCGCCCCTGCTGTTCGGGCTCGTTGTTCCGCAGGGAGATCGTGTGGACACCGGCCGGTACGTCGTACGTGGGCGCGTCCGCGGAACAATTGCCCGACACGAGGGGCAGCAGCGGCACCCATCCCCACCGCGCCTCGGGCCAGCTTGCCGTGTAACAACCGTAGGCCCAGCGCATCTCGGGGCCACCGTCCAGGGACAACCAGTAGGAGTCGGGATCGAGGTTCTGCAAGCCTGGCAGATCGTCGTAGACCAGGGCGTAGATGTCCGCCTGGAGGTCGTCGAGGGCCTCGAAGGACCACGTGATCCTGCCGGCGTCGGCCTCCGGCGACCAGGCGTAGCGGATCGGATCGTGTGCTCCGCAGGGGGGCAGCATCTGGGAGGCGGCCAGCTTCATGGGGGGGACCACGCTGTCGGCATCCTCGGCCCACAGGATCACGCCGGGGGGATCGGTGCAGTCCCAGGGCCCCCCGGTGTCGTCGCCCCCCGAGGAGGAGGACGAGGACGACGAGGAGGACGAGGAGGATGTCGAGGTCGAGGTCGAAGACGTCGTGCCGTTCCCCTTGCTCGTCGACGAGGCGGAGGACGTTCCGATTCCCGTCGTCGTGGAGCCGGTGCCCTCGGTGTCGCTGCCCGTCCCGCTCGTGCCGACGGACGTGAGACCGGCACTGGCGCTCGTACCGGCGCCCGAGGTGTCGAAGGCGCAGGCTGTCACCAGCGGGAGGGCGAGCGCGAGACGGCGCACGTCGCCATGATACCACCTACGTCGCGACGGTCGGTGCCGCCGCCGCCCCGGTTGCGAGGTCAACTTGGCGTCGCGCGGGCCAGCCGGGCCTCGATCTCGAGCACGAACGGCCGCCCGGCGGCGACGAAGCCCAGGCGCATGGGCGCTTCGTCCCAGCGGCGGCCGTCGCCCCGCGTGGCCAGGACCACCGTGCGACGCTCTCCGCGTCCGAAGAACCCCCGTTCGACGACGGTACCGCGCACCTGGAAGAGGAATTCCATGGACGTGCGTCCCGTGCGCCGCGGCAGGATCTCGACGTGCAACTCCAGGGACCGGTCGTCGTCGATCCGCACCGCTTGTTCGACCCGCGCCGAGACACCCAGCACCGTGGTCATCACGGGGGCGCTCAAGAGCGTGCCGGGTTCCTGGTCCGTGCCGTCCTCCGGCTCGGACGATGCGAGGGCCTCGGGGGCGTAGAGCCGGACCTGGAGCCGCGCAGTCTCCGGGTCCTCCGGGTCCTCGAAGGGGGCCTGGGCGACGTCTCCAATCGGAACGGGCGGCGCGAGCTCCGTCCTGCGCACCGACCGCGGAGGATCGAAGTCCATGAGCAGCACCGCCGCGAAGGCGGCGCCGAGGGCCACGACGACGTGGGAGCGAGGTCGGGCCGAAAGCGTGGAGAGGACCCGCCGGATCTTCTCGCCGAGCATCGCGGTCACCGTCCCACGCCCGGCAGGCCGGATCCAAGAAACCGGGCCGGAGCCGGGCGGACCTGCGTCTATGGACCGTCCGCGGCGGAGCGCAGGCCGAACCGTACGCCGTAGAGGGCCACGGTGACCGCGGTCGCCACGTTGAGGGAGGTCTTCGCCCCGCACATCGGGATCCGCACCACGCGTGTGGCGTGGGCGCGCATCCGTGGATCGACGCCCGCCCGTTCGTGACCCGCCACGAGGCACACCGGCCGGCGGTTCGCCGCTGCGGGGGAGAACAGGTCCTCTCCGTCCCCTTCGAGGATCCATAGATCGAACCCGTCGTCGACCGCCCGCCGGGCCGCCGACAGGGGATCGGGGTCGTGGCTCCAGGGCACGGTGGCCTCGGCGCCGAGCGCCGTCTTGGCCAGGCGAGGGTGCTCGGGCGTCGGCGAGATGCCCGCAAGGTATACGTGGCGTGCGCCCACCCCGTCGGCAGAGCGAAAGATGGCGCCCACGTTCGCCAGGCTGCGCACGTTGTCGAGCAGGACCGCGACCTCGGTCGTCGGCATCCGTGTAGGACCCGATGCCGCCGGCGTCGCAAAGGGCGGCTCTGCCGTCGCCGCGCGTCCGCAGGCGGGGCATGTGGACGCCGCGCCCTCGGAGGCGGCTCGCGGCACCCGCAACCCGCAGGCGCGGCAGTGGTGGATGCGGTGGCGGGACATGGAGAGGACCGTTTCGGCACCGGCCGGGTCGGACGGAAGCGCGATGATAGGATCGCACGGCATGGCCTACCGCGACGATCGCGACGCCCTCGAGTACCGCGTTCGGGAGCTCGAGTCGGAGAATCGGTTGCTCCGGGAGCAACTGGCTGCCGAGCGGTCCGCCCGTCGGGCCGTCGTGGCGGCCCGGGACGCCGCACGGGCCAAGCGGGTCCGGGGGGCCTGCGCGTTCTGCGGGGGCACCTTGCTGCCCGTGGCCATGTTCGCGGGGCACGACGTGGCGAACCCGCTGCCGCTGGGCATCTCGACCCTGCGCTTCGGGGATCCCAAGGGAGGATTCACCCACTTCGCGCCCGTCCGGGCGTTCGCATGCACGAGCTGCGGCTTCCTCCACCCCTTCATCGACATGGATCCCGGGGACCTCCCCATGGAGGTACGTGCATCGGAAGAGGACCCGCAACCCGACGACGAGGAGGAAGCATGATTCGAACCGTCGCCATCGTGCCGGCGCGCGGTGGATCGAAGGGGATCGTGGGCAAGAACCTGGTGCGGGTGGCGGGGATCCCGCTCGTCGTGCGCTCGGTGCTCCACGCCCAGGCGGCACGAACCATCGATCTGACCGTGGTGTCGACGGACGATCCGCGCATTGCGGCCGTTGCCGCCCGTGCCGGGGCCCGGGTGATCGAACGCCCCGCGTCCCTGTCGGGCGACACCGCCTCCACGGAGTCGGCCATCGCCCATGCCCTCGAGGTCCTCGCAGGCGAGGACATCCGGCCCGAGACCATCGTGCTCCTGCAATGCACGAGTCCGTTTCGCACGGCTGGGCAGATCGATGGGGCGGTGGAGCACTTCCATGCCACCGGCGCCGACGGTGTGTTCTCCGCGGTGCCCTTCCATGGATTCGTGTGGACGCGCGCTCCCGAAGGCGGCGTGCGCCCGGCCACCTACGACCCGGCCCGCCGCCCGCGGAGGCAGGAGATCGACGGCGTCTACCTCGAGACCGGGTCGTTCTACGTGTTCTCCCGCGCCGGCTTCGAGCGCTCCGGTTCGCGCATGTCCGGACGTCTCGAACCGTTCGAGGTGCCGCCCGAGGACGCCGTGGAGATCGACACGCCCGAAGACCTGGCCTACGCGCGCCACCTGGCCGCGCGCAGGCGGGAGCCGGGGATGTTGTTCGGTGTCGACCCCCGCCTGCTCGTCCTCGACGTGGACGGCACCCTGACCGACGCGGCCATGTTCTACGGGGAGACGGGCGAGGAACTCAAGCGGTTCCACACGCGCGACGGCGCGGGGATCGCCCGCTTCCGTGCGAGCGGCGGCAAGGTGGCCCTCCTGACCGGCGAGCGCTCGAACGCCGCGCGTCTTCGGGGCGAGAAGTTGCGGGTGGACGACATCGTGCTCGGCTCGCGCGACAAGGCGGCGGACATCCAGGCCATCCAGAAGCGGCTCGGTGTGTCGCCCGAACACACGGTGGCCATGGGGGACGACGTCCTCGATCTGCCCATGGCGCCCCATGCGGCGGCGTTCGTCGCGCCGGCCGACGCCCACCCCGACGTGCTCGCGGCGGCCGATCTCGTCACGACCGCACGGGGGGGACACGGTGCCGTGCGCGAACTCGTCGATCTGTTGCTCGGGCCCGGCTGGAAGCCGGCGCGACGCTGAGCGGCGAAGGCACGGATCAGCCCGTGGCGCCGCGGGCGACCATCTTCGCCCACGTGTCCTTGAGGGCGATGGTGCGGTTCCAGACGGGACGCTCGGGGGTGCTGTCCGGATCGACGACGAAGTAGCCGGTGCGTTCGAACTGCCGCCGCGTTCCGGGTTCGAGCCCGGCCAGCGAAGGCTCGAGCATCGCGTTCTCGACGACGACCCGCGAGGCAGGGTTCAGGTGGGCGAGGAAGTCGTCCTCGCCTTGGGGATTCTCCACGTCGAACAACCGGTCGTAGAGCCGGCACTCGCCGCGGACCGCGTGGCGTGCCGACACCCAGTGGATCGTGCCCCGGACCTTGCGGCCGTCCGGTGCCGTTCCGCCGCGGCTCGCTGGGTCGAACGTGCAATGCACGACGGTGGGCCGTCCGTCGGCGTCGCACTCGACGTCGGTGCAGGTCACGAGACAGGCGTAGCGCAGCCGTACCTCCCGTCCCGGCGCAAGACGATGGTACTTGCGCGGTGGATCGAGCATGAAGTCCTTGCGATCGATCCACAGCTCGCGGCAAAACGGCAGCGTTCGCGTTCCGAACGACGGGTCGGTCGGGTGGTTCGGGGCTTCGAAGGACTCCTCGGCGTCCTCCGGGTAGTTGTCGATGACCACCTTGAGCGGGTCGAGGACCGCCATGGCCCGCGGTGCGGTGTGTTCGAGGTGATCGCGCACCATGTGCTCGAGCAAGGTGACGTCCACCACGCCCTCCCGCTTGGATACCCCGATCCTGCGGCAGAAACGCCGGATGGCCTCGGGGGGGAAGCCGCGACGCCGCATGCCCGAGAGGGTGGGCATGCGCGGGTCGTCCCAGCCGTCCACGTGTCCGCCCTGCACGAGTTGGAGCAGGCGCCGCTTGCTGAGCACCGTATAGGTGAGGTTCAGGCGCGCAAACTCGATCTGTCGCGGCCGCGGATCGATCTCGAGGGCCTCGAGGAACCAGTCGTAGAGGGGACGGTGGTCCTCGAACTCCAGGGTGCAGAGCGAGTGGGTGACGCCCTCGATGGCGTCGGACTGCCCGTGGGCCCAGTCGTACATGGGGTAGATGCACCACCGGTTCCCCGTGCGGTGGTGGGGGACGTGACGGATCCGGTACATCAGGGGATCGCGCATGACGACGTTGGGGTGGGCCATGTCGATCTTGGCGCGCAGGACGGCCTCGCCTTCGGCCATCTCGCCGGCGCGCATCTTTTCGAAGAGGGCGAGGTTCTCCTCCACCGACCGGTCGCGAAACGGGCTGTTGGTGCCGGGCCGGTGGTAGTCGCCGCGGTTGAGCCGGATCTGCTCCGGGGTCTGGGAGTCGACGTAGGCCAGCCCCTTGCGGATGAGCACCTTGGCCCACTCGTAGAGCCGTTCGAAGTAGTCCGATGCGAAGTATTCGTGTTCACCCCAGTCGTAGCCGAGCCACCGTACGTCGCGTCGGATCGCTTCGACGAACTCCACGCTCTCGGCTTCGGGGTTCGTGTCGTCGAACCGCAGGTTGCAGCGCCCGCCGAAGCGTTTGGCGATCTCGAAGTCGAGCACGATGGCCTTGGCGTGCCCGATGTGGAGGTATCCATTGGGTTCGGGCGGAAACCGCGTGACGACCTTACCGCCGTGTTTGCCCGCGGCCACGTCGGCGGCCACGAGGTCGGCGACGAAGTTGGGGCCCTCCTCCTCGGGAGACGGTGTTTCGGTGGGGGCGTCGGGTCGGGTCGGATCCGTCATCGTGGGGCCTTCGGCGCCAAGCTACCAAGGCCCGCCGGGCGCCGGAAGACGGCGGGGTGTTCGCGGACTGGGCGGATTGTGGTACCGTCCGCCGTGCTCCCCTTGCCCTAGAGGTGCCCATGTTGCGTTCCGTGCACACCCCCCTGCCGACCGTCCTGCTCGCCGTTCCCCTCTTGCTGGCCTCCGCGTGCAAGGAGGACGAGGGGCCCAACACGGCCTTCGACGAGACGAAGGGCGTGTGGTCGGTCGTAAGCTACGATCTTACGGGTAGCGGCATCGAACAGGTGACGAGCACCCGCGAGGACGGGTTCCTGCTGCGCTTCGTGGCCGAGGAGAAGGGCAAGGGCGTGGTGGCTGCCGCCGCCTGTCAGGATTCGGGCGGCAACCATTGGCCGAACAACTCCACCTGCCACATCGATCCCGACAGCACGTGGCTGTGCCGCTGCTTCGCCTACGAGTTCGAGGAGAACGAGATGCGCTGGCTCGAGTTCCCCTTCGGCGAGGCCCCACCTGCGGACGTCCCGGACGTCGATCCCGGAGGAGATCCCATGGGCGTGACGGTCGTGAACGTCGAGGTGGACGAGGAGACCGCCGCGGAGGTGCTCTTCCAGCCCCTTCCGGAGGGCGTGTTCGGTTCACGGGAGGAGCCGCCGAGCGTGTTTCGGTTCCGCCAGCGGGCCGAGACGGTGTGGAACAACGGGGACTCCTCGCGCCCGCCGAACGACCCGCCGAGCGTGTGCGACCCCTGTTTTCCCGGGGGCTAGGGGCGCTTCGGCGTAGGTTCGGGCGGGGCCGGTAGCCTCTGGGGAGCCGTCGGTCGCGGGCCGCCGAGGCGCACGGCGACGTCGAACGTGCCCTGGGCGATCCGTACCCGTGCGGCGTTGGGAACGGTCGGCTCGAGTTCTCCTTCGAAGGTGCCGCGGAACCGTCCGTCGGCGACATCGGCGATCGTGACCGTCGCGGTGCCCGGTTGCGACACCCAGCGGCGTCCGTCCCGATCGTAGCGAATCTCCACGACGCGCCCGGCCTCGCGCTGCGCGGCGAGACGAAGGGGGAGGCGGGACGGTTCGATGTCGATCCCGTACACGTAGATTTGGAGCCGCGGCTCCCGGTTCGGTCCTGCCTCTCCGGTGATCGTAAGGCGGCGTGTCCGGGGGCTGCGGATCCACGCGTTGGTTCCGATGGGCAACGTCTCGAACCGCGTCGGTGTACCGTCCACGACGGCCGCGACGACCCCTTGCGTGGTCGCGTAGGGCATGGACGCCTCGTCGTCGGTCGACGGGGGATGGACGAATGGGGCGTCGGCCGTCTCGGGTTGCGCCGTTGCACGCGTGCTCGGCGTGGGTGCGGCATCGCGGTCGGGCGCCTTGCGGTCCGTGCATCCGACCACCAGGAGGCCGAGGATCCAGGTTGCATGCCGTGGAGAACGCGCCATGTCGGATCCGAGGGTACCCGAGATGCCGGACCGAGGTCGTCGGGGTGGCGAAGGCGCGGGTCGCGGAAGGGGTACGCGGCGTGGATGGTGCCAGCCAGCGAGCGCCTTCGCGGGTGTCCTTCGGCGAAGTCCGCTAGACTTCCGCGACCATCATGGACGAGCCGTCCTCACGCGTGCCCCGGGATCGAGCGGCCGACGATCCCGAGGAACGACGCTTCTCGGAGTTGCTTCGCGGACTTGCGCGCGGCGAACTCGACGAGGCGGCCCAGGCGGAACTTGCCCTCTACGCCGAAGCCGACCCCGAGCGTCGAGCCGCCGTCGAGAACGCACGGCGCGCGCGCGACCTCGGCGGGACGTGGCTGCGCCGCGTCGACGACGACGCCCAAGTCGAGGCGCTGCAGCGGCGTCCCCTCGTCCGGATCGAACGTCGAATCGGCGTCGGGTTGTTCGTCGGGGGGCTTGGGATGAGTTTTCTCCTGCCCGCCATGGGCGCCGGGATGCTCGCGGCGGGCGCCGTGACGCTCCTGTGGTCGTACGTCCGGCTTGCATGGGTCGAGCGGAACCGGGACCCTTACCGACGGATCGACCGATGACGGATCTCGTTCCAACCGCTCCGACGGTGCCCGCCTTGGCCGAGCACGAGGGCATGTTGCTCGCCACGACCGACGAACTCCCCGGCTTCGAGATCGTCGAGGTGCTCGGCCTGGTTCGCGGCAACGCCGTACGGGTGCGGCACCTCGGCGTGGACATCCTGGCGGGCTTTCGCAACCTGGTGGGCGGCGAGGTGCGTGGCTACACGAAGATGCTCGCCGAGACGCGGGAGCAGGCCCTCGACAGGTTGCGGGCCGCGGCACTCGCACGCGGAGCCGACGCCGTGGTCGGCGTGCGGGTCACGACCTCCATGGTGATGCAAGGGGCCGCCGAGATCCTGTGCTACGGCACGGCGGTTCGGGTTCGGCGAACGGAGGGGGTGTGATCGTGTCGCGGGCCGTTGGATCCCGCTTGGGGGCGTGTCGCGGTCGACTCGGCCGTGCCATGGCTGCCATGGCCATGGTCGCCGTCTTGGCGTGCGGCGACGATGGTGGTGCGGTCACCTCGGGCAATGCCACGACGCCGGCGCCCCCGGCCGGAACGGCCGCCGCGACCGGTACCGGAGGTGCCACGGCGGGGAGCGGGCCCATGCCCGTACAGCCGTGCACGGCGAGCGAACCGAACGCGACCGTCCCGTGTTACTGCGCCGCCGATCATCGATCAGGCATGACGACTCCTCCTTCGGAGGGCGCATGCCGCACCTCGTGCGTCGCGGATCACGTGGTCGCCTTGTGGTGTCTGGACGACGGCGCCTGCTGCGGCGGTGTCTGTGACGAGGCCGTCGGCTACTGCGTTTCCGGAACGTCGACGGGGTCTAGCACCTCCGGAACCTCCGCCGGCGATACGAGCACGTCAGGACCATGAAGGGCAGCAGCGCCTCGGCCCCGGTTGGGCCGGCGGCGCAACGACAACCCCGCCCTTCCTCCGCTTTGGGAGCAGCCGGGGAGGGTGGCCGTTCGGCGTCGCGCCCATCGCCTCGGGGCGGGGCCGGCCTGCGGCCGGCCTGGGCATAGCCCGCTACGCCGAGCTCGCCGAGAAGGGCGTCGGCGTGGACCACGTCGTCGAGCAGCCAAAGCAGGAAGCGAACGTCCACGACGATGTTGCGCGACTTCTCCTCCGAATAGCCGAAGTCGCCGACGACGTTGTGCCAGACGCGGTCGAAGTTCAGTCCGACGAGCCGCCCCTTGCCGTCGACGACGGCACTGCCCGAGTTTCCGCCGGTCGTGTCGGCGTCGGTGAGGAAGCAGACGGGCACGTCCTTGAGCACGGGATCGGCCCAGTAGGTGTTGGGGGCCTCGGCCGCGGCGGCGAGCACGGAATCGGGCAGGTCGAAGGGCGGTGTGTCGGTGTGCTTGGCCACCGCCCCGGACAGGGTGGTCTGGGGCAGGGCCCGCAACCCGTCTTCGGGGTCGTAGCCCCGAACCGTGGCGAAGGAGACCCGCAAGGTGCCGTTGGCGTCCGGGTAGAACGGGCCGTCCGTGGCTGCCTGTAGCAGCTCGACGTACCGTGGCAGCGCACGCAGCGAGCGCCCCCTGCGCCGACGCACCGCAGGTTCCGCCGCCTTCTCCGCGGCCCGGATCGCCCGTGCCAGGGCCAAGGCCGGATCGGGATCCCGCGCCAGCTTTTCCGGGGGGGCGTCGAGCAACTCGCGAGCGACACCCGGCTTCGCCATGCGACTTCTCGTGGCGATGCGGTCGGCCCGTGCCAGGGCCGCGGCGAGGTCGGGGGGCAGGGGGCCATGGGACGAAAGCGCGCGCGACCACACCTCGAGCAAATCGGCTTCGACGCGCGGGTCGAAGTCCCGCACGGCGCGTTCGATGGATCGTTCGAGCCGCTTGCGTCGGCGCGCGATGGCTTCCGTATCGCCTGCGTGTTCTTCGCGGTATTCGGCGTGCCGAAGGACGGTGAGGGCCAGGCCCACGAGATGGGAGACCGTGCCGGCCTGGGACAGAAGGAAGCGCAGGGGGAAGTCGCGGCGCTCCTCCTCGGACAGGGCGGCAAGGTCGCCGAACGCAGCCACGTAGTCGGCGCCCCGTTCACGGGCCAGCTCCTCGAGCTTGGCCTCGATTCGACGCCGCCGTTCGATCAGGCCGTTTCGGCGGAATCCGTCGAGCATGCCACGGGCGTTCTTGCGCCGGTTCTCGAGGCTCTTGATCCGGGCTGCGACCTTGATCGCGACGGCGGGGTCCCGGTCTGCATGGCCGTGCAGGACGTCGAGGAGCTTGCCGTAGAACTCGGCACGCATGGGGTAGACCTGATCGCGGTAGCGTTCGACCTCGGCCAAGGGCACGTGGCGCCGTGTGCGTCCTGGATAGCCCAGGACGGCGACCGTCTGGCCCGGCTCGATGCCTTCCGCCGCGATGGTCAGGTAGTGTTCGGGGCGATACGGAACGTTCTCGTCGGCGGGATCGGCCGGTTTGCCGCCGGGGCCGACGTAGGCCCGCATGAGGCTGAAGTCGCCGGTGTGGCGCGGCCACATCCAGTTGTCCACCTCCCCACCGTACTCACCGATGGCGGAAGGCGGCGCATAGACCAGCCGCACGTCGCGGATCTCGAGGTAGTCGAAGAGCCGGTGGACCCGACCCCCGAAGAAGGAGGCGACGACGCAGCGGTGATCGGGCCGGCCCTTCTCGCAGGCGCTTGCAAGTTCTTCGCGCAGGTCGTCGTAGGCCTCGGCGAGGGCCGCATCGTCCTCGTGCTCGTCGAGCAGCGCATCGAAACGATCGCTGACGTCTTCGATGCGATGGACGATGCGTACGGTGGTGCCGGGGGCGCGCAGTTCCTCGCTTCGATCGCGCGCAAGGAAGCCGTCGGTGAGCAGGTCGCGATCCACGCTGGCGAGGCCTTGGATGGCACCGTAGGCGCAGTGGTGGTTCGTGGCGATGAGGCCGTCGGGGGAGACGAAGGAGGCCGAGCACCCCCCTAGACGCACGGCAGCCCGAAGCAGGCCGCCACCTTCGTTCCACAGCTCCTCGGCGGAGAGCTCGAAGCCGCGGTCGGCGAGGGCTGCGTCCATCACCTGCGGCAGTTGGTCGGGCGGCCATGGGCCCTCGTCGGCACGGGCCGGCGAGGCGGTCGAGGCGATCGCGGCGAGCGTGGCCGAGGAGACGAACCGAGCCCTACGGGGGGATAGGTGCATGTCCCCGAGCTTCGCCCATTCGGCCGGGCGTTGTCCACGGCGCCGCCGCCGAGCGCGCCACCGTCGGCCGTAGGGTACGTCGTGGAGGCCGCGACCGTCAGCCCGGGATGCAGAAGTACTTGGCCTCGAGGGACCCCTGCATCTTGAGCTGGTCGCACCAGGTGCCGCAGATCTCGACGGCGTCGTACGGGCCGTTCGGATTGACGTACACCCAGCCGTCCTCGTTGGCACAGTCGTTGACCTTGGGCACGGTCATGCCGCCGATCTCCACCTCCATGAGGTCGGGGAAGGGCGGCTCCGGGTTCAAGGGCACGACGCAGCTCAAGGCACTGTCCACCGCGGCCTGCAGTGCGTCTTGCAGCTCCTGCTGGTTCGTCGTGGCGTAGAAGTCCGCCACGCCGCCGTTGGCGCAGTCTCCGATGCAGGTGCCGCCTTCGTTGGCGAGCTGATCGAGCTTCTGCCACGGATTGATGTTGTCGGGCGTGCCGTCCGTCTGGCTGCCGGTGTTGGCGTTGTCGATGTCGATGCCGACCACGTGGGTGGGGATCCCGTCGTTGGTCCAGGCGTTGGCCACGAACGTGTGCAGCGAGTTGTCGTAGTCGTTGAAGATCTCGGGCCAGCTCGTGCCGATCTTGCAGTTGGCCGCACCGTCGGTGATGAGGATGATGGCGCGGGGGTTCTCCGGGTTGAGCCCCTTGAGGTAGTTGACCGCCGAGTCGATGGCCCGCGCCGCGGGCGTACCGCCCTTGATCGTGGCGCTGGTGGCATTGGCGGGTGGGATCCCCGCCAGGATCGCAGCCGCGTTGTTGGGCGCGACCCCGACCTCCGGATTCCCGTTGACGATGCATGCGTTTTGGTTCAGGTCGTTCGTGGCGTTGACCGAGGGGAAGAGCCACGCGCCGAAGTTGATCTGGTCCTGGAAGGCGTTCACGACCGAGTCGACCACGTTGTAGAGTTCGCTCCAGCGCGTCGGCGTCTGGGCCACCATGCTGCCCGACTTGTCGAGGACGAGCATCACGTTCGGGGGGATCGGTTGCAAGGTGGCCATGGCCACGTCGCACGGCTCGACGTTGCCCCCGGTGCTGCCTCCCCCGGAGGCACCGGCCGTGGTGCCGCCGGACATGGTGCCGCCCGAGGCCGTGCCGGCCGTGCCGGTGTCGCCGCCCGAGACGGTACCGGCGGTGCCGGTATCCCCGCTCGACATGGTGCCGCCGGACATGGTGCCGCCGGACATGGTGCCGCCGGACATGGTGCCGCCGGACATGGTACCCGCGGTCGTGCTCGTGCTGTTGCCCGTCGCCGATACGGACCCCATGCTGTCACTCGCGGTTCCCGTCGTCGCGGACGCCGATCCCATGGTGGCCGTGCCCACCGTGGCCGTGGCCGTGGCGGTGCCCGTCGCCGAGGCGGTGAACGACGAGGAGCCTTGGCTGTCGTCGCCGCATGCCGTGACGAGAGCCAACGTGGAGAGACAACAGGCGATGCGCTTCATGGTGGTTCGTCCTTGTAGGTCGGGCCAATCGTGTTCCGGTGATGCGGACGGGTCGGCGCACTCGGGTAGCCAGCGCCCATCCTTGCGGGCTACGTTACCACGATTTCTTGGGATGGCGTCCACGCGGATGGAGCCCGTTTGCTGGGGCAAAAGGGCTCCGCTCGCGGGTGCGCAATGCCCGCACGGGCGCTGCGAAGGATCAGCCCGGGGTCACACCCGGGTCCGACGCCTGCACCGACCACTGCCAGTTGTCGAGGAGGACGAGCGAGTCGAAGATGCCGTCGGAGGTGTCCCAGATGACGAAGCGGATCTCGATGGTCTCCCCGGGGGTGACGTTGCCACTCATCTTGAGCCACCCCGTACCGCCGCCGTGGCGACCGCTGTACCCGCAGCTGTAGAAGGTCGACCCCGTGATGTCGAATCCCGTGCCGTTGAGCAGGCTCGTACCCGTGCATCCATTGTATGTGCTCGGCGTGCCGCACTGGGTGATCGTGCCGTTCGAGCACTGTGTGAACAGCCCGTTTGCCGCCTTGAGGATGTTGACCCCGACCGGCCAGAGCGTATTGCCGTCGTCGTAGACGGCGATGTTCTTGTCCGCCGGGTTGCCCATACCCGTCGAGTCGAGCAGCGTGACGAAGAAGTCGTTGAACGCCGTGCAGACGTACTCGGGGTACTCCGCCGAGAAGAAGAACATGTCCACGCTGAAGGACTGGGCGTTCGTGGGGACGCGGATGCGCAGTTTCAAGTTGACCGGGTTGTTGGCCGAGTTGCCTACCGGATCGGGGCACCCGGGAGCGTTCGGAAGCGCGTTGTAGTCGGGCGGGAACGGACTCGACGTTCCGGTATCGACGCCGTCTTGGTACTGCGCGAAGTTCGGGTTCGAGTCGTTGAAGTTGTCGGCGGCGTGCCCGGTGGAGAGCACCGCGAGCCGCTGGCCGAAGCGGTTCGTGATGTTCTGGCCGAACCCGTTGCGGATCGATCGAGAGACCGAAGCCGGCGTGCCCTGGCCGTTGGCCAAGGTGAGCGAGCCGCTGATGACGCCCCACTTCTTGTCCTTGGGGTCGGGCGGGTTCTCGGTGGTGAATTGGCACAGGTCGATGGCCTTGGCGTAGTCCAAGGGATTGCCCGAGTTCGTGGCGAGCCCCGCGTCGCACGCGGGCACGGGGTTGTCGATGGCCCCGTCGCAGTCGTCGTCCACCATGTTCCCGTCCACCTCGAAGGCGCCGGGATTGACCAGGGTCGGGTTCAGGCAGTTGGGGCCCTGGACGTCGCAGCAGTCGCCGCCGCAGACGGTCCATCCGTCGCCGTCGTTGTCCGGGTCCTCGTCGGCGACCGTGTCGCAGTCGTCGTCGAGCCCGTTGCCGCAGATCTCGTTGCCGGGCAGCACCTCGCCCTCGCAGGGCCCCCAGCCCGTGCCCTGATCGTTGCACGTCTGCGTGCCCGACTTGCAGATGCCCACGTTCTCCGTGCCGGCCGGGCCCGTGTAACAGGACTGTTGCTCGCCGGGGACGCAGGTGCAGGTGCCCTGCTGTTCGCAGCCGTTGTTGTCGTTCTGGTCGCAGTTCTCCCAGCCGTTGTCGCAGGCGCTCAGGGTGCACGTGCCGTTTTCGCACGTGGCCGAGGCGTTCGTGAACGAACACGCGTTGTCGCACATGCCGCAGTTGTCGACGTCGGTGTTGAGATCGACGCACTCGTCGTTGCAGCAGGCGAAGCCCGGCTGACAGGGCTGCTGCTGGTTGCAGCCGGGGACGCAGGTGCCCATCTCGCACACGGTGCCCAGGCCGCAGTCGTTGTCCTCGACGCACCCGACGCATTGCTTGTTGGCCTCGTCGCAGGTCAGGTTCTGCGGGCAGTCGGTGTCGTCGAGGCAGCCGGGCACGCACGTGTTGCCCTCGCAGTAGGTACCCTCGCCGCACACGTCGTTGGCTTCCGTGCAGGGGACGCACGTCCCGTTGTCGCATACGGGACCGTTGGGGCTACCCTGGCAGTCTGCGTCCACCATGCACTCGGGGCCGCCGGTGGTCCCCGTGCCGTCGGTGGTCGAACCCGTCGTCATGCCGCCGGAGGTCGAAGACGCCCCCGTCGTCGCCGTAGAACCTCCACTCGAGGCCGAATCCGAGCCCACCGACGTGGCCGACGCCGTCGCGGTCATCGAACCTGCCGAGGTCCCCGAGCCCACGCTCGTGATCCCCGTGGCCGTGCCACTGTCCGTGGCCGAGCCGGACGTGGTACGACTTTCCGTGTCGTCGCCACAGGCGAGTACCAGACAAAGGGACGCGACCCCGAGGGTCGGACGCAGAACGAGGTGTCGGTTGGTCATCATGAATTTCTTCCCCCGAGGCTTCACTGCACCACAACGTGGAGTCCCGCGCAACGGGGAAGGCGCCAGCACCCGTATGCCAGGTGGACGTAGGAGACCGACCTACATTCGTCCTCGGACCTGGAGGTGCGATGCCGCGCATCGGGCCGGAGGCACCATGGCTCCGCCCGGGAGCACGCGCGTCGTCGGACCCGTGCGGCTCAGGCCGGCGCGCCCCGGCCCCGGGGCACGGCGCCTTCGAACACCACCTTGCGGGCCCGCTCGGCGAACCCGAACTCGAGGCCGGCCAGCTCGAGCATCTCGACGAACACCATGGTGGGCCCCATGAGGAAGGCGACGGGATTCTTGAGCAGGGCCGGTTTGTTGCCCTCGATCTTGTGGCCGAGGATCTGGATCGCCCAGCCGAGGAGTTGGCCGCCCACGAACATCCGTAGATCCCACATCACCAGGGCGGCGAGGGTGGTGACGACCAGGATGGGGATCCCGACCATGTGGGTGGCGCGGTTGCGAGGATCGCGGTGCTCGTTGAGGTAGTAGGCGAACTGCCGACTCCAGAAGTCGCCGAGGCCCTCGATGCGCGCGTGCAGATCCTTGTCCATGGCGTCGGCACGATAGCGTGGTTTCGTGCGGAGCGACGGGGAAACGGCGTTCCCGTCTGCGGTGCGATCTTGCGCGGTATGCGCAAATCTGGTCAATCGAGGCGCGCACGGGCAAGATGCCCGGGCCGGCTCGACCGCCGGACCGTCACGCCATGCCCAACGCCCCTTCGAATCTCGGCCTGTTCCGTCCCGTACGTCTCCTTTCGGTCTGCGTCGCCGTCTGTGCAGCTGCAGGATGTGCAGAGCCCCCAAAGGGGCTTGCCCCCGCCGGCGACGGCGACGGTCCCGAGATCGTGTTCGACTTCGCCCGCAAGCCGCTACCGGAGATCCCGCTGCCAAACGATCTGGCCACGCGGCCGGACCCGACCTCGCCCACGGGCAAGCGGATCAACGCGAGCATGGTGGCGCCCACGAACCTCGAGGCCACGGCGCGCCGACGGATCGACGAGCTGTCCGGGTGGGGCGCCTACCAGACGATCACCGTCTCGTTCGACGCCCCCATCGACGTTGCCGACTTGTGGAAGCGTCACCGGGACTACCTCGCACCCGGCGGGCGGGACTACGGGTTCGAAGACGATGCGATCTTCGTGGTGGACGTGACGCCCGGCTCGCCCACGTATGGCCAGCCCGTGCCCCTCGACTTCGGCGAGGGGAACTTTCCCGTGCTCCTGCGCACGCCCAACCAGTACTGGGAGCACGATCCCAAGACGATCACCAAGGCGCTGGCCCTGGAGACCTACGAGGAGGACCGGGACCAGGACGGTGAGATGGATCCGGGCGAGGACCTGGACCTGGACGGCGTGCTCGATCACCCCAACGTCCACCCGGCCCAGGACGGCGATCCCACGACCCTCGACCCGAACCGCGACCTGGTCGGCGGCTACGAGTATCAGACGAACACCCTGATGTTCAAACCGATCCTGCCGCTGCGCGAGAAGACGACCTACGCGGTCGTCATCACCAAGCGCGTGCGGGACTTCGAGGGCAACCCCGTCCGTTCGCCGTTCGAGTACGTCAATCACACCGACCAGACGGACGATTTGGCCCCCCTCGAGGACGTGATGGGGGATCTAGGCCTCTCCCTCGACGACGTGGCCTTCGCGTGGAGCTTCACCACCCAGGATTCGACGGGCGATCTGGTGGCCATTCGCAACGGGATGTACGGCGCGGGGCCGCTTGCGTGGCTCGCCGAGGACAACCCGCCCGAGCTGACCCACCTTTCGATGATGGTGGACGAGGAGGACCCCGACGGCAATCCCGTGGCGAACCGCTACATCCTTACGCCGGAACGGATGCAACCGCTCTTGCAGCCGTTCGCCGAGGCGGCCTTCGGCAATCTCGGCACCTTCACGACGGACGTCATCGAGGAGAATCAGTCGTACTACGCCTATCACATCTCGGGCCGCTTTCGGACGCCCTATTTCCTCGATCTCGAGGACGAGGGCAACCTCGACGCCCGGGCGTGGCCGGCGAACCTGTTCGGTCCTTCCCTGCGCGAGCGCATGAAGGGCACCGACCCGCTTTCGGGTGAACCGCACTACCGTGAGGTGCAGTTCTTCTGCTCGATTCCTCGCGACGAGTACAAGAAGGATCCCGACGCACCAGCACCGGTGGTGCTCTACGCCCACGGTTACACATCGAACAAGCTCGAGCCCTTCGGGCTCGCCATCTACGGCAAATTTGGGCTCGCGGTCTGCAGCATCGATGCGGTGGCCCACGGGGTGAACGTGGGCGATCAACTGTCGCAGGTCCGCTTCCTGCTCGCGGCGCTGCGGCTGTCGAGTCTCGAAGAGGCGCTGCTCAGCGGCCGGGCGCGGGACCTCGACGGCGACGGCATGCTCGACGAGGGGGCGGACATGTTCACCGCCTACCAATTCCGCACCCGGGACAACCTGCGCCAGACGCTGGTGGACTGGATGACCCTCGTGCGGCTGCTTCGGACTTTCGGCGAAGGCACCATGGTCGACGTAGATGGCGACGGCACCCCCGAGACCCTCGGTGACTTCGACGGCGACGGTGACGTGGATCTCGGGGGCGACGACGTCCCGTTCTTCGCCAGCGGCACGAGCTTGGGTGGCCTCATCTCGTCGGCCCTGTCCGGCATCGAGCCCAAGGTCATCGCTGCGGCCCCCATCTCGGGCGGTGCGGGTCTGGTCGATCTGGCGATCCGCAGCGAACAGGGCGGCGTGGTCGAGGCGCTGATGCTGCGCCTGGCCGGTCCCCAACTCGTCGGCGAGCCCACGGCCGACGGCAGCGCCATGCGCATCTACCAACTCGTGCCGCGGGACAACGAGGACTATCGCCATACCGTGGCGATCCGTCCGGAGATCCAGCCCGGCGACACCGTCATGCTCACGAACCTGCGCACCGGTGACGCCCGTTGCGCCCGTGTGATGCCGGACGATCCGCCCCCGGGTTACGAGGACTTCCGTGGATGGCCCAAGGCCTCCAATTGTGCCGACAACGACCCGGCCGGGACGTGCCGCACCTGCCCGGAGGGCACCGCCGGGACGTACGCCTGCGATCTGGCGCGCACCTTCCGGGTGGGCGTGCCGGCGGATGCGGGCGACCCCTTGCGCCTCGACGTCTTCGTCGGCCCGGATGCGGTCGAGGTCGAGCCCGACGAACGGCAGTGCACCGCCAAGGAGGATGCCGAGATCCGCGTGACGGTGGACACGTTCGAGGTCGGCGGCAGCTACCGTTGCGGGGCGGACGAGAACGGTCAGCCCGTTCTCGAGGACGGCGCGCCCCTGCCCAACGGCCAGATCTGCCGCCACCTGCCCGAAGGCGAGGAACTCGTGGCCCTCGAGGACGGCTATGGCTTCCAGCGTGCCACGCCGGTGCTGCGGAAGTTCACGAACCTCGCCCAGATCATCGTCGAGCCGGCCGATCCCGCCGTGTACGCGGTGCACTACTCCCGAGAGCCGCTCACCTTCATGGAGGGTGACGAGGAGTTTACGGCGCCGCCGGCCAACGTCTTCAACGTCACGACCATCGGGGACCCGAACGTGCCCGTGAACGTGGGCGTCGCCATCGCCAAGGTGGCCGGTTTCATCGAGCTCTTCGAGCCGGACGAGCGCTACGGCAAGACCCGAAACCGCGTCATCATCGACGAGGGGATCCAAGAGGGGATTCCCTGGCTCGAGGTCAAGGGGCCCGAATGGGGGCCCGTGCTCGTGGACGCCGACGTGCTGAGCGGCTGCGACAACGGCCCCATGGAGGTATGCCCGGAGGACGGCCTGATGGCGCCGCGACTTTCGCCCCCGCTACGGATCGTGATCGACACGCCGGGCAGCGAGGACGGCAAGAGCGGCATCGTGTTCCCCATGACCGACGAGTTCAACGGCGTGCACGGGTTTCCGCCGCCGGGGATCTTCGACGCGCCGTTCGACGTGGGCCAGTTCATGATCCACCAGCTCGGCTGGTTCTTCCGTACCGAGGGCACGGAGGTCCGCTACGACCACTGCATGGGCGAGGGCGTGGCGGCTTGTCCGTGGATCCCGCCGCCGCCTGCCCCCTGACCCGACCGACCGGGGGCGGCAAGCCTTGCGGGTGCGCCCGGCGGGTCGGGCCGCTACGTTGTGGTCGAGATGATCGCTCCTGCGACTGCATCCTACCTTGCCGCGCTCGCCCGACGTCGTCTCGAGGAGGCGGTGGCGCGGCGCTACGGTCGGCCGGAGCTGGTTCGCACCGAGGTGCCGCCGCGCCCCGCCGATCCGCTGCTCGACACCCCGGGTCGACTCTTCGTGACGTGGAACGACGGCCCGCGGCTCGTCGGATGTCTCGGCCAGCTCGAGCCGGTGGATACCATCGAGCGAACCGTCGCGCGCCTGGCCATGGAGGCCGGGGTGGCCGACCCGCGTACGGAAGGGGCGAGCCCCGAAGCGCTCGACCGGATCACCGGCGAGATCTCGCTGTTGTCCGAGCCGCGCCCCCTCGACGCCGTCGGCCTGGCCGAGATCGCCGCACGGATCCGCCCGGGCGTCGACGGGGTACTGCTGACCTGCGACGGCCGCCGGGCGTTCTTCCTGCCCCAGGTGTGGGAGCAGTTGCCCGATCCGGCCAGTTTCCTGGTGGCGCTGGCGCGCAAGGGGGGCATGTCCCTCGAGCGGGCGAAGCGGCATGCGCGCGCAGCCGTCTTCGGCGCGGAGATCGTCGAGATACCGGCGCCGAATGGGTGACGAGGCGTCGTCCCCTCGCAGGTGGCGTAGGCTCCGCGCCGTGACCGTCGCGAAGGAACTGCTCGACGTCGCCATCGCCGCCGCGCGCGCCGGCGGTGCCGTGTTGATCGAAATGCGCGATGCGGCCCTCGAGATCGCCACCAAGCGCGGGGAACTTGACCTCGTCACCCAGGTCGACCGTGCCGCCGAGGCAGCCGTGCTCGACGTCGTTCGGGACCGCCGGCCGAACGACGCCATCTTGGCCGAGGAATCCGGCGAAGCGCCCGGTGACGGCCTCACCTGGATCGTCGATCCCCTCGACGGCACCACGAACTTCACCCATCGCCTACCCCACTACGCGGTCTCCGTCGGGGTCTACGACGGCACACGGGGGCTGGCCGGCGTCGTCTACGATCCCGTCCGCGACGAGTTGTTCGCGGCCGCCGCCGAAGCGGGCGGCTTCCTCGAACGAGGCGACGGGCATCGTACGCCCCTTCGCGTGACCCGACCGCAGCGCCCCGAACGCATGTTGGTGGCGACGGGCTTCGCCTATCGCAAGCACGGCGAGACGGTGAACGTGGCCGAGTTCGAACGCGTGCTGGTCGGCGTGCAGGGGATCCGTCGCGCCGGGGCGGCGACCTTGGATCTGGCGTACGTGGCGGCCGGCCGACTCGACGGTTTCTGGGAGTATCGTCTCGGCCCGTGGGACACCGCGGCCGGCGCCGTCCTCGTGTCCGAGGCAGGCGGCACCGTGGTACAGGTCGACGGCGCCCCATGGTCCCCATGGTCGCCGTCCGTGGCAGCGGGACATGCGGATGCGTTGAACCTCCTGCTTCCGCTGGTGCGTGGCGAGCTACGGCCGACCGCGGAGGAACCATGAGCGATACGACCTTCTTCGCGGTCGCGGCCCGTGGCCTCGAACCGGTCGTGCGGCACGAACTCGCCACGCTCGGCGCCCGCGCAATCGAACAGGTGGCCGGTGGAGTGCGATTTCGGGGGGATCTGGGCGTTGGGCTGGCGGCATGCCTGTGGTTGCGCGCGGGCAGTCGCGTGCTGGTCGAGATCGGTCGCTTCGAGGCCACCGACCCCGACACCCTCTACGACGAGCTGCGCGCCATTCCCTGGGAGGACCACGTCCTGCCGTCGTCGAGCATCGCGGTCCGAACCACGTCGCGCCGAGCCACCATCGGCCACACCGGTTTTGCGACCTTACGGGCCAAGGATGCCGTGGTGGATCGGTTGCGCGATCGGTGCGGGGCGCGGCCTCGGGTGGACAAGCGTGCGCCCGACGTGCCCATCGCCGTGCACCTTTCGGGTTCGCGAGGAACCGTCTATGTCGATCTCTCCCGTTTCAGCCTTCATCGGCGCAACTATCGACAGGACGGAGGCGTCGCTCCCATCAAGGAGCACCTTGCCGCGGGACTGCTCGCCCTCGCCGGGTTCGATCCAAGCAGGCCGCAACTCGACGACCCGTGTTGCGGCGCCGGGACGTTCGTCGTCGAGGCGGCCCTTTGGGCCCTCGACGTGGCGCCCGGATTGTTGCGCACCGAGGATCCGGCCCTGGCATGGCGCGCGCTCGAACCGGGACGGTTCGAGGCCTGCGTGGCCGAGGCCGTGGCACGCCGGGACGCCGCCGCCGGGCGACGGGACCTGCGAGTGCGTGGATTCGACCTGGACCCGGCGGCCGTCGCCCGCGCCCGCGTGGCGGCAGAGAGGGCGCAGGTCGCCGACCACGTCTCCTTCGAGGTGGGTGCGATCGACCCGTCGGTGCAGGATTCGGACGTCGCCCTGGTGGTCACCAACCCGCCGTACGGGAAGCGCCTGTCGGGAGGAGATCCGGCCGCCCTTTCGGGGATGATCGGTGGGATCCGACGGGGGCGGCCTGCGGCGCGGGTGTGCGTGCTGCTGCCCGAGGCGACCGCGCGGGGACTCGCCGCCGATGCCGCAACGGTGGTCGACGTCCGCAACGGGCCGGTGCGCTGTCGGTTGGTGGCATTCGAACCGGCGGATGCGGCGACGCACGGCTCCGACGGAAGGGCCTCCTCTCCCCGACGTGTCGCCCTGAGAACGTCCGACCCCGACATCGAGGCCTTCGTCGCGCGCCTTCGCAAGCGGGACGCCCATCTCTCCAAGTGGGCGCGCCGCGCGGGCGTCGAGGCGTATCGGATCTACGATGCCGACGTGCCCGCGGTCGCCATGGTGATCGAGCGCTATGGACCGCGGGTATGCGTCTGGGAGTACGCGCCACCTGCCGATGTTCCGGCGGACAAGGCCGCCGCCCGCCGTCGCGCCGCCCTGGAGCGGCTGCCGGAGGCCCTCGAGGTCGCACCGTCGGACATCGTGTTCAAGGTGCGAAGGCGAGCGCGCGGCGGGCGTGTGGACGGCACGACGGGGCGTCCTGCGCGTCCCTTCGTCGTCCGGGAGGGGCCCTTTCGATTTCGCGTGGAACTCGACGCGCGGCTGGACACGGGCCTCTACCTCGACCATCGCGGCACGCGGGCCCACCTTGCGCAGGTCGCTCGGGGGAGCAGATTCCTGAACCTCTTCGCCTACACCGGCAGTGCGACGGTGGCTGCGGCGGTCGGGGGCGCGGTGGAGACGGTGTCGGTCGATCTGTCGAAGACCTACCTCGCCTGGCTCGAGGACAATCTCGCCCTCGCCGGCCTCGGCGGTTCCAGCCATCGCACCGTCCGCGCCGACGCCATGCGCTACGTCGAGGAACTCGGGCGCAGGCGGCACGCATTCGACGTAGTCTTCGTCGATCCGCCGACCTTCTCCGCCTCGAAGGGCATGTCGAAGAACTTCGACGTGACGCGCGATCACGGCACCTTGATCGCCCGGTTGCTCGATGCGCTCTCCCCCGAGGGGCGCATCTACTTCGCGGCCCACAAACGCGGCTTTCGACTCGACGATGCGACGATCGCGGCGGCCGGAGGATTCGCCGAGGAGTGGACCGGGCGCTTTCGCCAACCCGACTTTCCCGTCGGAAAGGGACGCCCCCCGCCCCATCGGCTCTTCGTGATCCGCCGCAAGGCGCCTCGCTAGGCGACTTGCGAAACGTGCCCGGTCGCGAAAACATAGGGGCGAGGACGTCCCATGAAGCTCGTCAGCGAATCCTTCGAGAACGGAAAGCCCATCCCCGAGCGATGCGCCTTCGGTGCCTACGACCCCGAAAACCACGTGCGGCTCGCGGGCAATCGCAACCCCCATCTCGCCTGGTCCGATCTCCCCGACGGCACCAAGTCGGTCGTGATCATCTGCCACGACTCGGACGTGCCGTCCCGGGGTGACGACGTCAACAAGGAGGGGCGTACCGTTCCGGCCGATCTACCTCGCGTGGACTTCTTCCACTGGGTACTCGTCGATCTTCCGCCCGAGCCGGCGGTCATCGCCGAAGGCGAGGTTTCCGACGGTGTGACGCCACGCGGCAAACCGGGGCCCGAGGCCCTGCGTGGCGCCCGGCACGGGATCAACGACTACACCGGATGGTTCGCCGGCGATCCCGAGATGGAGGGGCAGTACTTCGGCTACGACGGTCCGTGCCCGCCCTGGAACGACGAGATCGTCCACCACTACCACTTCACGGTGTACGCCCTCGACGTCGAGCGGCTGCCGGTGGAAGGCGTCTTCGGGGGCGACGAGGTGCGCAGGGCGATGGCCGGCCACGTGCTCGGGCAGGCGCGGATCACGGGCACGTATCACATCAATCCGGATGCCGTCGAACGCACCTGATGACGCCAGGGCGGCGCCGTATCCGCGCGCTGGTATCGCGCCGGCCACGGCTCAGTAGAAGAAGATCCGCCGCACCTGCCCGGGGTCGAGGACGTAGGCGAAGATGAGGGCTCGCTTGTCCTCCGTCTGCGCCACGTCCACGAGTTCGAAGAACTCGCGGGTGTCGGGGTCGGTCTGATCCTCGGGATCGAGCAGGGCCTCGGCGAGCCGCACCACCAGGGCCGTCTTGACCGGGTTGTCCGAGGGCATCCGGACGAAGACGCCGAAGTAGTCCGCGGTCACCGCAGCAACCTGAAGGCCCTTGGGTCGCGGCAGCAGCGCCTTGAAGAACTTGCCCGGACCGGCCTGCGCCGCGGCATCGTAGAGGTCCACCATTGCGTCCTCGGTCATGGCGAAGATGAAGGCGGCGTCCCGCGGCACCTCGTCGAGGAGCTTGCGGAGCTTGCGGTTGATCGTTCGACGCCCGCGGCTCGCGGCGCGTTCGAGGGCCTCGATGCGGGACGCGCGACCGAGCACGACCTGTTCGAGGTCGAGGTTCGCGGCGAGGATCGGCTCCCCGTCGACCTCGAGATCGGGAAGCCGATAGGTGCGCGGGCGCACCCGTTCGAGGCGCCCTTCGGCCGCGGCCCGATCGAGCCAATCTTCGAGCTTCGGGATCTCGAGCACGACGTAGGAGTGGCGGAAGTCCTCGTGGCTGATGGCGCTTGCGACCTTGCGCCAGGTCCTCATGTCGTCCTGGCCGAGGGCGCGCGCAAAGGGGCAGAGCACCTGGGTGGAGATCGGCGTACCCCGGTCCTCGAAGGGATCGTCGCGTTCGGACCGGGCTTCACGGCGGGCGCGCGCCGCATCCTGATCTTCGTAGATCACCTCGACGGGGGTGATGCCGCGTCGTTTGGCCTCCCGTTCGGCGCGCTTCCACCGGCGTCGTTCGGAGAGCCACTGCCGCTTGCCGGGGTCGCAGGTCGTCACCCACGCCACCGCATCGGGCCCCATGGCCTTCGTGATGGGGGCCCGCAAGATGGCCTCGCCATGGACGAAGAAGAGCATGTCCACCTCCTCGGGCAGCAACTGCACGAGATAGGGGATGTGGCCCGTCTGACGCTGTGCGAGGCCGCTCGACCAGAACTTGCGCAGCACCTTGCGAACGTCCTCGTCGCGTCCCGTGGTGCGATAGAGGCGAACGAGGCGCAGCATCGCGTCCGTCACGAGTTCGCGCCGAGACGTGCGCGTCTCGAGCAACGCCTCGAAGCGCTCGACGGCGCACTCGGTCCGCTCGATCTCCTCCATGCAGAACACGCCCCGGCGGTAGAGGTACTCCGCCCGAGTCTCGTGGGACGGTGCAAGGACCGCGGCGGCGGCCACGAGCATCGCGGCGGCGAGGTGGGCGATCATCTTGGCCGCAGGGTGATCGACACCGGGCGCCATGGCAAACGTCGACGAGACATCGGCGCCGGCGCCGACCCACCGGGCCATCGCGGGCTGCGAGGCGACCGGCGCGCGGCGGGGGGGGCCCCCGGCGGTCGACCGCCGGCGCGCAAAGGGCGCGTAATGCGCCGTGGCCGTCCGCCGCGTGAAAATGCTGCGCATGCTACGCAATTGTGCGCTGGCCCCCTTTCCTCGCGTCGGGCCCGCGCCTACTATCCCGCGCCATGAGCACGCCCTTTCGTGTCGATCTCGACGATCTTCGTTTCGTCCTGTTCGAGCAACTTGGCATCGACAAGAACCTCCAGCGCGTCGATCGCTACAAGGAACTCGACCGGGATCTCTACGATGCCACCCTCGAGGAGGGCGCCAAGATCGCCAAGGAGGTTCTCCACCCGATCAACCGCAAGGGCGACCTGCAAGGCTGCAAGCTCGACGGCGACGGCAACGTCACGACGCCGGAAGGCTTCAAGGAAGCGTGGAATCGGATGGCCGAAGGTGGCTGGATCGCCCCGACGGCACCGCCCGAACTCGGCGGCGGTGGCCTGCCGGCCGTCATGGCGATGGCCCTGAACGACATGTTCATCGGCGCCGCCACGGCGTTCATGATGTACCCGGGCCTTACGGCTGCGGCAGGCCGGATGGCCCAGGCCCATGCGCCGCCGGAGATGCGCGAACTCGTGGCCGGCAAGCTGTTCCGTGGTGAGTGGGCGGGGACCATGTGCCTGACCGAGTCGGGAGCCGGCAGCTCCGTCGGCGACAACCGGGCCAAGGCCATGCCCACGGACGAGAAGGGGGTGTACCTGCTCGAAGGGGAGAAGATCTTCATCAGCGGCGGCGACCACGATCTGACCGAGAACATCATTCACTTCGTGCTGGCACGCACGCCCGACGCCCCTCCGGGAACGAAGGGGCTCAGCCTCTTCCTCGTGCCCAAGTTCATGTTCGGGCCCGACGGCAAGCTCGGCGAGCGCAACGGCGCCAAGGTCGTCGGCCTCGAGCACAAGATGGGGATCCACGGCTCGTCCACCTGCGTTCTGGCCCTCGGGGCGGACCGTCCGTGCAAGGGCTGGATCGTCGGCGAGGAACTCGAGGGGATCCGGCTGATGTTCCAGATGATGAACGAGGCGCGGATCGGCGTCGCTGCCCAGGGTGAGTCCATGGCGGCGGCTGCCTACGGCTACGCGGTGCAGTACGCCGCCGAGCGCGTGCAGGGGACCGACATTCGCGAGTACAAGAACCCCAACGCGCCGCGCGTGACGATCAACCGGCACCCCGACGTGCGCCGGATGCTCATGACGCTCAAGGTCCACGCCGAGACCATGCGGGCGGCGATGTTGCGCCTGGCCATGAGCTTCGACATGTCGGAACAGCTCGACGACGAGGCCGACCGCAAGAAGATCCATGGGCGGGTCGACTTGCTCACGCCGGTGCTCAAGTCCCACTGCACCGATACGGGCTTCGAGATGGCCGTGACCGCCGTGCAAGTCTACGGAGGCTACGGTTACATCGCCGAGTATCCCGTGGAGCAGCTCGTACGCGACGCCAAGATCCAGTCGATCTACGAGGGGACCAACGGCATCCAGGCCATGGATCTTCTCGGGCGCAAGATGCGGATGGAGGGAGGCGCGCTGTTCATGTCGTGGATGCAGGACGCCCAGAAGATCGTCGCGGCGGCGAAGGAAGCCGGTCTCGGTGCGCAAGCGGAGGCGGTCGGCAAGGCCATCGGCCAGCTCGGCGCCGCAGCCATGCACCTGTCGAAGCTCGCCGGCGGCGGCAAGATCGCCGAGGCCTTCTACATGGCGGTACCCTTCCAGTCGGCGTTCGGCATCGTCGTCTGCGCCATCGAAGCGCTCGAACAGGCGCGGATCGCACGCCAGAAGATCGACGAGGGCGACGAGCGGCCCCTCCTGCGGGGCAAGCTGCTCAACCTCGATTTCTACGTGGCCCACGTGCTGCCGCGTGCGGTGGCCTTCGCCAAGACCGTGCAGTCCTCGGACGACAGCGCCCTCGACGAAATCCTCTTCGCGTAGGGGGCTTCTGCGGCCGCCGCGCGGCGGCCATGTGACGAGGGGGCGCCGTGCGGGCGCCCCCCGTTTCCACGCTTGGACCGAGTGGAGACGCCTCAGCCGACCGGCTTCGTGGTCGGCTTCGAGTCGCCCTCGCAGCCCCACTGGAAGTTGTCGATGAAGGCGTAGCTGTCGAGGATCGAGTCGGAAAGGTCGAAGATCGCGAAGACGACCGTGATCTGCTCGCCCGGCACGACGCCGGCGGTCGTCGACAGCCACTTCGTGCCGGCGTGGTAGCGCATGCACGTGCCGGCCAGGGCGGGCAGGGTACCGGCGTCGTCACGGTAATCGAGGAACCCGGCGTTGAGGGAGATGGGGTTGCCCATCTCGTCGAACGAGATGTTGCCGGTCCAGATCTCCGACTGCAGCCATCCGACGTACATGTCGTTGAAGGCACTACCGTAGTAGTACGGATATTCCGTGGAGAAGAAGGCGAAGTCGTAGCTGAAGCTCGTCACGCTGTCGGGCACCGTGGCCGTGAAGCGGATCTCGGTGTAGTCGTTGGCCGAGTTGCCCTGGGAGAACTGACCCTGGATCGTGTTGGAACAGTCACCGGTGCCCACGAGGCTCGGGTCCTCCGTGCAGTCGACGGCCCCGACGTCGTTGGTCATCAGGGGCGGCGGGAGGGTCGTCCCCGGGTCGTACTCGGCGCCGAGATCGTCGTTACATTCGGTGGGCGAAACGTGCCCCAACGTTGCGTCGGCGTCCGGCGTGGGGTTGTCGAGGTCGGCCACGAAGCCGCTGCCGATGACGGCGTAGTTCTGTCCCTCGCGGGGGGCGAACACCCCGGCCTGGCCGAAGTTGGTGCGCACCCCGATGGCTCCGGGGTGCTGCGGCGTCGAATAGTCGACCTGAACCTGGGGCTCGCCCGGACAGTTGAGCCCGATGGCCGTGATCGGATCGTTCGTACCGTCGCAGGGAGTGTGCTCTGGAACCGTGCATTCAGGGCAATTCCCGCCTTCCGAACAATCCGATCCTCCGGTCCCCATACCCACGTCGAACTTCACGTCGCCCGACTCGCCTCCGCCGCCCGACGTAGCGTCGGTGCCGCCTTCGGAACCGTTCGTCGTAAGCCCCTGGGTCAAGCCGGGGCCGGTCTGTTGCTCGGGCTCGTCGCGGCCTTCGCACGCGGCGGTCAGGAGTCCAAGGGACAGGGCGAGAATGTGAATACGCGGGGGGCACATCATCGCATGAGAGCATAGACGGTCGCCGAAGGCAGCAACAGGGCCATTTGGGGTGATCTTCGATGCATGGGGCGGGGCCCCTGCCACGGGCGCCTGCGGTACGGAACGGTCGAACACGGAAAGCCCGGGCTTCGTCACTGCCCTATATCGGCATCGGCGTTCGAGTGATGGCGCCAAAGTTGCATGGCGATCTTCATGTGCCAGATCGTACAGATTTTCGGTGATCCGAAGAAGCGCTTCGGTTGGCGAGACGCCACGCGGAACACGCAGACCGCGCAACGATCTGCGCGATCTTCGCTCCTGTAGTACGGACCTCCACGCGGCCAACGAGGGGCTGCGCATCGAAGACCGGTGCGGACGTACGGGGCCTCGTAGGGCCTGTCGTTCGGAACTACGGCGACGCGCGAGGACGAAGGTCCGGTCCGTACCCGGGAGCGCTCCGGGGTGGGCCGCCGCAGCGCCCCGCCGGGGGCTGCTAGAAGATATCGCCCATGTCGAACGGCAACCGACGTTCACGAGGATCCGACGGGACACGTCCGGCCGAATCCGGCGCGCCCGGGCAGCCTCCGTTGCCCGGCATCGGCGACGCGGTCGAGGACGGCGACGTGTCGGACCCCTTCTTCGAATCCCTCGGACCGCGCTTTCGAACATTCGTGGATTCGCTCGACCGGCCGCTCGTCTTCTTCGACACCGAGACCACGGGGACGGATCCTCAGCAAGACCGCATCGTCGAGATCTCCATCGTGCGACTCTTGCCCGGCGTCCATCGCATCGATGGCCCGTATACGTTTCGTGTCGATCCCCAGCGCCCGATTCCCGAGGCCGCCACGCAGGTTCACGGGATCTCCAACGAGGACGTCCGGGGCTGTCCGACGTTCGCTGCCATCGCGCCGCGAATCGTCGAACTCATCGAAGGGGCGGACTTCGCGGGATTCAACGTCCTCCGTTTCGACCTACGGCTGCTCGAAGCCGAATTCGCGCGGGCCAACGTGGACGTCGATCTACGCTCGCGCCGCGTCGTCGACGCCCAGGTCATCTTCCACTCCAAAGAGCCCCGCACGCTCTCGGCTGCCGTCCGCTTCTATCGCGGTAAGGAGCTCGAGGGGGCCCACGGTGCCGAGGCCGATACGCTGGCGACGGTCGAGGTCCTGGCCGGTCAACTCGAACGCTACGAGGACCTCCCCGTGGATGCGGACGCGCTACACGCCCTTTCGACGAAACACGAGCGCGCCTACGTGGACAGTGGGCGCAAGTTCGTGTGGAAGGACGACGAGCCAGCCTTCAACTTCGGCAAGCTCAAGGGCATGAGCCTGCGCGACGCCGCGGCGAATCCCGAGCATCAGGGGTATCTCAAGTGGATGCTGACGGGTTCCTTCGACCCGGACACGAAGCGGGTCGTGCGACAAGCGCTCGCCGGTGACGTTCCGCGGCGGAAGCCGACCGGCGAATCGACCACCGACAACCGGGCCGATGACAACACGACCGGCAACGCTTGACCGGTGCGTTCCGTTCGGCTCGGGGCGACCGTGGGCGCGGCGCGCCCGATTCATGCGACCGAGACGAACCGCAACGACGGATTGTCGAGGATCACCATCGTGTCCGTCGGGACACTGCGCGTGAGCCACACGTTGCCCCCGATGATGCTACGGGCGCCGATCACGGTGTCGCCGCCGAGAATCGTGGCGCCAGCGTAGATGGTCACGTGATCCTCGATGGTCGGATGTCGCTGGCCGCTCGCCGGTGGGTTCACGGATCGATCGACCGACAGGGCGCCAAGGGTGACACCTTGATAGATCTTGACGTGGGCGCCGATGCGGCACGTTTCACCGATGACCACGCCCGTGCCGTGGTCGATGAAGAAGAAAGGTCCGATGTTCGCGCCAGGATGGATGTCGATCCCGGTACGTCGGTGGACGATTTCGCTGAGAAGTCGTGGCAGCAGCGGGATGCGGCGCCGGTAGAGGAAGTGTGCGAGGCGATGGACGGCGATGGCCTCGACGCCGGGGTAGGCCAAGATGACCTCGGAGCGGCTCCGCGCGGCGGGATCCCCGGACACGGCGGCGAACACGTCCGTGTCGAGCGTGTGGCGAATGTCCGGGATGGCGGCGATCAATGCGAGTGCGTGTTCGTGGGCAAGCGCGGCTCGTTCCGACGAATCCATGATCGCGGGCGCGTCGGGGGCTCCGAGGGCGAGGGCACGGTCGATGGCGCGCTCGAGCCGGCGCAACACGCGGGCGCATCGCTCCCCTACGAAGTAACGGCAGGTCAGGGCGTCGACCTGCTCCTGCACGAAGTAACCGGGAAAGAGGATCGAGACCAAGTCGTCGAGGAGTTCGGTGGCCTCGCTTCGGGACGGTAGGTTGGTGCCGTCGAGGTGGTTGATGTTGCCGTGTTGGCGATAGGACTCGACGATGCGCTCGACGGCCTCGGCCAGGTCGGATCGTCCCGGAATGTTCGGGGAGTCCACGGGCACGCCGTTACGTTAGCAGACGCGGTGGCGCAGGCTGCGGCGCAGGGGCGTGGACTCGCCGATCCGCTTACGTCGCGCCGACTTCGCTGCGGGGCGGTCGTGGCACGGCGCACCGGCAGTGTCGCCGGGGGAGTGCCCCACGGCCGGCCGAACTCGTGCTCCCGGACGACGATTCAGGCCCGCGCACCCGACACGACGGGTCTAAGGTGGGGGGCCGACTCGCGCGGCGTATCGCCGTCGGACGCTCCCCGGTCCCGGCGCGGGGGCCACTCGATGCCATGTTTGACGATGCGCCGTTTGAGCGCATGACGGGTGATGCCGAGGAGCTTTGCGGCTTCCACGATGGTGCCGGCTTCTGCCAGGGCGCGTTCGCACAAGAGCCGTTCAGCCTTGTGGAGGTTCAGATCGTCGAGAACTACTGCCATGCCTCCATCCTAGCGGAAATCCCATTATAGGTTAAGAGAAATTTGTAACTGCAGTTACGTCAAAATCCTTGTAGTAAATGGGCGATGGCGCGCTTGGCTGTTCCAACACCGAAATCTTCGGTTGGGCGAGCCATGGCGTGCGAATTCGTCCACTGGTTTCTACGCGGAGGTCTTCTTGGTGTACGCCGAAAATGGTGAATCAACCAAGCTGGGCCGGCAGCCGATGCCGCGCTGAACGCGCGGCCCTGGCCGGGGGATTGGAGCCGGCACCGGAGATCGGACAGGGCCGAAACGGGGCGCTCCGCCGTTCGTCGCCATCGCCTGCGGCGGGCATAATTGCGGTCCCGTGTCGGACACCCTGTCTGCCCCCACGCGCGTCCTGGTCGTAGACGACGAACCCAACGTCCGATTTGCGATCGAGCGTGCACTTCGAAAGGCCGGTATGGAGGTGGCCCTCGCGAGCACGGTACGACAAGCGCTCGACCAGCTTCGCGAGCGATCCTTCGACGTGGTCGTGTGCGACGTTCGCATGCCGGGCGGTAGTGGTACCGAGTTGATCGAGTGGCTTGGGAGCCATCACCCCTCGATTCGGATCGTGGTGCAGTCGGCGTATCTCACGGATGAACTCGAACAGGCGTATGCCCACGTGCCCACCATAAGCCTGGTGGCGAAGCCGGTCGGTGCCGAAGATCTGGTGAAGCACATCGAGGGCCTCGGGCCGCGGCAGGGGTTCTTTGGGCGCGGCATCGAAGTCGAATTGTTCGACTACGTGCAGATGATTGCCGTGAGTGGCCGGGACCGGCGACTCGAGGTCGATACGCCATATGCCTCGGGGGAGGTGTGGTTCGAGCACGGCGACATCACCCACGTGGAGTACGGCAGCTACCGCGGTGAACTGGCGTTCTTCAAGATCGTCGCTGCTGGGCGCGGGACCTTTCGGGAGCGCTTGTATCGGCCGCCACCTCGCCGCACGATCTCGAGATCATCCACCCATCTATTGATGGAGGCGGCAAGACTCATCGACGAAGGCGAAGTGGATCCGCGCCCCTACGCCGAGGGGGAAGGACCTCGATCCGAGGCCGGAACCGACGCGGCTGGATCGGAAGCGGCGCCATTCGAACTTCCCTCGGACGACGACGAAGACGGAACGACTGCGGTCGCCGTTGGATCGGCGGCGGACAGTACGACGGGCCATGCCGTCATCGAGGACCCGGAGGTGCGCAATCTGCTGCTCGAACAGTTCTGGGCGTTCGACGGCGTGGAAGGCGTAGCTTTGGTGTCCGGGACCGGAAAGGTGCTCGCCGACGACATGCGGGGCCATCGCGATCTCTCCACCCTCGCCGGGTTCTACATGCGCGCCGCGGCCCGAATCGCGCGGACCATCGGGGTCGGCGTCTACGACGGCATCGTGGCCCGTGCGCGCGATGGCCGGCAGATCGCCGTGGTGTCCATGGGCAACACGTCGGCGGTGCTGGCCATCGGCGACGATGCCGATGCCTATGCCGTGCACGACGCGGTGCTGGGGGTCGAGAACTGATGGGTACGATGCAGGCTCCCGAATTCGAACGTTTGCGCGCACTGCGTGGCGTTCGGGCAGCGTTTCTCGTGCGCGACGGGAGCGTGGTGACCGACGTCGGTGACGGAGGCTTGAGTCCGGGGGCGGCCACGGACGTTGCCAAGACGGTGCGCCGTATGCAGCTGGCATCGGCCACGGTGGGAGCGCCGTTCGACGAAGTGTGCATCTCCCTTGCCGGGATCCGCCTGCTGGTGCGGGCGGTCGGAGAGCATGGCGCCGTGGTGCTGCTGTTGCGGCGAGGTGCGGAACTTGCGTCGGTTCGTACCCAACTCGCACGCGTCATGCCCGAGATTGCTCGCCGCGTTGGCGATGCGGGTACCGACGGAGCGTCGGTGGGGGCGTCGGGCACATCCGAGGATGCATCGGAGGAGGCTGAACGGTTGTGGGAAGGGCCGCTGCGGGGACTGCTCGAGGCCGTTCGCGATTGTTACGCCGGTTTCTTGGCCGATGGCGAGGGGGCCGTGGATCCGAAGGCGGCATTCGACGAACAGCTCCGCGAGTGGCTCATGTGCTGCAACCCGTCGTCCTATACGTTCCCACTCCTTATCGACGGACTCGCCCAGACCCTCGACGATCGGCCGGACATTCGTCGGCGATTCAAGGACGAGGTCCAGGCGCACATCGGCAACGGATCCGTATGGTCCGCCTTCGAGAAGGAAGTCTCCGATGTCGGATCCTGAGGGCAAGGGACACGACGATCCGAAGAAGCGTACGTTCGCACGAACGATTCGCCTCGACGTTCGCGACGGGGGCGAGACGACGAAACCGCACCCTCGGAGCGTGGAACCGCCGGGAGCGCCGACGTCCATCGAGCCTGCAACGAGCGGCGAGGTCGCCGAGCCGCTCGATCTGCTGCAGGCCGTGCTGGCGACGTTGCCCACCGGATTGCTGCTGCTCGACACCTCCGGGACCATCGTCGGACTCAATCGCGCGGCGGCGGCGATCTTCGAGGGCGACACGTCCGATCTGGTCGGGCGTCGCCTCGTGGATCTGCGCGCCGAACTCGAGAGCATGTTGTGGACGGCGGACAAACAGGAGGTGCTGCTCGTCGCTCAAGGCCGGCCCGGGGAGATCGAATTGTCCGAGACCAAGGTGCTCGGATTCACATCCCGCACCGTCCCCGGTCCGGACGGCGTGCCCCGCGGGACGGTGGTGTCGTTCTCCGACATCACCGAGGCCAAGTTGAGGGAGAAGGACGAGGCACATCGACGCCGACTCGAGGATCTCGGTCGGATCACCGCAACCTTGGCTCACGAGATCCGCAACCCGGTATTCGCGATCATGAGCCTCGCGCAGGTGCTCCAAGGCGAGCCGGCCGTGGCCGGATGGGCGGACGGCCAGGAGATGCTCGCTCGCATTGTCGACGAGACCAAGCGCATCTCGGCCCTCATCGACGATCTGCTCTTCTTCGGTCGCCGAAAACAGATCCGGCGCACACGTGGAGATCTCTGGGCCGTGGTATCCACCGTCGTGGACGGCATCCGTAGAGGAGTAGAGGATCGGATGGTCGACGTGCGGATCGAAGCCGTCCGCGGTGACGGCAAGGACGGCCCGTTGTACTGGCACTTCGACGAAAATGCGATCCGACGCGTGCTCGTCAACCTCATTCGCAATGCCGTCTCTGCCATCGAGCGCAAGGCCGTTGGGGGCGGAAGGGTCCGGGTCACGGCGTCGGCCGATTCGCGGTGGGTGACACTGCGCATCGAAGACGACGGCGTCGGGATCCCCGCCGAACACCTCGACCGCATCTTCGACGAGTTCTACACCACCACCAACTCCGGCACGGGGCTAGGCCTCCCCGTTTGCCGCTCGGTCGTGCGTCAGCACGGGGGGGAGATCCGCGTGGACTCGGTCGAGGGCGTCGGGACCACGGTGACCGTCGAACTCCCGGCACAGCCGGACGGCAACCCCCCTTGACGCCTGCCGCGACATTCGCTATGCCCGCGGCCCCGAAAACCCCAGCCCAGGTAGCTCAGTTGGTAGAGCAGCGGACTGAAAATCCGCGTGTCGGTGGTTCGATTCCGCCC
>RFGU01000226.1 GCA_003696955.1 Deltaproteobacteria bacterium | reverse complement strand
CGGTCTTGATCTTGCACTGCGGAATGTCGCCGCAGTACTTCGATCCCGGAATCGAAACACAGGAGCAGCCGCCCTGTCCGCGCCAACATGCGGTCTTGTCGTCGCTCGGCCGTCGCCCGCAGTACGGCCCGGCCACGAGCACCGGTCCCGACACATGGACCGACGCCACGGTCGCGCCCCAGCCGAGAAACGCAGCGGGGAGGAGCAATTGCCATCTTGGCATGTTCCCGCCGAGTGTCATCTTCGTTCGACTACACGATCCGCTCACGGACGAACAGGCAAACCTCAGGCAAACCTCAGGCAATCCTCCCGTGGTACGGAACGCGGGCGGCGTAACCGACCGGGTCGCTTGCCGGCCCCCCGGCGTCGCGTGCTCGTGGGTTTTCCGCCTTGCGCCTTGCTTCGTTTCTCGGGTCCTCGATCCTTCCGCAGTGCGGAACGTCGGCTCGTTCGCCGTACGACCCACCGGCCGCGTAGGTCGATGTAGGACGATCTGTGCGTCGAGCTCCGGACCGAAGAAAGGGGTTGACGTGCACGTGGTTCGCGCCGTACGATCCGCGGCGGTTGACAACCCCACTCGCGGAGGAACCGAGATGCCACACACACACACACACACACACACACTGATGCATTTCGGGCGTGCGTGCGACGCTGGTCGGTAGCCATACTCGCGTTCACGCTCGGGACGATTTCGATTGGTGGCTGTGATCCGGAGGGAGCGCATCACGACACGGCCGCCGACACCGGTCCCGACGGTACAACCACCGCAGCCGAATCGGATGGTGGTCCGGTCTGCGAGCCGACATCGCCGCCCGCAGGAGTCGCCCTTCTGGACAACGCCAACTGCATCCACCAGGACACGGGCATTGCACTCGCATCTTGCTCTTCGGCGGATCCGATGCTTCGTCCTTGCGACGAGACGTTCCTAGCCTGGTGCAACGACTACGGCGGCGACGCTGTCGCCTGCGAGGAAGAAGAGATCCTCGCGCGTGAGCACCGTTGCGGAGGTGGGCCGGCCTTCGTTCCCTGCGACCCGACCTTCACCGCCGCATGCGATTCGTCCGATGGCGTGTTCGTATGTGACGATCCATCGGGCGAAACATGTAACTCCGGATCGTGCGCCGAACCGCCCGTCATCGAGGTCATCGTGCTGTGCTGCGAACAAGTGGACACGCCAACGGGCACGGGGAGCAACTGCACGTTGAATCCCAACGGCAATAGCTTGGAGTGCCCATTCGGGATTACGCTGGCGTGTGGCAGTGGCGCCGCATGCGATTCATGCGGCGGAGACACGCCGGGTTGCCTGTGCCAATGCACCGGAGGCCCGTGAGCCCGACGCGAACGACATGCACTTGTCTGGCCCTCGCTGGGCTTCTCGCGGGATGCTCGCCGACTCGCGCCGGTGGGTCGGCGGGCGTCCCGCCGGAAGACGACACGGGCAGCCACGCGGCCGCCCCGCCCGAAGTGGGGCGGGCGGCCTGCGACGGTGCCCCCGCCCGATCGTCCTTCACCCTCGAAAACGGGCTCGTCGTCGAGCTCGAACAATCGCCAGCAAGCAAGGCTTGGGTACGACTGGAGATGCCCGTGGGCGCCCTCGACCTACCGCGCGAACAGGCCCATCTCGTCGAGCACCTCGTGCTGGATGCCCTCGCCGCCGGAAACGGCCGGATCGGTGCTCGCTCGTTGGGGGCGGTCACGAATGCAGCAACGAAGGAGCATCGCACGGTCTTCACGGCGGGTGGGCCGCCGGAGGAAACCCTGCGGCTCGCGTGGTTGCTTCGGCGCGGACTCTCCCGGGCCGACTTCGACGAGGACGAACTGGCCGCAGGTCTGGAAGTCCTCGCCCGCGAGGCGGAATTCCGAGCGAGGAACAGCGCCACCCAATACCACGCGTGGGCCTGGAACGCAGTGCTTCGGCGCGAGTACGAGGCCGACCCGATCATCCGTCCGCTCTCCGCCCCGCAAACGACGGGCGAGGAGTTGCGTAGGATCGTCCGGACGCGGTACGGGCCGGAAGGCTCGCGGCTGGAGGTTTCGTCCCCGTATCCGCCGTCTCGGTTGAAGGAACCCATCTCGGCGATGTTCTCCGACTGGCGCTCCGAATCGAGCGTTCCTCCGCAAATGCCCGTCTCCCTTCCCGGCGGCACGGTGCGTCTTTGCATGGAAGGGCTGACGGGGCGCAGCCTCGTCATCGTCGCGGCCTCCCTGAACGGCTCTATCCCCGGGCGAGAAGGTGAAGCGATTGCAACGGTCCTCACCACGTCTGCGTCCGAACGTGTGTCGACGGCCATCGAGGAGGATGTATCGGTCGAAATGGTCGGCGTGGGGTTCGACGACGACTCGCTGGCCGAGCCGGTCTGGCGCTTCGTCGCCACATTTGGCGACGACGTCGAGTGGAAACGTCTTGCGCACTTGGCCGACGTGATCATCTCCGCGTCGTGGGCCGTCGATCCCGATGCCGTCACCCAGGTGGCGGCGGAAACTTGGTTCCGGGAAGCCCACGCGACACGGTGCGGTCCTCCCCCTCCGCGACCCGACTTCGACCGGATCGAGCACCAACCCCTCCCACCTCCACCCAAGGTGCACACCCTCATCCTCGTACGCGGAGTGGATGCATGCTCCTCCACGGACTCCTGACCTTCCTGACGATCCGCGCGCTGGCTACCACCACCTCCGGTATCGGATTCGATCCAGAACATCCGCCTCCGGAACTCGAGCCGTGGACGGACCTCGATCCCCCCATCGACGTCGTGAGGTCGGAGAGGACGGATCTCGCGGTGCTCGTCCGACGCCTCGACGGCCACAGGGCCACGTTCAAGGTGGGCCTCGTGGTGGAGGGAGAGATCTTCGATGGCGATCTCGTAGCCGCCCATTGCATCGACACCCTCTGGCCGGGCCACGTGCATGTCGTACTCGGCCAGGGACCGACGGTTCGTGACGGCTACGATTGGCTCGCCTTCGGATCGAAGAGCCGACTTCTCTTCCTCGGCTCGGTGGTCACGCCCTTCGCGAAGGACGCGGCCACGTACGTACGACGACTCCTTGCGGGGGAGACTCCATCTCCAGCGCGCCGTGTTCGAGCGGACCGGCTGCGGGATCCACGGAGCGATCCGAACATCGCGCGGTTGCCGCTTTGGGCATTGGACCGCCCACCGGCCGGAGTACTCGACGCGTGGACGCCCGAACGCTGCCGGGCCGCGGTCTCCCGAGGCGTGGCGGCCGGCACGGTGAAAGTGGCGGTCTCCGCCGGGGGCCGCGAAGGCTGGGATGCATTCGAACCGCTGGCATCCCAGCAGGATCGCTCCCTACCCTCGTCCGCGCCCACCTGGTCCGGCCCGGCGGTCATGGTCACCTCGTGGTCGGGAGCCGACATCGAGGGGTTTTCCGTGGTCGCTCCCCTTCCGTCGGACGGCCACCTCGCTGTCGCGATGGTCCGAACCCTCACGGTGGCGGCTCAAACCCAGGAAGGTACCGTCTACACGATCCTTCGCAAACAACTCGGGGCCACGTACGCTCCCATCGTCGAACGCAACCGCGGACGCGTCTACGTTGCCGCGACGACGCCACCCGACCAGCAGTCGATTGCTGCGCGTAGGGTGCTCTCGCGTTTGCGTGACCCCTCCGGTGTCCGTGAAGATGCCGTCGGAGTCGTCGAAAGCCTTCGACGCGCTCGGTGGAACGACGCAGAAACCCTACGCCGAAACCCGTACCGGGTGTTCGATCCGACGATCGTGACCTTGGGGGACCGCAACGAAACCGGAAGCATCGATGCCGACGGGGTGGCACGCGGGATTGCGGAAGCGTTCGCGGAGCCGATCGTGGTGTTCGTCGAGCCTCGGATCGATGGCCGCGCACTCGCGGACGCATGCATGTTTGCGTCGAACCTCGACCAAGGTGAAGTGTGGGTCGTCGAGTTGCCGAACGGCGGATCGAAACGCCACACCTGTCGGCGCCAGTAGAACACGTCCCCTGCGATCCTCGGCGCGCGCCGACTGCCGCCCTTGCCGCCGTGACCTCCCCAGGAGTTGGGCCCGCGCGATCGTCAGGAGATCCGCACCGGCAGACGCTTGCGGCCCCACGTGCCCGGCCGGTCGGCGAAGCGGCCGGGGATCTTCGTCCCGCAGTCCGGGCAGGTCCCTTCGGCCGTAAGCTCGTAGGCCAGGATCTGGTACCAGTCGCGCACGACGAGGGCCTTCTTGCACGACGGGCAGTAGGTGGTGTCGCTCTCGGGATGGTGGACGTTGCCGCAGTAGACGAAGTGCACGCCCGCGTCCATCGCCTGCTCCCGTGCCCGCAGGAGCGTCTCCACCGGCGTCGACGGCTTGTCCATCATCTTGAAGTCCGGGTGGAAGGCCGAGAAGTGCCAGGGCACGTCGGGCCCCAGGTGCTCGACGAACCAGTCCGCCGCGCGGGCGATCTCCTCTTCGCTGTCGTTCTCGCCGGGGATGAGCAGGGTCGTCACCTCGAGCCAGACGTCCGTCTCCTTGGCGATCCACTCGAGGGTGTCGAGCACGGGCTGCAGGTGGCCGAAGCAGAGCCGATGGTAGAAGTCCTCGGTGAAGGCCTTGAGGTCCACGTTGACCGCATCGACGTGCCGGAAGAAGTCCGCGCGGGCCTCGGGGGTGATGTAACCGGCCGTGACCGCCACGGTTCGGATCCCCTCGGCATGGCAGGCCTCGAAGGTGTCCATGGCGTACTCGGCGAAGATCACCGGATCGTTGTAGGTGGCCGCCACCGAGGTGCACCCGGCCGCCTTGGCCGCCCGGGCGATGTCCTCGGGCATGGCGCGCTCGACGAGCCGGTCCACCTCGCGGGCCTTCGAGATGTCCCAGTTCTGGCAGAAGCGGCACCCGAGGTTGCAGCCCGCCGTGCCGAAGGAGAGCACCGGCGTGCCCGGATGGAAGTGGTTGAGGGGCTTCTTCTCGATGGGATCGATGCAAAAGCCGGTCGAGCGCCCGTAGGTATCGAGCACCATCTGGCCGTCGCGAACCGCGCGCACGAAGCAGAAGGCGCGCTGTCCCTCCTTGACCCGGCACCTGCGGGGACAGAGGTCGCAGACCACGCGCTCGCCCTCTCGGTGCCAGTAGCGCCCCACGTAGGCGTCCTGCCTGCCTTGATACGGTACGTCCACGGCAGCAGTGTAGGATCCGCCACCACCCCCTGCCACCGCAAGGAGTACGCATGCGCACGGACCCCACCTGCATCTTCTGCAAGATCGTCGCCGGGGACGTCCCCTGCCACCGCGTGGCGGAGAACGAAGGCGCCCTCGCCTTCCTCGACGCCCAACCCCTCGTCGAAGGCCACGTGCTCGTGGTGCCCAAGGCGCACGCGGCCCACGTGGCCGAACTCGACGACCGCGCAGCAAGCGCGGTCTTTCGTCTCGTTCGGGACGTCACCCGCGCCCAGCGGGCGGGGCTCGCTGCGGACGCCGTGACCATCGGGATCAACGACGGCCGCGCCGCAGGCCAGGTCGTCCCCCACGTCCACGTCCATCTCGTTCCGCGCTACGAAGGGGACGGCGGCACGAACGTCCACGCCATCGTACGCGGCGAGGTTCGGCGATCTCCCGAGGAGATCGTCGCGGCGCTTGCGGCCGCCGGCACGTCCGGCGACCCCGGTGCGAGCGCCTGACGGCCCTAGGGCGTTACGCGCCCCGGCCGGCTACCTGCGGCTCCGGCAAGACGCCCGGACGCGACCTCCGCACGCGCGTCCGCCCCCGAGGACGATGGTGCGTGTCCCGCACGAAGCGGCACGCCCTTTCATCCGCGGCGAAGCGTTCAGCCGTCGGACTCGGTGGAGCCTGCGTCGCCCGCGAGGTCCTCGGGGACAGCGATTCGGGCAAGGGCCTCGGCGTGTCCGCGGACCTCCTCGGCGAGTTCTCGAGGCGCCACCGCCACCAGGGCGCTGCCGAGGGGCAAGAGGCGGCGCGCGAACTCCCGGCACGATCGGTAGGGGACCGTCCGTTCGAGCACCTCGCCCTCGGCGATCCAGCGGTCGCGCTGCTTCGGGTGCATCCGCGTCCGAAAGAGCCACCGGGCCATGGGGCCGGCCACGCGGATCGTGGCGGTGCCGGGGCGGTCGTAGTCCACGCCGAAGGCCGGGTCGTGCTCGCCCCAGACCTCGGTTTCGGGCCGCGGGCCACGGGGTTGGTCGCCGTCGACGATCCGGGCCGTGACGATGTTCGCCACGCGGAAGTTGCGGGGCGCATCGGCCGTGCGCGAGTAGGCCCGCAGGTAGAGCGCGCCGTCGTGCAGGCGAAGCTGCCACGGCTCGATGGTGTAGGTCTCCGACGCGCCCTCGCGCCACGGCGAGTCGTACTCCATGCGCACGACCTTGCCGTTGCAGGCGTCGAGCAGGAGCAAGAGGAGTTTGGGGTCGACCGGCGTGGCCGTCGTCGCCGTCGCCACGACCCGGCCCGCCTGGATCCGCGGCGCGGCGCCCCCCTGTTGGCGGGCGCGATCGTCGAGTTGCTCGACCAGGCGCATCAAGCGGCCGGCCAACTCACCGTCGTCGAGGACACCGAGGGCGGCGGACGCCACGATGAGCGCCGCCATGTCCTCCCCGGCCGGCGCGTCGAGGGGCAGGTGGAAGTCGGGGTTGCTGAGCACCCACCGGCGCGCGGATCGGTCGTACTCGATGGGAGCGTCCTGCTCGTCGCGAAGCCAGTCCACCGCCCGCCGGAAGGACGGCTCGCTCACCTTCCCCGCCGCCTGTATCAATCGTTCCTTGGTCGCCCCATCCCCGCCTGCCTTGCGCAGTTCTTCGAGAATGACGAGCCCAACGGTTCGCAGGAAGTCCGTAGCATGCCGCTCCGCCATGACGGATCCATCGTACCGACCGGCCTCGCCGCCGCAAGCGCAGCCCCCGGACGGGTCCGCTGCCCATGCGGCCGGGGTCCGAAATCCTGGACGCACGCCGTCGCCGCACCGGCGGCATTCCGAGGCGCCCGTGACGAAGCCGATCGCCCCGTTCGCGCCATAACGGTGATTTCGGCCGACCCGACTTGACCCGCCGGCCGCCTCGGGCGTACGTAACGAGCCGAACGATGGCCGACGAAGACCCACTGGCCTGGCGCGAGCGTCTCGGAGCGACCCTTCTCGAGCAGGTCGGCGTGTGCCGCTCCTACCAGCTCGCTCCCCGGATCTTCGCCTTCGAGTGCACCGGACACCTCGACAGCGACGTCATGTTCGCTCTGTTCGAGAGCTGCTGGAAGAGTCCGGGTTTCGACACGCCCTACGGCGTCGTCGCCCACGTGGTCGGCGAGACCACCTACGATCCGGACCTGCGCACGTTCGCGGAACGGGAGGGGCTCGTCGCGGCGGCGGCCGTGGCCGTCATCACCGACAAGGTCATCCAGCGCATGGTCCTGTCGACCGTCGGCATCGCGACACGGCTGCGCCACGGCACGGTCCTGACGACGCACGAGCACTTCGACGACGGGCTCGCCGCCGTCGAACGCACCCTGGCAAGTCGCCTCGCCGACGCGTGAGGGGATGGACGAACACCCCGCTGGAGAGCGCCCGGCACGCCTGGGGATCCCCATGGCTCCGCGTGGCGCCGTGACCCCCACCGACGATCGGCCCGTCGAGGGCATGAACGAGGGGCATCCCGTCTTTCGCGTACGGGGCACCATGGCCCTTCGGCTCGGCCGGATGGTGACGATCCCCATCCTGCTCGCGGGGGGCCTGCTCGCCGGGCCCCTGTGGGGCGGGGTCTCCGTGGCGCAGGTCCTGGCGGTCGCCGCCGTGGCGGGCGCCGCAGCCATGCTCGTCGGGAGCAGGTTTGCCGACGATCGTTGCTCCGAGCCCCGATGCAACCACCGCCTGCGGCCCGAGGACACCGTCTGCCCCCGCTGCGGTGGCACGGTCGCCGGCGTCATCGACCACCCCCAACAACGGCTCGAGGCGCTCGAGCGCATCGAACGCGAGGGCTGGACTGCCCGAACGGGGGAGCGTGGCGAAGACGCAGAACCTGCGCGACCGCGGTAGGAAGCGGCGGAGGCACTGCGCTTCGGATCGATCCCCCGAGGCGCCATCTTCATCCAACGATGGGCCCCGATGGAAGCCGCACGCCGACCGCCATGCCGTCGTTCGACGACGCGGACGCGGCCTTGGTGGGCCTCGGTCGCACCTTCGTCGCCCTCGTCCAACCGAGCACGCGCATCGTGCGTACGTTGCCCTCGTGCACCGAGATCGTGGGACTGCCCCCGGCGAAACTGGTCGGGCGGCCGCTCGCGGGCCTTCTGCCCGAAGGCGAACCTCGGAGGCGTTTTCGCGCCACGATCGACCGGGTGGCGCGCTCGGGGGAGCGGGCGCGCCTCGAACACGATTTGATGTGGGCGGGAGGCCGGCGAAGGTGCCTCGCGCACTTGACACCGGTCGTCGTGGCCGGCGAACGCCTCGTGCACGTCTCGTGCACGGACGTCTCCCACCTTTCGGTGGCCCGGGGGATCTTCGAAGGCCAGGCCGCCCTGCTCGGCACCCTCTTCGCCCACGTCGACGAGGCCGTCGCGGGCCTTTCGGCGTCCGGTACGGTCCTCGCGCTGTCGGATCGCGCCGCGACCATCCTGGGCGTACCCCGCGAAGAGGCCCTCGGACGTCCGTTCGATCGTCTTCTCGGTTGCGCACCGACGCTGCCGGACGAGACGGCGGCCACCGTCGAGATCGAGCGTCGTGGACCGGCGGGCACCACCGAGCGCCTGCGACTGCGGTTTCGACGGCTGTCGGTCGGTGACGACCGGGTGTTCGCCGTGGGCATCGAGCCCCTGCTTCCGGAGACCGAAAGCTACGAGCGCCTCGTCCACCTGGCACGCACCGACCCCCTGACGGGGGTCCGCAACCGGAGCGACGTGATCGCCGAGATGTCCCGCTGGATCGCCACGACACCGGATCGCCCGTTCTACGTGGCCTACGTCGACCTCGACGGCTTCAAGACCGTCAACGACCGGTTCGGGCACGCGGCCGGTGATGCCGTGCTGCAGCAGGTCGGCCATGCCCTGCGCGCGAGCGTTCGAAAGCAGGACGCCGTCGGCCGCATCGGCGGAGACGAGTTCGTCGTCGCCCTGCGGGACGTCTCCGACCCCGAAGTCGCCGTCCAACTCGCACGACGCCTCGCCCACGCCGTCGAGGGACTGGGCCGCAAGGACGAAACTGCCGCGATTCGCGCCAGCGTTGGCGTGGCCCGTTACCCGGACGACGGTCGCACCGTCGAGGCGCTCCTCGATCGGGCGGACGCCGCGATGTACGCCGCCAAACGCGACGGTGGCGGCAAGGTGGTCGTCACCTGGACGGAGCCCGTCCCCCCGTTGCGTTCCCTCCCCTGATCGCTACCGTTCGGTCATGCACACCTGGGTCATCGGTCTCGATCTGCGCGAGCGCAGCCAAGGCGCCCTCCACTTCGCCCGTTGGGTCGCCGCGCGCCACCGGGCCGCTCCGGCGGACCTCCTGCACCTGCTCGCCGTCCACGTGGTGGACGCCGGCACCATGCGACGCAGCCTGCGTGGCGAGGACTTCGACGAGATGATGGACGAGCGCCGTCGCAAGGCCGTGGCCGTCGTCGAGGAGATCCTCGGCGACAAGGCCGACGTCCTCGTCGTCGCCGGCGACCGACCGGACGAGCGCCTTGCCGCGGCCGCCACGCTGCACGGGGCCGAAGGACTCGTGATCGGCCGCCAGGCCAAGGCCAACGAGGAACGCCTGGTGGCCCTCGGCCGGGTCGCCCGCAGACTGGTGCGGACGTTGCCGGCCCCCACCTGGTGCGTGCCTCCGGACTGGACGGAGGACCGAGCCGGCGACGGGCCGATCCTCGTGGCCATCGACGGCCGCGAGGACTGCCTGCCGGCGTTGCGGTACGCGGCACGGATGGGGGTCGAACTCGGCCGCAAGGTGCTCGCGGTGTTCGTCGTCGAGCTGCCCGAGCCCTGGGGCGAGCCCTACGCCAACCTTCCTCGGCTGCTCGCCGAGGCGAGGGACCGGTTCATCGAGGAGGCTCGCCCGGAGGTGGAGTCCTTCCTCGGCGGGGCCGGGTACGGTGACATGCCCTACGAGGTGCGCGAGGGGCCGGTGGTCCAGCGCCTGCTCGAAGCCGCCGACGAACACGCAAGCCCGTGCATCGTCACCGGTTCGCGCAAGCTGTCCCTGGTCGAGCGGTTCTTCACGTCGAGCGTGGGCTCGACCCTGGCCGCCGCCGCCGACCGACCCGTGGCGCTCGTGCCCCCCGCGTAGGCCGGATCCCGCGTCGTTCTGCGCCGATTGCTCCAGCCCCCCTCGGACGCTCCGCGCCTTGCGGTACGATGGGAGCCGTGGTCGACCGTCACACGCTCGTCCTGGTCCTCGGGCTTGCGGCACTGGCCGGATGCAAACGGGAGAACCCCGGCTTCCTGGAGCCCACCGGCGGCTCGACGACGGCCACGGACTCGGGCATCGCGTCGTCGGGCTCGGCGGGGGACACCGGTGGGACCACGGCGTCCG
>RFGU01000225.1 GCA_003696955.1 Deltaproteobacteria bacterium | reverse complement strand
GCGCAGAGCCCGGGGCGGCGCCGTGCTCGGCGCCCGAGATGGGGGGGGCTGTGGCCGAGGCGGCGGCGTGGACGGGCCGGGGCCGGCGGCGCAGCGGGTCGGCTCGTTGGCCCGGTGCTCGTCCCGCCGGCTCCTTGCGTGGATGGGCTCCCTCGTGGTCGCCTCGGCCCTTGCGGGGTGTCGAGACGTGCGGCCCCCGCCCGAGACCGGAGCCCCTCCGCGCACCGAGCCGGAGCGGGCCGCCGTCGACCGGAAGGCCCATCCGGCCACCGCCTCGGCCGACCCCCTGGCGGTTGCCGAGGGGCGCAAGGGGGCCGTGGCGAGTGCCTCGGTGGACGCGAGCAAGGTTGGGCTTTCGGTCTTGCAGCAGGGCGGCAACGCCGTGGACGCGGCCGTGGCCATGGGGTTCGCCCTCGCGGTCACCCATCCTTCGGCGGGGAACATCGGTGGCGGCGGCTTCATGGTGGTGCGGATGGCCGACGGCACGGCCACGACCTTCGACTTCCGGGAAGCGGCGCCGGCTGCCGCCCACCGCGACATGTACCTCGGGCCGGACGGAGCGCCCACCGAGGACAGCCGCGTCGGCGCCAAGGCGGCGGGGATCCCGGGGACCGTGGCGGGCCTGGCCCTGGCCCACGAACGGTTCGGATCGCGACCGTGGCGCAGCCTCGTCGAGCCGGCGGTGACCCTCGCTCGCGACGGTCACGTGCTCGACGCCTTCCATGCCGACGACCTGCGCCGCGGGGCCGAAGCCATGAAGAAGGCGGGCTTCGAGCGCTCGGCGGCGTTCTATCTTCGGCCCGACGGCAGCTTCTACGAACCCGGCGACGTGTGGAAGCAGCCGGTGCTCGCCGCCACCTTGGCCCGGATCGCCGACGAGCCGCGCAGCTTCTACGAAGGGCCCGTCGCCGAGGCACTCGTGGCCGGCGTGCGCCGGGCAGGGGGCGTCTGGTCCCTCGAGGATCTGCGGTCGTACCGCGCCAAGGAACGGGCTCCGATTCGTTTCGACTACCGGGGGGTGTCGGTCGTCACGATGCCGCCGCCGTCGGCCGGGGGGGTGGTCCTGCGTCAGCTCTTCGCGGCCAGCGAGGCCCTTCGCATGTACGACATGCCCTGGCGCAGCGTGGCCGAGGTCCACCACCACATCGAGGCCTGCCGCCGGGTCTACGCCGACCGCAACATGCTGCTCGGCGACCCCGACTTCGTCCGCCTGCCCCTCGAACGCCTCCTCGATCCGGCGTACGTCGCCCGTCGCATGAAGGACGTACGTCCCGATCGCGCCACGCCCTCGTCCGAGGTGGGGGCGGGCGCACCGCCGCCGCCCGAGTCCGAGGAGACCACGCACTATTCGGTCGTGGACGCCGCCGGCAACGCCGTGGCGGTGACGACGACCCTCAACCTGGGATTCGGCAGCAAGTTCGTGGTGCCCGAGGTGGGCGTGCTCTTGAACGACGAGATGGACGACTTCTCCGTCAAGCCCGGCAGCCCCAACGCGTTCGGGCTCGTGCAGGGCGAGCCCAACGCCATCGCCCCTGGCAAGCGCATGCTCAGTTCCATGACGCCCACGATCCTGGTGGCGGGCGGAAGACTCCGGGCCGTGCTCGGCACGCCCGGGGGGCCGACGATCACCACCACCGTGTTCCAGATCGCCAGGGCCCTGGTGGACTACGGCCTTTCGCTCGATGCCGCCGTGGAGGCGGTGCGCGTCCACCACCAGTGGCTGCCCGACGTGGCGTTCGCCGAGGCGCGGATCCCGGAGGCGCTCGAGCGGGGCCTTGCGGCCCTCGGCCACGAGATCCGCAAGCGGCCGGCGATGGGGCACGCCAACGTGATCGAGGTGCTCGACGATGGTACCCGTCGCGCCGTGGCCGACCGGAGCCGAGACGGCGGAGCGGCGCTGGCCTACTGACCGCCCCGGGCCAGCCGCACCGGATCGAGCAGGGCGTCGAGTTCCTCGGCGGGCACGAGGCCGCGCTCGAGGACCACCTCGCGGATCGTACGGTTCGTTCGGTAGGCGTCGTCGGCGATCTCGGCGCACAGGTCGTAGCCGAGCCGGGGGACGAGGGCGGTGACCACCATGAGCGAGCGCTCCACGAGTTCGTGGCAACGCGCGGCGTCCACCGACAGGCCCCGTACGCACCGGGCTTCGAACACGTCCACCGCGCGGGCGAGGAGCGCGACGGATTCGAGGAACGCGTCGGCCATCACGGGCATCGCCGTGTTCAGCTCGAAGATGGAGCCGACCCCGGCAAGGTCCGCGAGGGTCACGGTCGCGTCGTTGCCGAGGACGCGCATGGCCACCTGGAGGACCGACTCGCACAGGACGGGGTTCACCTTGCCGGGCATGATCGACGAGCCCGGTTGGACGGCGGGAAGCCGCAACTCCGCCGGACCCGCCCGTGGCCCGGCCGCGAGGTGGCGCAGGTCGTTGGCCACCTTGGCGAGGGCGAGGGCGCACGTGCGGACGTGGCCGTGGGCCTCGACGAAGGCGTGCTTGGCCGACTGGGCCGCCACGTGGTCCTCGGCCTCGCGAAGCGACAATCCGAAGCGGTCCGATAGGCGCGCGAGGACCCGCGCGGCGAAGCCGGGAGGCGCTCCGAGACCGGTCCCGACGGCGGTGCCGCCGAGGGGCAGATCGCGGCAGAGCCGGTCGACGGCCCGGCGGATGCCACCTGCGGCCTCGCGGACCGCCGTCGCGTGGGCGCCGAGGACGTGGGCGACCTCGAGGGGCGTGGCGTCCATGAGGTGGGTTCGGCCGATCTTGACCGTGTCACCGGCGGCCTCGGCCCGTTCGCCCAGGGTGGTCACGAGGCGTTCGAGGACCGGCAGCAGGTCGTCCCGCAGCGTGAGGGCGCAGGCGACGTGCATCACCGTTGGGAAGGTGTCGTTGGACGACTGGCCCTTGTTGACGTGATCGTTCGGGTGGACGCCCCCTTCGGCCTTGGTCACTCGCCCGAGGCCGAGCCGTTCGTTGGCGAGGGTGGCGACGACCTCGTTGACGTTCATGTTGGTGCTCGTGCCCGAACCCGTCTGGTAGACGTCCACCGGGAAGTGGGCGTCGTGCAGGCCACGGGCGACCTCTGCGGCCGCCTGCGCGATGGCCTCGGCGCGGCGGCCGTCGAGGGTGCCCATCTCGGCGTGCACCTCGGCGCAGGCCTGCTTGAGGGCACCGTAGACGTGCACGATCCGGGGGGGCAACGGACGCCGGGCGATCGGGAAGTTCTCCACGGCCCGGGCCGTGCTCGCCCCGTAGAGGGCGTCCGCAGGCACCTCCATGGGGCCGAGGCTGTCCCGTTCGATGCGAAGGTCGGCCATGGGGGCCTCGTCGAGGCAGGCGCGGCGGCGCCCGTCAGAGGGGCAGCTTGCCCGTCAGGATGTCCTTGAACATCACCCAGTCGCCCATGAGCGAATAGAGCGGGTACTCGAACGTGGCGGGGCGGTTCTTCTCGAAGAAGAAGTGCCCGACCCACGCGAACCCGTAGCCCACCACGGGCGCGAGCAGGAGCAGGGACGGCCGGCCGAGGACGATGGCCGCCGTCACGACCGCGAGCACGCCCCAGCTTCCGACGAAGTGGAGCCGCCGACAGGTCGGGTTGGCGTGTTCGCTCAGATAGAACGGGTAGAAGTCCCGAAACGAGCGGTACCTGCGATCGTCCGGCATCGCCTCCCATGGTGCCCGGCGCACGGCGTTCGGGCAAGGTGGCGCCCTTCGCCCTCAGAGCGGGCGTGCGCGGGGGCCGTAGACGTGGGCGCCGTCTTCGCGGATCTCCACGATGTCCTCGATGCGCACCCCGAAACGCCCCGGCAGGTAGATCCCGGGCTCCACCGACACGGTGGCGAAGGCAGGCAGGGCGGCGTGGTTCGTCCCCACCAGGTAGGGCCCTTCGTGGCCCTCGAGGCCGATGCCGTGCCCGAGACGGTGGGTCATGGCGGCGAATCCGCCCGGGTAGCCGGCCTGCTCGAGGAGGTCGCGGGCGAGGGCATCGGCGGCCGCGCCGGTGACGCCCGCCCGGAGGGCATCGATGGCCGCCGCCTGGGCCCGGCGGACCGTCTCGTACGCCTTCGCCACGTCGGCGCGAGGTCTTCCCAACACGAAGGTCCGCGTGATGTCCGAGTGGTAGCCGTGAAGGCGCCCGCCGGTGTCCACCAGAATCGGCAGGCCGGGCTCGATGCGGTGGACCGAGCGCGTGCCGTGGGGGTAGGCCGCCTCCGGCCCGACCAGGGCGAGGACCCAGGTGCGCTCGAGGCCCGCCGCACCGAGGGCCGCATGGGTCAGGCGGGCCACGTCCTCGCCGGTCATGCCCGGTTCGAGGCGTTCGGCCACGGCGTCGAGGGCCGCCTTGGTGGCGCGGTTGGCCCGGTCGAGGAGGGCGCGCTCGGCCGGGGACTTGACCATTCGGGCCGCGCGGACCGGGTCGTCCCCGGCGAACGTGCGGCCGCGGACCGCCCGACCGATGCCCTCGGCGACCCAAAGGCGCATGTCGCCGTCGAGTAGCGTCCTGCGGGACGGGGACAGGGCCGCCGTCTCGAACGGCGAGACGTCCTCCGACCAGCCGATCACCTCGGTGTCGGGACCTGCGAGCGGCGCGAGGCGGGAGCGCTCGAACGCGGGCACCACCCACGTGCTCGTGCCGTTCGCGCGGACGATGCACAGGATCGGCCGCTCGGAGCGGTGGAGCTCCGCGCCCCACAGGTAGGCGACGTTCGGGCCCGGCTCGCCCACCCACGCGCCGAGATCCCGCGCCCGCAGGAACTCCGCGAGAAGGCGGCGACGGGCCGCGAACTCGGCATCGTTCGGCGGGGCGAGGCCGTCGCAGAATCCGCGCAGCTCGGCGAACCCGTCCTCGGCGTCGGGGCTGCGGAAGGAATCGTCGCCCTCGGACGCCGGGGGCGGTTCGGGGGCCTTCGGGGCCGCAGGGGGCGGCCTACGG
>RFGU01000224.1 GCA_003696955.1 Deltaproteobacteria bacterium | reverse complement strand
GTGCCGGTCGGCGCGGGAGCGGAGGCTCGGGGGGCGGGGGACGCCTGCGACGGGGCGGTGTCGGCGCGGCCCTTTCGGCCGCGGACGGCCGCGCGCCAGGCGTTCGAGCGTCCCTCCCGCTCGCAGTCGACGATGCACGTCGCGCGGTCGTCGCTCGTGGCCTCGCCCGCACAGCGCGCGCGGCACTCGGCTCGGCGGTCGGGGGCTGCGCCGGCCGTGGCGCTCGCGGCGAGGATGCCAACGGCGGTCCCGACCCACAGCAGTGCCCTTGCGGGACGCAGCCACCGGCCGCTAGGGTTCCGGCTCCCGCCCGGCGGGCGGAGAGCGAGGCATTCGTGAAACCGATCCAGATTTGCACCCACCTCGGCAAGGATACCATCGACGCCTTCTTCGACGAGCTGTCCGCACGCGAGATCCGCTCGGTCTTTCGCGCCTCGGGGGTCCGGACCAACGTGGGGTCGGCCGCGTACTCCCGAACGGGGCGACTTGCGGTGTGGCGCAAGCGGCTGCACGGGGAGCTCGACAAGGGCAACGAGAAGGTGGCGCTCGCCTTCCTGCTCGAGTGGCTGGTGGGCCACCACAACGAGATGCTCGTGGACTACCTCGATCATCTCGAGGTGCCCCACCGCAACGGGCAGACGGACGAGGACTTCTGTGAGACGCGAACGCCGGACCAGTTGCGCGAGGCCGCCGAGGTGCTGCTGGCCAAGTATCCGGCCCAGCACGTCGCAGTCTACCTGCTCCTCGTGGGGCATCTGCAGGAGTGCGACGTGTTCGACGGGATGGAGGCGTTGACCTCCGCCCTGTCGACGGGGGGCGGCGGCGCGGAAGCGGCCTCGTAGTGCTCGCAGGAGGGACAGCGATGGCGGTGGATCGTTCGACGATGTTGGAGAAGATGCTCGAGGCGCGACCGGACGATCCGTTCGTGCGCTACGCCCTGGCGATGGAGTACCGCAAGCTCGGGCGCATCGAAGACGCCCTCGCGGGGTTTCGCGACCTGACCGAGCGGTCGCCGGACTACGTGCCCACCTACCTCATGTACGGCCAGACCCTGCTGGCCGCGGGGCGCGCCGACGAGGCCAGGGCGGTCTTCGAGCGGGGGCGCAAGGTTGCCGAGGCGGCCGGGGACGACCACGCCGCGCGCGAGCTGGCCGAGGCCATCGAGGGATCATGACGGCACCGCAGGTGGTGTTCGCAAGTCCGCGCAAGCTGCCGAAGGCGCGGGACCTCGAAGGGCGCGTGGTGGTCCTCGACATCGCGTTCGCAGCCGACGCCCTCGGCAAGGGATTCGACAGGACCACCGGGCGGTTCATCGCCGAACTCGGACCTCGGCTGGCGCGCTGGGTGGACCACCACGATCACCCGCGCCACGCCGATTTTCGCGACGACGAGCGCTTCGTCCTCGCCACCAAGGCCGAGCACGGCGCATGCCCCGAGATGATCGACGAGGCGATGGTGCGGCGGACCGGGCCGGTGGACACCATCGTCTGTCACTTCGACCTCGACGGGATCTACGCGGCGGCCAAGTGGATCCTGGGGGGGCGGGAACCGTACCCCGGTGCCGACGACGACGCCCGCGCGGCCGACACGAGGATCGGTACCCTCAGCGAAACGGGCCGGCTGGTGGATGCGGCGTTGCGGGCGCGCTGGCAGGACGAGACGTTGCGGCAACGCATCGTCCGATTCCTGGTGGGCGGATTGCGTCCCGGCCCGGAGTTCGACGCGATCCGCGAGGCGGCCGAGGAACACGAACGGCAGGCCGAGGCGGCGCGGAGGCTCGCCGACCAATTTCACGTCGAGGGCGGGATCGCGCTCCTCGAGGTGCCGTCGAGCGCGCCCGCCTTCGACAAGACGGAACTTCTGCTCGAGGGGCAGCGGCTGGCCCCCGTCTCCGTGGTCGTCGAACACGGCAACGCCACGATTGCCGCCGCCTTCGACAGCGGTCTCGATTTCGTCGAAGTGCTCGGGCTCGGGGGCGGCATGCCCACGCGGGTGAGCATCCCCAAGAAGCGCCTGCCCGAGGCCCTTGCACGCATTCGGGCCCGTTTGGCCGAAGGCTGACCGCGGGGCGCATCGCCCCCCTCGGGGCGATGCCGGCCGGCGCAAGCGCGGTGCCGGGGCCCTGCGCGGCGACGCCGGACGCAGCGGCCGTTAGGATGTCGGCCATGACGAAGTCCCCCCGCCGGTTCTCCTCGCGCATGGGCCTTCTGCTCAGCATGCTCGGGATCGCCGTGGGCACCGGGAACGTGTGGCGCTTTCCGCGGATCGCGGCCCAGAACGCCGGCGACGCGGGGGCCGGGGGGTTCATCGTCGCGTGGATCGTCTGTCTCTTGACGTGGAGCCTGCCTTTGCTCGTGGCCGAATACGCCATCGGTCGACGGGGCCGCGCGGGGCCCGTGTTGGCCTTCGCGCGGCTCGGCGGAGGGGGCTACGGGATCCTCGGTGGCTTCGTGGCCCTCGTGGCCTGCGGGATCATGTTCTACTACGCGGTGGTGGCGGGATGGTGCCTTTACTACGCGGGCATCTCGGCCGCGATGCCGCTGCCCGAGGATCCGGCGGCGGCACGCGCGGTCTGGGACGGCTTCCACGCAGGTTGGGCTCCCGTCGCCTTGCATGCCCTGGCCGTCGTCGCGGCGTATCGTGCCGTGCGCACGGGCGCTTCGTCCATCGAGCGGGCCAACCGGGTGCTCGTACCGCTCCTGCTCGCCGCCATCGGTGCCTGCGTCGTTCGAGCCGTCACCCTGCCCGGGGCGAGCGCAGGGATCGCCTTCCTCCTGCGCTTCGATCCCGAGCCCCTCGGCCGGGCGCGTACCTGGCTCGAGGCGCTGACCCAGAACGCATGGGACACGGGGGCGGGGTGGGGGCTCGTCCTGACGTACGCGGCGTACATGCGATCGCGGGACTACGTGGTGAGAAACGCCCTCGTGACGGGGATCGGCAACAACACGGTCTCCCTGCTCTCGGCCACCATGGTCTTCGCGACCGTGTTCTCCGTGCTCGGGCGCACCATGCCCCAGGCGGAGGTCCTCGCCGTCATGCAGGACTCGGGGCCGGCCGCCACGGGCCTTACGTTCCTGTGGATGCCCCAATTGTTCGCCCAGATGCCCGCGGGGCGCATCTTCGCCGTGGCGTTCTTCGGGGGGCTCGCCTTCGCGGCCCTAAGTTCCCTCATCGCCATGGTGGAGATGGCCGTGGCGGTACTCGTCGATGCCGGCATCTCACGGGATCGGGCGCGGCGGTGGGTCTGCGGCGGCGGCTTCATGCTCGGCGTGCCCTCTGCCCTCTCCCTCGACGTCCTCGGCAACCAGGATTTCGTGTGGGGCGTGGGCCTGCTCGTCTCCGGGGTCCTGGTGGCGCTGCTCGTGCGACGCTTCGGCATCGAGCGGCTCTTCCGCGAGGTGCTCGACCCCATCGAGGGCGATCTGCGCTGGCGCACGAGCCTGGGGTGGCTGTTGCGCTGGGGGGTGCCCGTGCAGGGGGGCGTGCTCCTCGCGTGGTGGATCGCGCGGGCCGCATCCGACTTTGCCTCGGGCCCGTGGTGGGATCCCACGGATCCGTACGGCGTGGCGACCTGCGTCGTGCAGTGGTCGGCGGCCGGCGTGCTGGCGCTCTTGCTCGCCCGGTGGACCCTCGGCCGGGCTCAGCAGGCGGCGGTGTCGGAGGATGCGTAGGGGGGTGGCGCGACCGGCGGCCGCAGGCTGGCGAAGCCGATGACCCCGCCGTCGCGCTGCAGCCTGCGCACGAGGTCGGCCTGCCCCTCGGCGTGGTAGCTGCTGCGGACCAAAGGCCCGCTTTCGACGTGGGCGATGCCCCGCGACCGCGCGAACACGGCGAGGTCCGCGAACTCGTCGGGATGCACGTAGCGATCCACGGGCAGGTGCTTACGCGAAGGTTGGAGGTATTGGCCGAGGGTCAGGATCGAAAGCCCCAGGTCGGCCAGTTCGCAGATGACCTCGCGGACCTCGTCCAGGGTTTCGCCCAGGCCGAGCATCAGCCCCGTCTTGGTGAGGGCGCCGCGCTCGCGGGCGTGCCGGAGCACCGCATAGCTACGCTCGTAGCGTGCCTGGACCCGGACCTGGCGGGAAAGGCGGGGGACCGTCTCGAGGTTGTGGGCGAAGACGTCGGGGCCGGCCTCGAGCACCGTGTCCACGTCGGCGAGGTTCCCCTTGAAGTCGCCCGTGAGCACCTCGATGGTCATCCATGGCGCGGCTCGGTGGCAGGCCTCGAGGGTGGCGGCCCAATGGGCGGCGCCGCCGTCGGGGAGGTCGTCGCGGTCGACCGAGGTGATCACCGTATGCGTGAGCCGAAGCTCGGCGAGCATCCGGGCCACGTTCTCGGGTTCGTCGGGATCGGGCGGCGCGGGCCGGCCCGTGGCGACGTCGCAGAATCGGCACGACCGGGTGCAGACGTCCCCGAGGATCATGATCGTCAGGGCGCGGTGGTTCCAACACTCGCCGATGTTGGGACACGACGCGCTCTGACACACCGTGTGGAGGCCGAGCTCGCGGACGCGTTTGAGGATCCCGTTGTAGCCTTCTCCTCCGGGGAAGCGGGCGCGGATCCATGGGGGGTGGCGCTTGCGGGGTCGCGGGTCGGGCTCGCTCGCGTCGAGCACGGGAAGGCGGCGCGGCACGGTGGCTGCCATACCACGCCTGATGGGGCCATGCACCCCCCGGCGTGGAGGCGGCTGCGATCCGGGAGCGGCTTCGTCGGCGGATCGGCCGAACCGCTCCGTGGCCGCGTCACCCCGGGATGATGGAGCAGAAGCCGCCGATGCACTGGGCGTTCGGGTCGCAGCAGTCGGCGGCGTCGTCGCAGGCGTCCCCGATGAGCGAGCAGGTGTCGGGCTTGTCGCCGCACACCTTGCCGCCCATGCCGTCGTCCACGCAGAAGCCGCCGCAGCACTCGAAGCCGGCCTCGCAGCCTTCGCCGAGTTCCTTGCACGGCGAAAGCGCCCAGTTGCCCCGCATGTTGTGGTTGTCGAGTTCCTGTCCGGGCAGCCAGAACGCCGGATGGCTCGGGTCGACGCCCGCGGCCGGGTTGGCGTCGATGGCCGCGACCCAAAGCTGCTTGCGCCGCGTGTTCACGTTCTGGTCGGTCAGGATGTTGCCGTACTGGCGCTCCGAGACGAACACGACCCAGAAGTAGCCGCCCGACGCCACCGGCATGAAGGTCGGCTCGTAGTTGGCCGACTGTTGCTCGATGGGAATCGCACCGGCGCCGTTGGCCCGCGCAAGCTCGATCTGGACCGAACCGTCGAGGTTGGTGAGCCACAGCTCCCCCTGGGCGCCCCGGGTCCGCGCCTGCGTCGCTCGCATGAACGCGATCCAGTTGGAGTCCGGTGCGAACGTCGGGTAGGTGACCGTCGGCCGCGATGGGTCGTTCGTGGCGATCTGAACGATGTTCGTAAACTGGGGCGTCACGAGGTCCACCTCGGCGAGCCAGAGCGTGGACTGGGTGAAGTCGAGGCCGTTGCCGTCGGTGCGCACGGCGAAGGCGACCTTCTCGCCGTCGGGCGACCATGCCGGGTGGGCGGGGGCCCCCGGATCCGGTGGGTCGAGCAGGGCGAGCTCGGCCGTGCTGTCGAACGTGGAGAGCACGAGGGAGCCCAGGGAGTTGAACGCCCCGTCGCTCCAATGCCGCCAGATGACGTAGTCCCCGTCGGGGGAGATCGCCTGGAAGCCGGAGGACTGTCCCGAGTCGAAGAGATTGACCCCGGTGGCGGCGTCGAAGGTGCCCCAGGGGCTCGCGCCGCCGTTGAAGGATGCCACGATGCGGTTGCCGTCGCGCGAGACGCTGTGGCAGGCGATGCAGGTGACGCCGGCCGGTGGCTGCAGGAACTGCTCGGGGGCGGTGGCACCCGGGGTGATGCGGACGACGCTCCCCGTGTTGACCTCCCAATAGTAGATGATGCCCGTCAGGTTCGCGTCGGCGATGGTCCAGGAGGTCACCTTCGGCAAGTAGGCCGTCTGGCCGTCGTAGCGTTGGACGCTCACCTTGACGTCGCCCACCACCGACGCCGTCAGCTTGAGCCAGGCATCGAGGGGCATCGAAGGTAGCGTGTAGCGCGAGGGCGGATCGACGGTCTGCCACCCCTCGAACTCGAACGTGTCGGCCTCGAGGTGGACGTAGTAGAGGTCGCCTGCGTTGCCTCCGTTCCACTGCAGGACCGGGCCCTGGATACCCCTCGGAAAGACCGTCTGGTCGTAGGGGTAGAGCCAATCCATGGACGGATCCGGGTCGACGGCACCCCCGAAGAGGCCCTTGATGCCGGGGTCCACGCCCTCCGGGTCGTGGGTGACGTGGTACTTGATCGTCGCGCTCGTCGTGGCCTGCATCCCGTTCCACGTGAACGTCACCGTTCCGATGCCGCCCGCGTCCCCCTTGACGGTGAGCACCCCCATGGACGGGTCCATGTCGGCCAGGTCGAAGCGGTCGAAGTCCCACGAGCCGTAGATCTGCTGCTTGGTGTCGTCGGCCTTGACGCCGTAGGCCGTAAACTGGAGCGGCGGCGGCAGTTGGCCGTCGAGGATCTCCAGGACGGGGTCCTGGGGTTCGATTTCGATGGCGACGTACTGGGGATCTGGGCCCACGTCGTAGGTCTCGGTGGCGGCCGTGGTCGACGTGGAGGTCGTCTCGCCCGTCGAGGTGGCGCCCGTGGTCGTGCCCCCGAGGGAGGTCGTCCCCTGGCTGTCGCCTCCCGAGGTACGGCCGGACGAGCCGCCGCAGGCCGTCCACAGGAGGATGGACACCCCCATGGCGATCTCGAGTCTCCGGCGTCGGGGAGAGGCGATATCGTCGTTCTTCCGCATCGTGCACCATGATACACGCACTCGGAACGCGGTTCGGCGGGCGCTTCCTGCGCTACGAGCGCGGAGCGAGCGCAGGCGGGGGTGTGATGATCCTTCCCGTGGCGAGACCGCCCCGTGCCTTGCGCCCTGGTGCCGACCGCGGGAACCTAGTCGACGCATGACGACCCGCATCGAAGACGCGAGGGCCCGCTTGCCGGTGGTGTCCGAGGACGGGACGCGTCGGCCCCCCCAGTTCGTGTCGCTCCGGCTGCGGATCAACGGCCGGGACCACTGCGTGGCCGCGCCCGCGCACTTCACGTTGCTCGAGGTCCTGCGCGAGATCCTCGATCTTACGGGCTCGAAGCAGGGCTGCGACAAGGGGGACTGCGGCGCCTGTACGGTCCAGGTGGACGGTGTGCCGCGCCTTGCCTGCCTCACCCTGGCCGTGGCCGCGGACGGACGGGACGTACGCACGGTGGAGGGACTCGCCGACGGCTTCGACGGTGCCCATCCCTTGCAGGATGCCTTCGATCGGTACGACGCCGCGCAGTGCGGCTTCTGTACGCCCGGGATCCTGATGGCAGCCGAGGCCCTGCTGCGCCGGGCCGGGCGGCCCGTCTCCCGCGCCGAGGTGCGCGAGGCCCTTGCCGGCAACCTGTGCCGGTGCACGGGCTACACGAAGATCCTCGACGCGGTGGTGGATGCCAGCGAACGCATGTTCCCGGGGGAGAACCCCGCAGCAGCGGAGGGATAGCCATGCCGGACGATCCCAAGAAGACCCCCGACGTGGTGGCGCCCGGTGTGGACGTCGATCTCGATGCGCCCCAGGTGCGCCGGGGCCAGAAGCTCGACGGCGCCCCGAACGTCGTGGGCAGGAGCCACCGCAAGGTGGGCGCCATGGAGCGGATGCAGGGGCTCGCCCGCTACACCGACGATCTCAAGCTGCCGGGCATGCTCCATGCCAAGCTCAAGCGCTCGCCCCATGCCCACGCCCGCATCGTCGGCATCGATGCCTCGAAGGCCCTGGCCATGGACGGGGTGTTCGCCGTGGTCACGGGGCGGGACATGCCCGAGCCCTACGGGATCATCCCCTGGACCAAGGACGAGACGGCCCTTTGCGTCGAAAAGGCCCTGTTCGTGGGGGATCCGGTGGCTGCCGTCGCCGCCGTGGACGAGGACACGGCCATCGCGGCCCTCGACGCCATCGAGGTGGAGTACGAGGTGCTCGAGCCCATCTTCGATCCGGAGGAGGCCATCGCCCGGGGCGACGAGAACAAGATCAACCCCTTCGCCAAGCGCGGCAACGTGACCAAGCACGTCCACCTCGAGTTCGGCGACGTGGACGCCAAGATGGCCGAGGCCGACCTGGTCGTCGAAGGCTCGTACTACTTCGAGGGCACGACCCACGCGGCCATCGAACCCCATTGCGCGCTCGCCCACTACGGGGCCGACGGGATCCTCACCGTGTGGTCGGCGACCCAGGTGACCCATTACCTGCACCGGGAACTGGCGCGGGTGCTCGGGCTGCCCGCGAACCGGATCCGCGTGATCCAGCCACCGCTGGGCGGCGCCTTCGGCGGCAAGAGCGAGCCGTTCGATCTCGAGTTCTGCGTCGCCAAGCTCGCCATGATCACGCGACGGCCGGTCAAGCTCCTCTATACGCGCGAGGAGGTCTTCTACAGTCACCGCGGTCGCCATCCCATGAAGATGCGCTACCGCACGGGCTTTTCGAAGGACGGCCGGATCCTCGCCCTCGATGCCCGCACGGTCCTCGACGGCGGCGCGTACTCGAGCTTCGGCCTGGTGACCACGTACTACTCGGGGCAGCTCGTCTGCGCCCCCTATGCGGTGGAGAGCTATCGCTTCGATTCCACCCGCGCCTACACGAACAAGCCGGCGTGCGGCCCCAAGCGCGGCCACGGGAGCGTCCAGCCGCGCTTCGCCATGGAGGTCCAGCTCGACAAGGCCGCCGAGGCCCTCGGCATCGACCCCATCGAGCTGCGGCGGCGCAACCACATGGGCGAAAACTGCGTCACCGTCAACGGCTTTCGCGTGGGCAGCAACGGCTTCCTCGAGTGCCTCGAAGCGGTGGAGAAGGCCTCGGACTGGAAGCGCAAGAAGGCGGAGTTGCCCTACGGGCGAGGCGTCGGCGTGGCGGGCAGCACCTACATCTCGGGGACGAACTACCCCATCTATCCGAACGAGATGCCCCAGGCGGCGGTCCAGATCTGCCTCGACCGCAGCGGGCGCGCCCGGGTGTTCTCGGGGGCCAACGACATCGGCCAGGGCAGCGATACCATGCTCGCGGTCCTGGTGGCCGAGGAACTCGGTCTCGAGCTGCCCGACGTGCGGGTGCTGTCGGCCGACACGGACCTGTGCCCGGTGGACCTCGGGGCCTACAGCAGCCGCGTCACCCTCATGGTGGGCAACGCCTGCCTTCAGGCGGCACGGAGGTTGCGTCGCAAGGTCCAGGCCTCGGTGGCCCGCAGGTGGGAGATCCCACCGCGGCGGGTGACGCTCGCCGGCGGCGAGGCCCTCGATCTGGAGGATCCCGAGCGCCGCATATCCTTGGCCGAGGCCTTCGCATGGGCCGAGGAGGACCACGGGCTGCTCGGAGAGGTGGGCTCGTACAACACGCCGAAGGACCGCCACGGCGACTACCGCGGCGGGACCATCGGGGCGTCGCCCGCGTACTCGTTCACGGCCCACGTGGCCGAGGTCGAGGTGGATCCGGAGACGGGGATCGTGACCGTGACCGACATTTGGGCGGCCCACGACTGCGGGACGTGTCTTTCCCGCCGCGTCGTCGAGGGGCAGATCGAGGGGTCGGTCTACATGGGCTTCGCCGAGGCCATCATGGAGCAGCATCGCGTGGACCCCGATCACGGCGGGGTGCATGCCGGCCCGAGCCTGCTCGACTACCGGATCCCGACGAGCCTGGACACGCCGGCCATCGAGGCCATCGTGGTGGAGGCACCGGATCCCAACGGTCCCTACGGTGCGAAGGAAGCGGGCGAGGGGCCCTTGCACCCGTCGATCCCCGCCATCGCCAACGCCATCTACGACGCGGTGGGCGTTCGCATGGACGAGATGCCGTTTTCGCCCCCACGGGTGCTCGCGGCCATCGAGGCCCGGCGTGCACGCGAGGCGGCGGGAGAACTTGCGCCGTGGAAGGCCGACCGGCGGAGGGGAGGTTAACGCCATGCTGCGGCTGCCCACCTTCGAAGTGACCCAACCGTCGGACCTCGGCGAGGCCCTCGAGCATCTCGCCGTGGAGGGGGCCCGCCCCCTCGGTGGCGGCACCGACCTCCTGCCGAACCTCAAGCACCGGCTCGGGGTGCCCGCGCGTCTGGTGAGCCTGGCCCGGCTCGACGAGCTTCGCGGGATCCGCGAGGAGGACGGCTGCGTGGTGATCGGTGCCGGCACGACCCTGGCCGAGGTGGCCGACGACCCCCGCGTACGCGCCCACGCTCCGGCGTTGGCGGCGGCGGCGGGGCGCGTGGCGAGCCCGCTCATCCGCAACATGGCCACCTTGGGCGGCAACGTGAACCTCGACACGCGGTGCCGGTACGTCAACCAGACGGCCTTTTGGCGGTCCGCCATCGGCGGTTGCCTCAAGTCGGAGGGGCAGGTCTGTCACGTCGTGCCCAAGGGACGCAATTGCGTGGCGGCCATGTCGAGCGACTGCGTGCCCGTCTTGGTGGCCTTGGGTGGCGAGATCGTGCAGCGCTCGGCGGGTGCCGACCCC
>RFGU01000223.1 GCA_003696955.1 Deltaproteobacteria bacterium | reverse complement strand
GTTGTCCTCCTCGTCCGAGACCTCGAAGGTCACCGTGTACTGTCCGTCCGGCAGGCCGGCGAGACCGAAGGTGTAGTCGGCGGGACCCGCGTAGTCGGCGACCTGTTCCTGGGGCTCGGGCAGCGACGAGCCCTCGAGGGTCAGGCGCGTCGTGAAGAGCATGGGCGTTTGGTTGTCGTCGAGCACGATGGTCACGTCCACCTGGGTGCCCGAGGGGAACTGGCTGCCGTCGGCGGGTTCGACGATCTCCACGGTGGGCGGCGTCGTGTCGGGCACGCCCGGCCCGAAGATCATCAGAAGCTCCTGGTAGCTGTTCTGCCTGCTGTTGGATCCGCAAGCCTGCTGGTGGTGGGAGCAGCCCGAAGACGAGGGCGTGAGGTTGGTATCCGACACGATCTGAATGCACGCGTCCTTGAAGACCTTGCCCATGCCCTGGGTGGTCGGGAACAAGAGGTCGCCCATGTCGTCGACGTGGGCGAGGCCCCAGGTATGGGCGATCTCCTGCAGGATGACCTCGGCCACGGCTTCGGCGTTGCCGTTGATCATCGTGAAGGACGTCTGACCGCCGGAGCTGTCCCAGCAGTCGATCCCGGGCGCCACCCCGGCGGCGCCCCCCGGGTCCACGCCCTGCCAGGCCCCCACCATCTCCATGTCGTAGTCGCCGCTGGTCGGGCGCGTGTCGGTGACCGAGATCCCGAAGGGGGCCACCTTCTCTCGGACGACTTGGACGATGGAGGCCCGGTGGCCGGCGTCCCCTTCGAAGGGGAGCACGGTGCCCGTGAAAATCGTCGAGCAGTTGTTCTGCGGCTTGTTGCCGCATCCGTTCATGTCGGCGCCGTCGAAGTTGACGAAGACGATCTTGTCGCCGAGGTGCTCGGGCCTGGACTCGGCCGTCACGTTCATCTCGGGGGGATTGGCCTCGGTGTACGCCGTAAGATCGACCTGCACGTCGTCGCTCGCCGTCCACGGCACCGCGTTCTCGTTCGTCGGTTCGGCGGATGCGGAGGCAGGAAGCAACAGGACGCCGAGTACGGCGAGGGAGGGGCATCGGGGGGCATGCATGGGAAGGGAACTCCTTTGCGGGCTATATGGGGTTTGTCAGGGACTTCTGGGCAGGCAGAGCATACGACGGATCGTGGGAAGCGTGGGGATCGTTGGATCTTCGGCGCTCGATCCCCGCGATGGGGAAGGATCCGCCGATCCGGGGGCGCCGTCACGAGCCTGCGCAGTGGGCGCAAGTGTTGGCTCGATCTCCGGTACGAGAGGCGCAAAACCCGCACGTGTCCTCGAACGCGGGGGTGCGCGCGCGATCCATCCGGCCCGATCCGGGCGCAAGGATCCCGGCTCGGCGGCCGATGGGGTCTGCGGTGCCTCCGTCCCGCAAAGACCAGGCGGCCGCCTGCCGGATCACGCAAGACGGCATGCCGGCTCCCGAGGTGGGCGCACGCCCCCTCGTGCTTCGCCCCGGCACGAAGGTGCCCCGTGGCACGCCGTACGAGATCGTGGAGCTTCTCGGCGAGGGGGGCATGGGCAAGGTGTACCGCGCCTACGATACGGTGCTCGACCGCTACGTCGCGATCAAGGTGCTCAAGCCCACCGTGCCGGACGTGCAACGCAAGCGCTTCTTCCGAGAGGCGCGGCTCGCCGCGTCGTTCTCCCATCCCAACCTGGTGCGCGTGCTCGATGCCGGGGCCATGGCGAACGGCGCGCCGTACATGGTGCTCGAGTACCTGCGCGGGCAGGACCTCGGTGCGGTGCTCGAAGCCTCGGGGCGACTTGCACCGGACGTGTTCGTCGAGATCTTCTCCCAGGTGCTCGACGCGCTCGCATACGTCCACGAGCGGAGCATCGTCCACTGCGACGTCAAGCCCGAGAACATCTTCCTGACGCGGGACCCCTTCGACCGGCGGATCTTCGTGGTCAAGCTCCTCGACTTCGGGATCCACCGCGACCTGCGTCCGCCCCTCGAGCTGTGGAACAAGATCAGCGGCGACCCGCGCTACATGGCACCGGAGCAGGGGCGGCCCAACGGGCCGGTGGATCCCCGGACGGACCTGTACGCCGTGGGCATGGCCGTCTACGAGGCCGCCACCGGTGTGCATCCCTTCGCCGACCTCTTCGGGGAGGGGCCGGCGGTGCTGCTTGCCGCCCACGCCGAACGGGTCCCCGATCCGCCGAGTCGGCGCCTACCCGGCGGCCTGTCACGGCCGTTCGCCCAGGCCCTCGACGCGTTCTTCGCCCGTGCCTGCGCCAAGGACAAGCACGAGCGGTACGCCTCGGCCGCCGAGATGAAGCGGGCGCTCGAACGGCTCGGGCAGATCTCCCGCATGCGGACCGCCGTGTGACGTCGTCCCGCGCGGGACCGGGGCGAAGGCATCTCGGCGTCCGTACACGCGTTCAGGATTGACGATGGGACGTGCCGTGCCGCAGCATCCACGCCATGCGAAGGTCGGCGACGACGAATCGCGATCGAAGGAACGGTTGGGGGTGGACGCGGGGCGTGTGTCTGGGGCTTGCGGTGGGTCTCGCCACGGCCGCCGCCGTGGGCACGGGCGGCTGCGCCGAGGACTGCGGCCCCTACGTGGAGTGCACCACGGCCGTGGGGTTGCGTTGGGTGGACTGCGGCGTCGTCCATCGATTCAACGACGGCGACGACCTGAAGAGCGAGCAGGCGGCCTACGCCAAGTGCTTCTGTGCATTCACCGGGGAGCCCTGTGCCGACGGCCGGACGCTCGACGTCTGTTTCTCGGCCCACTACGACGGACGCGAGGGGGGCTTCTTCAGCGACGGCACCGTCGTCGACGCCGGTGACGCCTTCGCCCAGTGCCGCGGCTTCGATACGTGCACCGTCGTACGGGACGTATGCGATGCCCCGTACTACTTCCTCGAGTGCACCGCGGGCTCGGAGGTGGCATGGGTGGGATCCGACGGGACGGTGCACCCGTCACGCGAAGCGGCCGAAGCCGGCTGCCGCATTCCGGGGAGCACCTGCCGATCCGCCGTGGGAAGTTGCGCGGAGGTCGGGGCATGCGGGCCGCAATCGAGGGCCTGTTGGGCGCCGGTCGGCAGCGACCGCGACTGTTCCACGTTCCCGCGTTGCGACGTCCACGACGATGCGTATTCGTGCGACGACGACCCCGCATGCACCTGGGAGGGCACCTGATGAAAGCGGCGGCCATCTTGCTTTCGGCGGTCATGGCGGCGACGCCCGTGACGTCCCGTGCGGCGTTCGGCCCGGCGGCGGACCCGTGGCGGGCGTCGTTCCCGGGTGACGTCGTGGGGAGCTATCTCGACGTGAGCGACGCCGCCGTGCTGCTCGTCGCCACCGGTGACCCCGCCTCCGTCCGCGATGCGGCCGCCCACGCGTTCACGCAGGCGCTTCGTGACAGCGGGCGCGTGCGCGTGGTGATGGACGCCTCGGCCCTCGGCGACGTCTCGGGGCTCGGGGATGCGGAGATCGTGGCGCGGGCCAAGGATCTGCCCATCGATCGCATCGTGGTCTTGCGCGTGGCGGGGACGGACGGTGCCATGTTCACGATCTATGACGTGGCGGGGAGACGGATCTCGGGCGCCGCGGTGCGTGCGGGAGAGGCCATGGCGCCGCACCAGGGCGCACCGCCCCCGGCTCCCGTGGCGGCCTCGGAAGCCGCCGCCGAGGAACCTGCCCCGTCGGACGAGGCCATCGACGCCTACGAGCGGCAGTACCTGCACCTCGAACGCCTCGTGGCGGTCTCGTCCAACGGCGGCCGTACGCCGTCGGTGCGGGTCTTCTCGGTGGTCTACCGCGGCCGGCAGGACGCACCGGTGAAGGGCGCGGAGCTCTACCGCATCCTCGAGCGGCCGGACCTCGAGCGGAAGTACCACCAACGCTTCGGCGCGAAGATCGGAGCTATGGTCGGCGGCGGCATCGCAGGGCTCGCGCTGATGGGCGTGGGCACGTCGGTCGTGCTCGGCAACCTGCGGGCGGAGTCGGCGGACTTCGGCAACGACGACCTGCTCGGGCAGGGGACGGAGGAACCCGGCCTTCGCATGTCGACGGGTGCCGGCTACGCCCTGACCGGCGTCGGCGCGGCGTTGCTCGTCACCGGGGTGCTGGTGGGCGTCTTGTTGCCGGCGCATCCCGTCGACGAGGCGGAGGCGGCGGAACTCATCGACGACTACAACCGCAAGCTACGCAAGAAGCTGGGGATCCCGGCGTCCTACCGTGGGCCGCGGGCGGCACGGTCCTCGCTGCGGGTCGGCATCGCCGGTACGCGGGCCGGCGGCGGGGTGATCGTCTCGGGCCGATTCTGAGGCGCCACCGGTGTCCGCGGACGCGGTCGCGGCGCGCGGCGGTACGGCCCGACGCTTCTCGCCGCGGGCCCGCACGGGCGCGCGGGCGGCTTTCCGTCGTCGCGCCGATTTGGCACCGTAGGAGGCGATGCCGGCCCGGGTCCCCGTCCTTTGGATCGACGCGTTCTGCTCGGAGATCCTTCGGGGCAATCCGACCGTCGTCTGCCTCTTGCCGCAGCCGGGGCGGCCCGAGGTCATGCAGGCCCTGGCCGCCGAATTCGGTGTGTCCGAGACGGTCTTCGTGGCGCCTGGAGAAGACGGCTTCGCGATCCGGTGGTTCACCCCGGCCACGGAGGCGGACCTGTGCGGCCACGGGACGCTCGCGGCCGTCCGTGCCCTCGCGGCGACCGGCCGTCTTTCGGGCGACGCCGTGCGGTTCGAGAGTCGTTCGGGGCCCCTCGTTGCACGGACGCCGGACGGCGATCGGATCGTGCTCTCGTTTCCGGCACGGCCGCCACGCCCCGTGGATCGGGTCGAGGCGGTGGCCCGGGCGCTCGGTCGAACGCCCCTCGCCACCGTCGCCGCCCGGGACCTCGTGGCGGTCTACGACGACGCCGAGTGGATCGCCCGGGTCCGCGTCGATCCGGCGGCGGTTCGTGACCTCGGCAGCCCCCTTTGCATCACGGCGGCGGGCGGGGGCGCGGACTTCGTCGCCCGCTACTTCGCGCCGGCCGAGGGGATCGACGAGGACCCGGTGACGGGTTCGGCGTACTGCACCCTCGGTCCCTACTGGGCGCCGCACCTCGGCAAGCGGCGCCTTGCGGCACGGCAGGTGGGGCCCCCGGGGCGGCGAGTTGTCCGTCGAGGTCGACGGCGACCGGGTGCTGATCGAGGGCCGTGCCGTGCCGATCCTCCAAGGAACCCTCGCGCCCGCCGTCGTCGCGCGGCTCCTCGGTGGCCCGGCCGGCCCACCGCCTGCCGAGCCGTAGGGCCCGCGCCCCGCGGTTCAAAGGAGCAGGTCGCGGCGGGGGTTCTCGTTGGACTGCAGGGCCTCGAGACGCTGCAGGAGCACCTCGTCGCCCGGCGGCGGCATGCGGATGACGAGGGTCACGAGCAGGTCGCCGTCCCCGTCCTTGGCGTGGACGCCCTTGCCCCGCAGTCGCAGGGTCTGGCCGCCCTGGCTGCCCGCCGGAAGCTTCAAGGTGACCTCGCCCCAAGGGGTCGGCACGTCGATGGGGCCGCCGCGGTAGGCCTCGAGGGCCGTCACCGGCAGGTCCATGTGCAGGTTCTTGCCGTCCCGTTCGAGGAAGGGGTGCGGCCGCACGTGGACCGTCAGGAGGATGTCGCCCGGCGGATCCCCGGGGCCGCCCTGACCGCGCAGCCGCAGCTTGGCGCCGTCGTCGATCCCCGGGGGCACCTTCACGTCGAGGGTCTTGGCCTTGCCGTCGCTGCCCTCGACCCGCAGGGCCACGGTGGTCCCCCGCAGTGCGTCCATGAAGTCGACGTGGATCTCGCCGGCGATGTCCCGACCCCGGCGGCGGATCGTGCGCCGTCCACCGGCGCCCGCCGGACCGAAGTCCTCCACCCGCACGCGCCCCCCGCCGAACAATCGCGACAGGAGGTCGTCGAAGGAGGTCTCCCGCGCCTGTCCGAAGTCGCCGAAGTCGAAGCCCGAGAAGCCGCCGCCCCCGTAGCCGCTGCCCGGGCCCGCTCCGAAGCCCTGCCGCGCCTGCTTGTACGCCCGGGCCCGCTCGGGGTCGAAGCCTTGCGTGAGGCTGATCTCGCCGAACTCGTCGTAGAGCTTGCGCTTCTCCTCGTCCCCGAGCACCTCGTAGGCCGTCGAGACCTCCTTGAACCGCTCCTCGGCCTGCTTGTCGCCGGGGTTGCGGTCCGGGTGGTACTTGCGGGTAAGCTCCCGGTAGGCCTTCTTGATCTCTGCTTGCGAGGCGTTCTTGGAGACGCCCAGAACTTCGTAGAGGTCCTTCACCGCCGGCCAATGTAGGCGTCCGCGCGCAAACCGCAACCGTTCGCCGGCAAGATGGCCGGTGGGGCCGCCGGGCCCGCTTCCGCTCCGCCCCGCTGGCCCCGCGTGGGTCGAGGCCGTATGTTCTCCTGCCCGATCCGGCCCGAGACGCTCCGCATGGTTCGCCCGATCCCCATCGATCCGACCAAGCTCGCCGAGCGCGAGCACCCCTACGCCCATCTGCTCGCCCGCGTGGCGAAGCCGGGACGGTACCTGGGCGGCGAGCCCCACGCCGTCCACAAGGACCCGGCCGAGGTTGCCTGCCGCTTCGTCCTGGCCTTCCCGGACGTCTACGAGGTGGGCATGAGCCACCTCGGCACGCGGATCCTCTACGAGCACGTCAATCGCCACGAGGATCTGTGGTGCGAGCGGGCGTTTGCGCCTTGGTTCGACATGGAGGCGCTCCTGCGGGCCGAGGACCTGCCGCTCGTCAGCCTCGAGTCGTACACGCCGCTGTCGGCGTTCGACGTGGTGGGGATGAGCCTGCAGTACGAGCTGTCCTACACCAACGTCCTCCTCAACCTCGATCTCGGAGGGATCCCCCTGCGCTCCCGCGACCGCACGGACGCCGATCCCATCGTGCTCGGCGGGGGACCCACGGCGACCCATCCCGAACCCGTCGCCCCCTTCTTCGACGCCTTCCTCGTCGGAGAGGGAGAGGCCGTCCTTCCCGAGATCCTGCGCACCGTCGGTCGCCTGCGACGGGCGGGGCGGCCGCGCGGGGAGATGCTCGCCGCCCTCGCGCGTCTGCCCGGCGTGTACGTGCCCTCCATGTACGTGCGTGCCGAGGAACCGAGGACGGGGCTGCGCGTGGTGGTCGGACGTACGCCGGAAGGCGAGGCCGCCGGCGCGCCGGAACGCATCGAACGCACCTACGTCGAGGACCTCGGGGCCTATCCGTTTCCCACGCGTTTTCCCGTGCCCTACGCCGAGGCCATCTTCGACCGCGCGGCGGTGGAGGTGACGCGGGGCTGCACCGAGGGCTGCCGATTCTGCCAGGCGGGCATGATCTACCGCCCCGTCCGGGAGCGCGCCCCCGCGGAGGTGCTCGACGCCGTGCTCGAGGGGATCGACGCCTCGGGCTACGACGAGACGTCCCTGACGGCGCTTTCGACCGCCGACGTCTCGTGCATCGCCCCGCTCATTCGCGAACTCGTGCCGCGGCTCGTGGAGCGGGGCGTGAAGCTGGGGGTCTCCAGCCTGCGGGCCTACGGTCTCGACGGCGAGCTGCTCGACGAGATCCAACGCGTGGGGATCAGCGGCCTGACCTTCGCCCCCGAGGCGGGCACCCAGCGCATGCGGGACGTGATCAACAAGAACGTCACGGACGAGGACATCCTCGGAGCGGCCCGAAGGATCTTCGAGCGCGGCTACGACCGGATGAAGCTCTACTTCATCATGGGCCTGCCCACCGAGACCGAGGCCGACCTGGCCGGGATCGTGGAGACCGCGGCGGCGTGTGCCCGCGAGGCCGAGAAGGCCGGGCTCGGGCGCAGAGCCCAGGTCACCGCCAGCGTCAGCCAACACGTCCCCAAGCCCCACACGCCCTTCCAGTGGGCGGCCATGGACACCCTGGCGGACCTCGAGGAGAAGGTGGCCTTCCTGCGGGCGGCGGCCAAGCGGGCGAAGGTGCGCCTCAAGACCCACGACGCGCGGGAGAGCTACGTCGAATGCCTGCTCGCCCGCGGCGACGATCGCATGGCGGACGTCGTCGAGCGCGTGTACCGGGCGGGGGGCCGGTTCGACGGTTGGGCCGAGGGGTTCTCCTTCGAGCGCTGGCTCGACGCCCTCGAGGCCGAGGGCATCGATCCGAATCGGATGATCCGCGCGATCCCGGTGGACGCCCGCCTGCCTTGGGATCACATCGACGTGGGGGTCGATCCCGACTTCCTCCTCCGGGAGTATCGCAAGGCCCTGGCGGGTCGGGCGAGTCCCCCGTGCGGCAAGCCGGCCGGCGCCAAGGTGCATCCTACGACCTTGTCGGAAAGCTACGCCGAACGCCGCAAGCTGGTCTGCTACGACTGCGGGATCGCCTGCGACATGACCGCCATGCGGGAGGACCGGATCGCGGCCCTGCGCAGCCTCTCCCGGGCGACCGACGCTCGGCTCGCAGAGGATCGCGCCGACGCCACGCCCGACGTCTCCGTGGCCGACCTGGCCGGTCGCCTGGCCCGCAGCAACCTGGCCGCCGGCAGCGCCCGCAAGGCCGCCGCGGAGGCGCCGTACTCGCGCCTGCGGCTCGTGTTCGCCAAGCGCGGCCCGGCGCGGTTCCTCGGTCATCTCGATCTCGTGCGCATCGTGCCGCGGATCTTCCGTCGGGCACGGGTGGAACTGGCGTACACGCGGGGGTTCAACCCCCAGCCGCGGATGACCTTCGCGCCGGCCCTCGCCCTCGGCATGGGCGCCGAGGCCGAGATCCTCGACGTGGACGTGCTCCTGCCCGAGTCGGTCGAGGACATGCGTGGGCTGCGGGACGATGCCGACCGGCGGCGGCGCGGTGCGGACCTCTCGGCGCGCCTTGCGGCGGCGAGCTGGCCCGGGATCGAGTTCCTCGGGGGCCGGATCCTCGGGCCCGACGAACCCAAGCTCGGCAAGGTGGTGGCGGGCGCGGCCTACGAACTCGTCCTGCCCGACGATCGCCCCGCGGCGGCGTGGGCCGAGGTGGTGGCCGAGCGGCGGCGCGGGCCGTGCACGGTCGTGCGCTCGGTACGCCCGAAGAAGGGCAGGAGGGGCCGACGAGGGCCGAGCGAGCGGATCGTCGACGTGGCCGCCCACCTGGTGGACGCAGACGTGGACGAAACGCGCGGTGTGCTGCGCTTCGTCCTGCGCATGGACGGCTCCGGCGGTGCCCGTCCCCGCGAGGTCGCCGAGGCGCTGCTCGGCGTGGTGCCGCCCGACACCGCCTTCGTGCGTACGGCGCTGTTGCGGCGGGACGAAGAGGGCCGCCTCGTGCCCGTCGAGTGATCGGGGCGCGCGCGGGCGGCCGATCGCATCGTGTAAGTGCAAGCGGTGGCCATCGCCGCACGCAACCGTCGCGGCCGGCCGGCGCGCGGAGCCCCACACCGTAGAGCCGTTTGACCGCGCCGACGGGATCCGGATAGGATGGCTGCGCCGACCGTCCGGCAGGGGCCTTCCGGGGAGCATGCACGATCGATTCGAAGTACCGTCGGATTTGCGTCGCGCGTGGGCGGTGATCGCGGGGCTCGTGGCGGCGGTCGCCGCGGCTTGGCTCGTGGTCCGAGACGACGGCGGTGAAGGCGGCGGGGCCGCGTCGGCGAAGGCTCCGCCGCCTGCGGCGGGCGTACGGCGCACCACCGAGGTCGAACCCACCTCGGGGATCCGCGGCCGCGTCGTCGGGCCCGACGGCGCCGTCCCCGGGGCACGGGTGTGCGCCGTCTTGGCGGGCGCCGGGGCGGGGATCCTCCCGTCGTGTACGATCTCGGACGAAGGCGGCGCCTTCGCCCTCGAACGCGGGCCGGGGAGCTACGAACTCGGAGCGTCCCGGGCCGGCTTCGTCGTGGCGGATGCCCCGGCGGACCTTCGCGTCGTCGTCGAACCGCGGACGTGGGCCGACGTCACGCTGCACCTGCTGCCCGGCGGTGTGCCCCTCGAGGGGGTCGTCTACGATGCCGCCGGGGGAGCCGTGGCCGGGGCCTGGGTGCGGGTGCGGCCGGCGTTCGAGCCGGGCGCCGTGGTGCACGCCTTCTCGGACGAAGACGGCGCCTTTTCGGCCACGGTTCCGGCGGGCACCTGTGCCGTTGCGGTACGGGCCGACGGTTACGCCCCGGCCCGGGTGCTCGCGCAGGCCCCGGGCCCACCGGCCACGGTGCACCTCGTGCCCGAATCGGTCGTCGAGGGCCGCGTGGTGGGGCCGGACGGCGGCGGGATCGAGGGGGCCCGCGTGCAGGCCTGGGACACAGGGGGCGG
>RFGU01000222.1 GCA_003696955.1 Deltaproteobacteria bacterium | reverse complement strand
CTAGCCTTCCGGGGGCGGCGGCACCCACAGGCTGCCGACGTTCGCCCCCCCGGGGTGGGCGTAGCTCGTGGCCTCGTCGAGACCGAACACGTAGATCCCGACGGGCTTTGTCGCCGTCAGCAGGTGGCTTCCGTCCGTACACGTCCCGTCGCCGCCCATGCCGAAGCGATCGAGGATCACCGTCCCCACCTCGTAGCCCGTCCCGGCCACGGGCGAGAAGGCGGCGTCCGGTACGGGATCGAGGCAATCGAGGGACACCTGCGCGCCCTCGGGGCGCACGATCACGACCGCGTCCTCCCGGTAGGTGGGGTCGTTGACGAAGGCGAGCACCTCGAGAAACTGATCCGTCGGGATCGACTGCACCATGAACGGATCGCCGTCGGGGCACGTCGGGGCGCACGCCGCTGTGGCGGCCACGTCGGCGATGGCCTCGCGCCCCGTCATGTACTGGGCGAGGGCGATGGGACCGGTCGCCTCGGCCACGAAGGACTCGGTGGTCTCGATCTGCCGGAAGTCGCCGGCCTTCGCCAGCACGAAGGGGCCGGTGCCGAGCACGTCCGGCGTCAGGGTCACGGTCACGCCGTCGGTGCCCGCCACCACGCGATGGACGACCGTCTCGGGTGCGGCGCCGTACGCCGAAAGCCGCACCGGATGCCGCGCCGCGACGTGATGGGTGCCCCAGCTCGACAGGGGAAAGAGCATCTCCTCGAGATGGTCGCACGCGAACGTCTCGGCATCGGGGACCATGGCGCACGTCGAACCGGAGAGCACCGCAACCTCGGCGTCGGCGTCGATGCGCACGCCGGTCGCCTCGGGAAACGTCGCCACGTGCAGCACGTCGAACGCGTCGAGCATCACCTCACCATCGGGCGTGGTCACCGTCGTCCCGTCCTCGGTGGCGACGACGACCAGAAATCCCGGTTCGGCCGGGTCGAAGTGCGGATACCCGAGCCCCATGTAGACCGTTCCGAGGGCGTGTTCCGGGAGCAAGAGGCTTGCATCCGCGTTGCCGGCGTGCCCCCCGACGTGGCCGCCGCCGACCGGCGAGATCTGCGTCGCCGTCACGGGTACGTCGGAACGGATCCGAAAGGCCCATCCCGGATGCACGCCGGGTTCGTCCGGCACGTAGTCCTCGTCGGGGTAGAGGCCGGCGGGCCCGGAAAGGGCCACCTGCTCGCTGCCGCCCGGCGCCAGGTCGATGGCTGCGACCTCCCGAAGGGTGCCGCCCGGACCGCGCAGATCCTCGATCACCACGTGGGCGTCTCGCACGGCGGACGGATTGCCGACCGCGATACCGTAGGACCGGCCGGACGCAAGCTCGATGTTGGGCACCTGCGAGGTCCAGAACACGCACCCGAGGGAGGTGGGGGGGCCGCCTTCGAGGTCGTCGCACGAAGGTTCGGCACCGCCTTGATCGGGGGCGAACCCGACGTCGAAACGTTGGCCGCCGCTCGAGCCCGACGTCACCTGGGTGGTGGCGGCCGCCGTCGAACCGACGCCGACGGTGCCCGCCGCCCCTTGGTCGCGATCGTCCGGACCGCAGGCCACCATGGCGACGGCGGCGGCCGCCAGTCCGAGCAGGCTTCGCAGGACTCGTCCGTACGGCATGGCCGGACGCTAGATCCACCGGGCAGGCCCACCCGGCCGTGGGGACCGAACTCCGGCGAACGGCGCAGCGCAAGCGACGCCCGCCGGCCGGGACGAATTCTGCGCGGCATGCGGTTTGGTAGCCTGGCACACACCCGTGGAGGCGAACGTCGCAGACGCGCAGCGGACGCAATGCACCGGATGCGGTGCACCGATCATCGTGCCCGCCGACCGCCTCTCGGCACAGTGCGAGCACTGCGACAGCCCCGTCGTGGACGAGGCCCGCGGGCGGGCCCTCACCGACGGCGTCGTGCCGTTCCAGCTCCCCCGCCGGGCGGCCGCCGAGGCCATCGCCGCCCACCTGCGCAGCAAGTGGCTCGCCCCCCGCGCCCTCGCCCGCATGCGCGTCCTCGAACGGCATCTCGAAGGGCACCTGGTTCCCTTGCTGGCCTTCGACGGCGCGGTCACGTCGAAGTACGCGGCCCGCATCGGGATCAACTACACACGCACCGAGACCTACCGAGGCGCGGACGGCAAGCCTAAGACCCGAACCGTGATCGAGACGGAGTGGTTCTCGCTTCGCGGCGAGTGCGGTCGCAACGTCGAGGATCACCTGGTCTCCGCGGCGCCCGTGCTCGACGAGGCGACCTCCAACGACCTCGAACCCTTCGATCTCGGGTGGGCCCAGCCCTTCGACGCCCGCCTGGTGGCGGGATTTTCCGCCCACGTCCCCGTGGCGGAGCCCGAGGCCGCCGCGCGGGTCGCCGTCGACGAGATCGTCGCGCAAGAGCAGGTGCGGATCGAGCACGCCTTCCTGCCGGGGGACCACAAGGACCTCGAACGCCTCGACGCCCGCTTCGACGTCGACGCCGTCCGCACGGTGCTCCTGCCCGTCTGGATCGCGCAGCTTACCTTCGCCGGCAAGCCGCTTACGCTCTACGTCAACGGCCAGACCGGAAAGGTCGTCGGCAAGGTGCCGATCTCCCCCTGGAAGGTGACCGGCCTCGTCGTCCTCGCCGTCGCCCTCGTCGCCGCCGTCTTCCTGCTCGTCCGGGGGTGTGCATGACGGACATCCTGCGCTGCACCTCGTGCGGAGGCACGGTCCGCTACGTCGTCGAACGGGGCGGGGGCGCGTGCGTCTTCTGCGGCGCCACCACCTTGGAGGTGCATCATCCGGACACACCGCCCGAATCCCCGTCCGGGTACGTTCCGCCCACGGTGGACCTCGCCACGGCCGTCGACCGCTTTCGGCAGTGGGCGTCGAGTTCCTTCTGGTACCCCAAGGCGCTTCGCGACGCCGAGGTCGAACTCGCTCCCCTGTGGCTGCCCGCCTACCGCATCGCGGCGCGCCTCACCGTCCACTACGCCGGTCTCGTGCGCGCCGCGACCCGTTCCGGCAAACGGCCCGTCTCGGGCACCGTCGCCTACGCCGACGAAGTCTACGTCCCGGCATCGGGCGCCCTGACCGAAGGCGAGGTCGCCGCGCTCGAGCCCTTCGACGCCTCGGCCGCGGTGCCGCCGACCGAACGCCCCACGGGCGCCGAGTGGGCCGAGGAGACGCCCCAACGCTCCCGCCGCTTCGCGCGTGCCCGCGGCCGCGCCCGTATGACGGACCGCGCGGCGGCCTACGTCGCCCACACCGAGGGACTTTCGACCTGCAACGTAAGCCCCACCTTTCACGACGAGGACGTCGGCCTGTTCGCCGTGCCCGTCTACGTCGGCACCTTCCGGTACAAGGACCGCCCGCGGCGCCTGCTGGTCAACGCCCAGACCGGGGAGATCGTCGGCAAGGCCCCCCTCGACATGCTCAAGATCGCCCTCACCGTCCTGGCGGTCCTCGCCGCCCTCGCCCTGGCAACCCTCTACTTCGCCCGCTAAATGGGTCGGGTCCTCCGGGCATCGCGGCCTTCGCCGCCGTCAAGGCCCGTTCCCCCGCTTCGCGAGCCAAGCCTCCACCTCGGCGAGTTCCTGCTCCTTGGCCGTGCCCGCTTCCCGGTAGGCATCCCGCGCCTGGCGGGCGAGTTCGACGGCCCGTCCCCGGTTTCGGCCAGCGGCCCAAAGGGCACGAGCGAGCATGAATCGTGCCTCCGCGAGCGCCTCGGACGCCACCTTGCCCCCTCCCGCAAGGCGGCGGCGCGCTCCGCGTGCCGCACGGCCTCGTTCGTCCGGCGCTGCGCCAACGCGACCTTCGCCAGGCCGACCAAGGGATAGGACACGCGCGGATGCTCGGGGCCGAGTGACCCCTCACGTATCGCAAGCGACCGCTCGTGCAGACGGCGGGCGGCAGACGGACGGCGCGGCAGGCGGCGGGCGGCGGGCGGCAGACGGGCGACGGGGACGGCAGACGGCAGACGGCAGATGGCAGACGGCGGACGCTACTCGGCCGGAGTGATGGCGCCTATCTCTTGGTCGGAGATCTCTTGCGGCCGTGATCGCGCTCGGCGAGCCACGCCTCCACCTCGGCAAGCGACGCCTCTGCGGCCTTTCCGGTGTCGCGGAAGCCGTCCCTCGCCTTGCGCGCAAGTTCGAGGGCCCGCGCCCGGTCCCGGCCGGCCGCCCACAGGGCGCGGGCGAGCAGGAACCGCGTATCGGCGATCTGCTCGGGCAGCGCCTTGTCCCCCTCCCGTAACGCCAGCGCACGCTCGGCATGGGCGACCGCTTCGGCCGGCCGCCGCTGCGCCAAGGCGATCTTGGCAAGACCGGATACGGCATATGCGACGTTGGGATGGTCCGGGCCCAGGGATGCCTCCCAGATCGCCAACGCACGTCGGAACAGGCGACGGGCCGACGCAAGGTCCCCGAGCGTCAGATACACCTCGGCCAGATTGTTGAGGGTCACCGCCACCGAGGGATGGTTCGGCCCCAGCGCGCGTTCCTGGGTCTCGAGGGCACGGCGATACCACCGGATCGCTTCGTCGTAGGCCCCCCGCTGGTAGTGCACGGTCGCCACGTTCGTCACGGTTCGAGCCACCGACGGATGCTCCCGCCCGAGGGACCTCACCTTGATCTCGACGACGCGCTCGTACAACCGTAGGGCACGGTCGTTGTCTCCGAGCAGGAGGTAGGCGTTCGCCAGATTGTTGAGACTCGACGCCACGTCCGGGTGATCGGATCCGAGCGAGGCCTCTCGGATGGCCAGCGCCCGCTCGTGCACACGGCGGGCCGATGCGTAGTCCCCCTGCCGTTCGAGGACGAGGCCGAGATTGTTCAGACTCATCGCCACCGACGGATGGTCCGGACCCAACGATGCTTCCTTGATCCCGAGCGCCCGTTCGTGCAGGCGGCGGGCCGCATCGTAGTCCCCCTCTCGAAAGTACACGTTGCCGAGGTTGTTGAGGATCACTGCCACGGACGGATGGTCCGGTCCCAACGACCTCCGTACGACCTCGAGTGCCTGCTCGTGCAGGCGGCGCGCCGATGCGTAGTCCCCCCGTCGATGGTGCAGGTTGCCGAGCTGGCTCGAAAGGTCCGCCCGTCGCAGCCCCGCGACGTCCGTCAAACGCGACAGGTGGATCTGCGCCATCCTGGACCATCGGATCCCGTCTTCGACGCGAGCACGGCGATCGCCCACGACCGCCGTCAGATGCGCCGCCGCGTCGAACGCCACCTCCTCCGCCCCG
>RFGU01000221.1 GCA_003696955.1 Deltaproteobacteria bacterium | reverse complement strand
CCCGGGATCCCCGACCCCTACGTCATCTGCGGCGTCTGGCGGCGACAGTTCGTGATCGCGACCGCCTCGGGCGACAGCGTGGAGCTACTGTCAAGTCACGTGGGGGAAGTAGGCGGCTATCGGGTTTTCGTCGCAAGCGCCGCAATCGCCGACGAGGTGGACCCCAATTGCACGGACACCCCCGCGGGGGACTTCCGCATTCTGGTTGCGGCGGTGCCTTGATCATCGATCCCACCGGTCGGCAACCGCAGCCCGCTACCGCACGACAATCCCTGCGTAATGGGGCAATTCGGCCTGGCAGATGGCGCGGCAGCCTGGCCGCGACGAGATGTGCCCCGGACCATCGACCTCCCGAGAGGCATTGTAAGCGTGATGCAGCGCGTAGAAGGCAACGGGGTGGATCGCATCCGCGCCCACCACATTCGAACGGGATCGCGTCTCAGCAATGGCCCGTCGGCTCGTCAGGGCTAGCATCGCGCGCCCCTCGCCGCGTGTACCTTCGGCGGGGCAGAAGAAACGCACCGACCCACGCGAGGCCCGCCAAGGCCCCACCGTTACGCCGGTCCAGAAAACCGCAGGCGCAGCCTTGGGACGGGCCCATTTCCGCGTCGCCGCCCGCCGACGCTCCTCCCGTTGCAGTGTCACTCCCCGGACCGCTGCCCCCCGCGGTCGTCCCCGGACCGCCTCCGCTTCCGGGCCCAGTTCCGTTCGTGCTCCCCGTGCCTCCGCCAGTGTCGCCCCCGGTGCCACCCCCCGGCGGCCCGCCTGCATCCTCGTCATAGAACGCCCCCATGTCCGGAGCCTCTCCGACCCAGTCGTTGATGCCCGGGATCACGACGCCAGCGCCGGCGCACGGGCTTTGGGGTAGAAGGTGATAATCGCCACCTGCCTCGTCCACGAATTCGGGCGGCGCCTGCACGCCGCTTGTTTCCATTCCCGTCGCGGCCGTATAGGACGCGAGGTCGTCGTAGACGACACCGAGGAGGTTGAAAAACTTGCTCTGGTGGCTGGACCACCAGCAGTTGTAGTCGAATCGATAGGCGTCCGGGCCGGGCGATGCCCCGGCATCCACGCGGGCCCAATCGCTGGCCACGAAGATGTTGTTCAGGAAGGTCACGTAGGCCTCGGACGGATAGGTCATGTCCGCACGCATCTCGATCTCGATGCCCCGCCCCACGTCACCGTCAAGATCCGGCCAGGCCGACACCATCGTGTTGTGGTAGATGAACACCGGCCCCTGTGTCTGCCGGGGATGGAGCTTGAAGCTCTCGTTGAAGTAACGATCGATGACGTTACCGAACACGAAGAGGGGTCCCACGTCGCAGCCCGAGATCGAGATCGCGGAGTGGTTTTCCCGCACGAGGTTGCGAAAGACCTTGCCCCCCACGTCGTCGCAGTCGAGTTCGATCGCATCGTCGCGTGACTCGCTCACGACGTTGTCGTGGATGTCGAAGTTCTCGCAGCGCGTCCCTGATCCCGTGGAAACGACGATCCCATCGACGAACCCGCGGACCTCGTTGCGTCGGATCACGTGGTCTTCGTAGCTCCCCTGGATGCTGATCCCCTGGTCATGGGTGGGTCCCGTATAGGCCCCATAGTCTCCCCCCCAGGGCAACGCATAGGTCAGCGCAGCCTCGACCCGGCTGTCCTCCACGGTCACCCGCACGCTGCGGCGTACGCGGATGCCCCACTGGACTCCACGCGCCACCACGTTTCGCACCACCACGTCCGCACTGTCCACCACCTCGATCCCGCGAGAGGTCCCGCTCTCCCCCGTAGGCCCGTAGTTCTCGATCGTCAATCCTTCGACGACGACGTCGCTGGCACCTAGGATGCGCACGCCCGAGTCGAGCGCGTTGACCCGGACCTCATGCCCACTTGGATCGTCCCCCTCCGGCGTCAGCAGATACATCACACCCCCTTCGACGACGAAGCCGCCTACGGAGGGGCCATAGAACCCGGCGGTGACCTCCGCCGCCGCGGCGGCGTCGGCCGCGCGCGACTCGAGGTCCGCGAGGGTGTCGTAGGGGTAGACCCGCCGCCCGTCCACCATTGCGAAGGTTCCGGAGAAGCCGGCCGGCGCATCCCGGCGATAGACGGTGAAGCCGCCGGCAAGCTCGCTCTCGACGGCCCACCCACTTCCGTCGATTTCGGGATGCGATCCGTCGAGGACGGCGCCCAGCTGCGCCCGCAGGACGAAAGCTTCCCCGGGCGCACCGCCGGACGAGATGACCACCGCCTCGCGGTACCGGCCCGGGTGGACCTCCACCACGTCGCCCGGCCCAGCTCGATCGACAGCGGCCTGAATGGTACGCAAGGGGGTCTCGAGCGTGCCCGCAGCTCCGTCGTCGCCCGCCGGATCGACGTGGATCGTGGCGGCCCCGGGCATGGCCGGTTCTGCCCGCGTGCTGGCCGAAAGCACCACCACCGGATCTCCCTCCACGCCGTCGGGATCCGTCACCTCGATGCGCAGCTCGTACTCCTCTCCTGGATCGAGCCCCACCACGACGCCGGACAAGCGGCGCGCCCCCTCCAAGAGGGTGCGGCTCAGGGGATGGGCCGGCCTCCAGGTGGCCTCCCCCGCGGCTCGCACGGCCAGCTCGGCCGAGACGTCCTCGCCGCTGTCTCCGTCGTAGGGCAAATGCACCGTCAGGGTTTCGAAGTTGGCTCGTACCGCCGGCTGGCCCAATTGCGTTGGAGCCGCGAGGGCGAAGGAGACGGGAGCAAACCACGAAGCCGCGATCCACCCACCAGGAGGAACGAAGCGTTGGGTCACACTCGTCCATGTCGCGACGCTCCCGCGATTCTAAGGGGACCGTAAGCCCTCCCGAAAGCGCTCCATCCTGGCGGTCACGCAAAATCGGGGCCTTCGGGAAGACGATCCGTCCCGAATGGGGTCAACGCGGTGAGGACGCACCGCGCAGGCTGCGGCGGCGCATGCGCAGGCTCTCGTAGGGCTCGGCGTCGTGGGTCGTG